>NZ_JAUNHK010000191.1 GCF_030523985.1 Deinococcus sp.
GCCGAGATGGGCGGCGACGGCGGCCCCGGCACCAACCCCGAGCAACTGTTCGCCGCTGGCTACGCCGCCTGCTTTCAGGGCGCACTGGGCGTGGTGGCCCGCCGCCAGAAGGTCGAACTGCCCGCAGACTCCACCATCACCGCCCGCGTGGGCCTGCAAAAGTCGGGACTGGCCTTTGCGCTCGACGTGGAACTCGAAGGCTATTTTCCTGGTATTGAGACAGCCCAGGCCGAAGCACTGATGCACGCCGCCCACGAGGTCTGCCCCTACAGCGTGGCGACGCGGGGCAACGTGGACGTGCGCCTCAAGGTTCGCGGATAAGCCAGGCAGAGAGGAACAGGGAAAGGGCCGGACACCTCAGCGTGCGTCCGGCCCTTTCGTGATGGCGCGACTCAGGGTTGGGGCACTTCCATCTGCACTGCGCCAATGGCTTCCAGGGCACCCGCCAGAGCAATCAGCCGCTCGTCGCCCAGCGCGGGAGCGATGAACTGCACGCCGACGGGCAGGCGCTGGCCCTCCACTTCTTCAAAACCAGCGGGCACGCTCAGCGCAGGGAGGCCCGCCAAATTGATCGCCACGGTGTCCACGTCGGCGGCGTACATGGCGAGGGGGTCGCTGGTCTTTTCGCCGCGCCGGAAGGCCGGGAAGGGACTGGTGGGCGTGACCAGCACGTCGTATTGCCCAAAAGCCTCTGCAAATTCGTCGGCGATCAGGCGGCGGACCTTCATCGCTTTGGAATAGTAGGCGTCGTAGTAGCCGCTGGACAGCGCATAGGTGCCGATCATGATGCGGCGCTGAACTTCCTTGCCAAAGCCCCGTTCGCGGGTCAGGGTCATGCTGCGGATCACGTCGTCGGCAGGCTGGCGCACGCCGTACACCATGCCGTCGAACCGCGCCAGGTTGCTGCTGGCTTCGGGCATTGCAATCAGGTAATAGGTCGCGATGGCGTACTGGAGGGCGGGCAGGCTGACCTCGCCCACCACCGCGCCCGCCCCGCGCAGGGCGTCCAGGGTGTTTTGCAGCGCCGCCTCCACGCCCGCCGTGTTGCCCGCCAGCGACTCGCGGATGACGCCTACGCGCAGGCCACGCAGGGTTTCCGCCCCGCCCACCGCGAACTGAGGCGGCGCGTGCAGGCTGGTGGCGTCGTGGGGGTCGTGGCCCGCGATGACATTCATCAGCAGGGCGAGGTCTTCGGCGCTGCGGGCAAAGGGGCCAATCTGGTCGAGGCTGCTGGCGTAGGCGACCAGACCGTAGCGGCTGACGCGCCCGTAGGTCGGTTTGAACCCGTACACCCCGCACAGCGCGGCTGGCTGGCGCACCGAGCCGCCCGTGTCGCTGCCCAGACTGACTGGCGTGATGCCTGCTGCCACCGCCACCGCGCTCCCGCCGCTGCTGCCGCCTGGCACGCGCTCCCTGTCCCAGGGGTTGAGGGTCGGCTGATAGGCGCTGTTCTCGGTACTTGACCCCATCGCGAATTCGTCCATGTTGGCCTTGCCGAGCACCACTGCGCCCGCATCCAACAGCCGTTGGGCGGCGGTGGCGGTGTAAGGGCTGACATAGTTTTCCAGAATGCGGCTGGCGCAAGTGGTGCGCGTGCCCGTCAAGTTGATGTTGTCCTTGAGGACGATGGGCACGCCTGCCAGCGGCAGGTTTTCGCCGGCCTGCACGCGCCGGGCCACCGCTTCGGCCTGTTGCGCGGCGTGGTCGTTGAGGCTCAGGAGCGCACCGAGGTCGCTCACCGCCTGGGCACGGGCCTGGGCTTCTTGCAAAAGCTGCTGGGGAGAAGTTTCGCCGCTCTGTACAGCGCGGGCAAGCTGGGCGGCAGTCTGAAACGCGGACATATCGCCCGGCAGTCTAGCGGCTACGCTGCCTGGGCACGGCACACTTGTCCGGTTCAGCATCACAGCGCGCCAGAGCAGAGGCAGAACTCCTGCCACCCGAAAATCGTAGTGGCGGGGAACGGTGAGGCGAGATTTCCCCATCGTTCCCCGCCACACCGAGCTGTTCAGACAGTCGAATTTACCTGTCCATCTGCGTCTGGAAGCAGAGTTGGCCCGTCTCCCCCGCCGCCACATTGGTCAGGGTGGTGCTGACGGTGGTGGCACTTCCCGAGTTGGCCGTCGGCTGGGCGGCGCCGTCACCGCGTGTCAGGCTGAGGGTCTCTCCACTGTACACGCCGGTCAGCAAGGTCTGCCCAGCAGTCAGGCTGTCGCGCAGGGTCATGCTGCTCAGCATGATAGCGCTCTGGTTGGTGTAGTTCAGGCAGTATTCCAGGGTGTCGCCCGGTGTACCGTCGGCAGAAGTCCCTGCCGTCCCCCCGCGCGT
>NZ_JAUNHK010000192.1 GCF_030523985.1 Deinococcus sp.
ACGGCTGAAATTAACACCTACAAAGCGCTGCTCAAGACCGTCAAGTAAGCGGGGCTGAGGGTCTAAAAGTCTAAGGGGGTCGGTTTGGGGCCTCCTTTGCCTTTTTCGGGGGAAGGATGAAACGAGCAGCTCTAGCCTTTTTGATGGTTGGCACCGTCTTTTCTCCGCTGGCTCTGGCGGGTGGGCGGGAGCCGCTGCCCGCTCAGCCTCCGCGCCCGCTGACGGCCTACGGGCAACTCAGCGCCGCGCAGGGCGCAAAGTTTGACCGCATCTTTCTGGCGACTCTGCCTGCCTATCTGGAAGTGGGGCAGCGAATAGCCAACTCTGCCTTCTATGGCAGCAAAAATCCTGAGGTCAAAGCGTTCGCCGCGCAAACCAAAACCACATATAGCGTCAGTCTCGCCAAACTGAAAAGCTGGGGCGGTACTCAGTCCAGCATCATGGACATCGTGGGGCCACAGGGCGGCGACTATGACCGCTGGTTTCTGACCTCGCTGCCTGCCCAGAATGAGCAACTGCGCCAGCTTCTGCTGCTGGTTCCAACTCATACCCAGAATGCCAACCTGCGCCAGTTCGCCGCTGGGCTTTTGCCCAAGCTGGACGCCGAAAACATCCACGCCCGCGCCCTCCTGAAGACACTGAAATGACCAAATCCGGACCCCATCCTGACCACTGCCCCACCCAATCCGACCACCTTTGTATGCCCGAAGAGGCCCGCAAACGCGCCCGCCACCGCCTCAGCATTGCGCGGGGGCACCTGGAGAGCATCGTCAAAATGCTGGACACCGAGGACGTGTACTGCGTGGACGTGCTGCGTCAGATTCGGGCCGTACAGGGGGCACTCTCCGGCGCGTCGGACGTGGTGCTGCGCGGGCATCTGGAAGCGCATGTCGCCACCGCCGCCGAGCGGGGCGACACGGTAGAGATGGTGGACGAACTGATGGAGGCGCTCAGGTACCGCTGAGGCTCGCCAGGGCAGAGCAAGCCAGAGCCGAAAGGAGAGGACCAGGACGGAAGATTCCGGCTGGTCCCCTCTCCTTCTGGTTTCGGGTCTTTGCGGCTTCAGGCAGGCGTGTACGGCCAGGCCACCTCGCCCGCCACCTCGTCGGCGCCGAGGCTGTCCCAGTCATAGGGGTAGACCTCCCGGCAGCGGAGCGGCCCAGTCTGGCCGTGTTTCTGGGCGTAGGCGGCGGTGGCGTCGTAGGCGCTCAGGATGCCGGGGAACTCGAACTGCGCCTTGGTGAGCTGGGTGAAAGCTTCGTGGTGCGCCGGTTCTTCGCGCAGGGTCAGCGCCCCAGCGGGGACCAGGGTTCCGGTGTAGGGCTGGCAGATCTCAACCGGGCCGTCGCTGTCGGCGTCGACCTGACCATGAAAGATGACGAACGGAGCGCCGCTGGGGGCAGCCTCCTGCGCGGCCAGCTGACGGTGCAGTTCGCTCATTCCGGCGGCGATGGTCTGGGGCAGCTCGTCGGCGGTCACGCGGCGGGTCAGGGTAGCGACGGGCTGACTGGGCACAAAGCGGGTCTGGACGGTGTAGGCGGTCATAAGGGAATCTCCTTGCAGGGTGGCGAGAACATAGCGGGCGAGTTCCTCGCGGCGGGCGTGTTCGGCCTGGACACGTGCCCAGTGGGTCCGCACTTCCTCGGCGCGGCGGGCGGGGGGAGCATCCAGAACGGTGCGAATGTCACTCAGTGGCAGGCCCAGCTGTCTGAGACGGGCAATCAGGCGGGCGTCACCGAACTGGGCGGACGAGTAGAAGCGGTAGCCGCTCGACAGGTCCACACGTGCGGGTGGCAGCAGTCCGAGTTCGTCGTACAGGCGCAGGGCCTTGACGCTCAGGCGGGTGGCGCTGGCAAAGGCGCTGATGGTCAGCAGGACTTGGGTCATAGGCGAGGCACCTCCGGAGGTGCTTTCAGCCTGAGGTCTGCCCCTGGGGAAGAGTCAAGAGGCGTGTGCCGCCCTCCACCTTTTGCCGGATGCCCGCTCCCCTGACCCCGCGCTACACTCCTTGCCGATATGGCTTCCCTGAAATCGGCCCTCCGTACCGCTCAGCAGCTCCGCACGGCGACACGGGGGGCCTTGCTGTGGAGCTACGAGCAGAAGCTAGCCCGTGAAGTGAAGGAACACGGCAAAATGCCCCATCACCTGGGCCTGATTCTGGACGGCAACCGCCGCTTTGCCAAAGCCGCCGGAATGCAGCGCGAAATGGGCCACTCTTTCGGCGCAGACAAGGCGCACGAGGTCTTGCAGTGGTGCCTGGAACTCGGGATTCCTTCGGCGACCATCTGGGTGCTGAGCA
>NZ_JAUNHK010000058.1 GCF_030523985.1 Deinococcus sp.
GAAAGCATGAAGTACATGAACATTCTGGGCATGTACCGCTGGACGACCAATCACCGCCGGGGCGAGTGGTAAGCATGACCAGCGTGACTGTAAAGGACGCCAAGGGTCTGGAGCAGGCCATCCAGAACAAGGCGAGCGACATTCGTATTCAGGGCCGAATCACGGGCCTGTCCAGCATCAAACTGCCTGGAGGCACCACGCTGACGGGTGAGGCTGGCGCAGAACTGCACTTCAAGGAAGGCCAGCCGGGGCTGATGCTGAACGCCGACCACCGCGTCGCCAACCTGCGGATTGTGGCTGACGAAACGCAAGTGGCGTTGGGTCTGCTGGATGAGGAAAAAGCCCTCGGTACCCTGGACATCAGCGACGTTCGCACTGTGGGGCGCTTTCATCTGGAAGGCGCTCAGGCCCTCAGCGGCGACCTGAAGTTGAAAAACATTCATGTAGAGCGGGCCGACGCGCACATGATGGCCCACCGCCCCGCTGGATTTGGCGTGGAAGTGCTGCTGGGTGGCTTCAGCGTCTACAACGCGTCCAAGAACAGGGCCAGCCGGTGGACGCTGAGCGCCGAGAACATCAGCGGCGGCAGCAAAGAAAACCCCCTCAAGGGCAGCGGCGTGTTCGTGTTCGGCGGCTGGTACATTCCCTTAGACGTCGACCCCGCCGAAGCGCCCACGGCGGAAGGCGGGAGCATCGAACTGGTGCGCCTGACCACGGGCGAAATCCACGCACAGGGCCAGATTCCCCAGGGGATTTCCAACCTGATTGCGGGCGGCGTGTTTGTCGGCTCCGGCGTTCACGCGCGGGGGGTGGTGAATGAGGGCGCGGTGACCACCTACGGCCCCAACGACATGGTGCTGGACAACTGGGGCAAGGTGGACCGCTGGGAAGCTCGGGCAGCGGTCACGTCCCACGGCCCCAGCGGGATCGGCTTCGTGAACTTCGGTGCCATTGACCACCTGAGCGTGCAAGCCCCCCTGGAAACCCACGGCATCGGCGCACGCGGCTTCAACCTCTACGACGGCAGCCTGAAAGAAGCCGAATTCGAGAGCATCACCACCTAGGGCGACGGCGGCATCGGCGTGCAGCTTTCTAAGCCCTTCGGTCGCATCACGGTGCATGGTGATATCCGAACCAAGGGCGGGGAAGGCGAAAGCCTGGTACGCGGCAAAGTCACCAAGCTCAGAGCCAATGCACTGAGCCTGAAAGAGGGGACTGAGGGCGAAGCGTTTATCGTTAAGGGCAAGGTCAAGGCCGAGAATCCGGAAGTGGAAAGCTATGACTTTGAGGCTCCGGCCAGCGTGATTGAAAAGCTGGAAGTGGGCGGGGAGGCAGTCACGCAGCATTAACTCTGGCGAATTGAGTCATACGGCTTCGGAGAACAGTTTGGATACTCAAACTGTTTCTCCGAGCAGAGCGAACCGCGCAGGGCCGATAGAACCGCTTCGGAGGCCCGCTTTCAGCGCGGGGAGCGGAAGAAAAAACGGGGCTGGGCGGCGCGGACATGCCAAGCTGCGAAGCAGAGGGCATTCGCGCGCTTTTCCCCGATGTGCAGAGGAAAGCCCAGCCCCATATCAGGTGAGGGTGGGGCGTACTACGACTGGCTCTCCCTGACCACTTCGGCCCGGCCCCCCACCCACACGGCCTCGCCCGGCTGCGAGAACTGGGCGGTCAGAAGGCTGGGCTGCCCCGGCTGAAGCTGCGCGGCCCTCAGCACAAAGCTGTCTTCGGGCCACAGGCCCCGTTCGCCCAGCACTGCCACCAGACAGGCGCACATGTTGCTGCTGGCGGCGTCTTCCAGAAAGCCCTTGAGCGGCCCGAACGCCCGAAAACTCAGGTCGGCGCGGCCCAGTTCGGCAGGCGCGGCGCGGCAGTACAGCACCAGTCCAGTCGTATTAGTGGCTCGCCCAAGGGCGGAAATCCGCTCGGCGTCGGGTTGAAAATTCTGCAACCCATTCAGATCGTCCACTTCCAGCAGCAGGTTGGGGCGGCCTGTGCTGGCGCGGTGGGCGGCGCTCGGGTTTGATCCCAGCGGGTCGGGGAGGTCTAGCCGTTCGACAGCCTCTACCTGCGGGCTGCCCTGGTTGAGCAGCCACTCGCCGCCGCACCACTGGGCAGAGGTGACGGCTGCTCCAGTCTGGACTTCGACCAGGTCGCTCAGGCCACCCGCCGCTTGAAGCGAGGCCAGCGCCGCCACCGTCGCCGAGTCGCTTTCGCCCTTCTCGCGCTGGGGAGTAAAGGCGCGCAGACGCACCTCGGTCATAGACGCCTCTTCGATAAAGACGCTCAGGGGCGTGCCCGCTGCCGCTGCCTGGGCTTGTAGGTCGCCTGTCGCCTCGGCGAACACGCTGACCTGCTTGCCGCCCGCCACCTGGCGTGGAGAGAGGACGCGGTAACGGGTCGGCGTCATGCTTCGCTGTCCAGCGCCGTTTCCACTACGATTTCGCTGTTCAGCGAGGCCGCCACCGAGCAGTATTTCTCGTGGCTGAGGTGCGCGGCCTTCTCCAGCGCCTCGGCGGTGATGCCCTCGCCCGCCGCGATGTGGCGCACGGTGATGCGGACATACCGCTTGGGGTCGGTATCGGCCCGTTCCCCCTCGACCTCAATGCGGTAGCGGCTCAGGGGCGTGCGGCGCTTTTTCATGATTTCGACCACGTCGTAGGCGGTGCAGGTCGCCAGCGCCCCCAACAGGGCTTCCATGGGCGACACGCCGACCTTGACGGGGCTGTTGTCAATCAGAAGTTGGTGCCCGCTTTCGCTGACGCCGAGGTACCGCTGCTCACCGAGCCAGGTGACGTGGAGGGTCTTTTTGTTCGCACTCATGGAGTGAGGATAGCGGGAAGCCGCGCAACACAACCGGGTCGGAGAAGACAGGCGGCCCCCCACGTCACTCAGGCGAAGTCTTCGTCTCCCTCATCGTCGGGGAGGGGCAGGCGAACCCGGAAGGTCGCGCCGCCGCCGGGCGTGTCGAGCACGTCCAGCGCTCCGGCATGGGCCGTGACGACCTGCTGGGCGATGGTGAGGCCCAGGCCCGCCGACCCTGCCTCCTTGCCCCGGTAGAACTTGTCGAAAATGCGCGGTTTGATGTCGTCGGGCACGCCGGGGCCGTGGTCGATGACCAGCACTTCGACCTCGCCGGGCCGCTCGTGCAATTCCAGCCTCACCTTGTCGGGGCCGCCGCTCACGCGGATGCCGTTGCTGACCAGATTGGCGAAAACCTGGGTCAGCCGTCCGGGGTCACCCACGATTTCGCAGTCGGGCACGTCGGCCTGCACGCCGTAGTCGCGCCCGACCTGCCGCAGCACGTTGCCCAGATTGACGAAGTGCATTTCGATGCTCTTGACCAGTTCGCCGCGTGAAAGTTGCAGCAGGTCGTTGACCAGCCGCGTCATGTTTTCCGCGACCCGCTGGGCGTCTTGCAAGACCTGCGAGCCGCCCGTTTCCCGCTCGGCGCGCCGCAGGTAGCCCAGCAGCGCGGTCAGCGGGGTACGCAGTTCGTGGCTGGTTTCCGCCAGGAAGGTCTTTTGCAGGTTGAGGGCTTCTTCGAGTTGGCGGGCCTGCACGGCCAGACGCTGGTTTTGGCGCTCGGTGGTGCCGCGCAGCCGCTCGACTTCCTGCAACCTCGCCTGAAGACTGGCGTTGAGGTCACGCACTTCCTGTTCGGCCCGCTCCCGCGAGAGCCGGGCGTCGGCTTCGGCCAGGGCGCGCGTAATGGCGGGGGCCAGGCGCTCCAGGCGCTGCTTGAGGATGTAGTCGGTCACGCCCTGTCGCAGCGTATCCACCGCGACTTCTTCGCCCATCGCCCCGGTCACGATGATGAACGGCACGTTGGGGGAGCGGGCGTGCGCGGCGTGAAAGGCGCTCAGGCCGTCGTAACCGGGCAGGGCATAGTCGCTGAGAATGATGTCGGGGGCGGCTTCTTCCAGCGCCGCCAGAAAGCCCGCTTCATCCTCGACCCGCGTGACCTTCACTTCGCTGCCCAGGTCACCCTCAACCGTGATGCTAACCAGTTCGTGGTCGAGTTCGCTGTCCTCCAGATGCAGAATCCGCAGTGGCTTGGTCAAGGCAAATCCGGCGCTCACGAGTCTTTCTCCGGGTGCAGGGGCAGGCTGACCGTAAACGTCGCGCCCTCTCCAGGCACCGACGCTCCGCTGACCTGTCCGCCATGCCGCAAGACGATACGGCGCACGTTCGCCAGTCCGATTCCGATGCCGTCAAAATCCTCGGCGCGATGTAGACGTTGAAACACGCCGAACAGTTTATCGGTGTATTTGGGATCGAAGCCCACACCGTTGTCGCGCACCGAGACCTGCACCATACCGCCGCTGACCACGCCCGCCACCTCGACCTGCGCCACCTCGCGGGTGCGGCTGTACTTGATGGCGTTGGACAGCAGGTTCTGAAAGACCAGTTCGAGCAGTGCGGGGTCAGCCTGCACGGTGGGCAGCGCATGAAGTTCGAGGTGAACCTCGCGGCCCTGGCGGTCAGGTTCCAGCGTGTGCCAGACGCGCTCGACCAGTGGCCCGAGTTCGACGGGAACGGCCCGCAGCGGCTGTCGGCCCATGCGCGAAAATTCGAGCAGCGAGTCGATCAGCCCGCTCATGCGCCCCGCCGCCTCGGTCATGACGCCCAGATAGCGTTCGCCCTTGGGGGTGATGGTGCTCTGCATTTCCTTGCGCAGCAGGTCGCCAAAGCCCACGATATGCCGCAGCGGAGTCCGCAGGTCGTGGCTGACCGAATAGCTGAAGGCTTCGAGTTCACGGTTGGCTTCTTCGAGTTCCAGGGTGCGGCGCTGCACCCGTTCTTCCAGCGACTGGTTGAGCTGGCGCAGTTCCTGCTGGGCGTTGTCGGCCCGTTCACGCAGGGCGTCGGTTTCGAGCGCGGTGGTCAGGCGCGAGGCGAGTTCGGCAATCAGTTCGTGGTCGCGGTCGTGCAGCGGGTGGCGGTGGGCCAGACCCAGGACGCCGCGCAGGACACCGTCCGCCCCGATCAGCGGATACAGCACGCCCCCCGAGGCTTCGACAGCGTGCAGCAGCGGGTGTGCCATCAGATATTTCGGCTCTCTGGTCAGTGCGGCGTACTGGGCGAGCTGCTCGATCATCTGACTGATGTGCGGCAAGTCCCAATTGGGATTGTCGGCAGCAGCCACCAGCGGCTGCAGCTTTGGCAGCTCGGTGGGTACGGCGTCGGGGTCGATTTCGGCCTGCGCCTCCCACTCTTCGGGCATGGTGACCCACAACGACGCCGCTTCCATCAGCCGCGAGATAAGCAGGCGCAGCACCGCGTCGTACCTCTGGACAGACAGTCCTGACGAGGCTGCCGGGCGGGTCATCATCATCGCCTCGGTCACGTCCACCAGCAGCCGGGCCGCGTTCTCGGCATAGACGCTGTCGTCCACGTCGGTCATGGTGCCGACCCATTCCAGCACCTCACCGTCCGGCCCGCGTATCGGCAGGCCCCGCGTCACGAAGTTGCGGTACTCGCCGCTGTGGTGGCGCAGGCGGTGTTCGGCCTCGAACGGGTGGCCCCCCCGCAGCGCCGCTTCCCAGCGGGCCCGGTAGTCGTCACGGTCGTCGGGGTGCAGGGTGGGAAGCAGGGCGCGTCCGGCTTCGTCCCCGACATACTCTTCCCAGCGCTGGTTGAAATAGGTCGTCTGACCTTCCCGGTCGGCCAGCCAGACAATTTGCGGCATGCCTTCCACCACACCCCGGTAACGGGCCTCGCTGTTCTGGGCACTCTGCTCGGCCAGCAGACGGTCGTGAATGTCGGTGGCACTGGCGACCCATTCCACAGCCTGCCCCTCCTCGTCGAGCAGGGGCGCGACCCGCACTTCGAACCAGCGGAGTTGCGTTTCTTCCGTGTCTTCGGTCAGAACCCGGATGCGCACGGTGCAGTGGGCACTGCGCGACTCGATGTAGGCGCTTTGCCACATGTTCGCGTAGATTTCGCGGTCTTGCGGCTCCATCTGCTGAGGCACCTGAAGGTCACGCAGGCGCTGGTCGTACTGGGTGTTGACGTAGGTGACGTTGCCTGCCGGGTGACTGACCCACACCATGTGAGGAATGGCGTCCAGAATCGCCCGCGAGCGCCGTTCCTCGTCGCGCAGGGCCTGGTCGGCGCTCACCCGCTCGGACACGTCCCGGATGACCTCCAGGTGCCCCAGCAGTTCCCCGTGCGCGTCCTTGACCTCGTTGCGCTGCGCCTCGCCGTAAAAGCGGCTGCCGTCGCTGCGCTGGTAGGGCGTGGTGAGCGCCTGGAAAATGCTGCGGTCGTCCAGGCGGCGGTCCAGATGCAGCAGGGTCAGCGGATGACCGACCAGTTCGCTCATGGGCGTGCGGAACTGCTCGGTCATGGCGCGGTTGACCAGCCGCACCCGGCCCTGCTCGTCGGTAAAGGCCGCCGCGTCCTGCATGGCCTGAAAGATGGCTTCGAATTCGGCCCTGGCCCGTTGCTGGCGCTGCTGCAAGGTGGTCAGGTCGTGGTTGGCGGCCTCGGCAAATTCGAGGGCCTGGGTCTGACGGCGCAGCAGGTCGAAGGCCACGCCCGAGGCGAGGAAGCCCAGCAGCGCAATTAGGGGCGAAAGCCAGTTGAGCGGCTCGCTGGCGAAGCTGCGCGGCGGGGCGTAAGTGACCTGCCAGGTTTGCCCGGCGAGTTGCATGGGCTTTTGCAACTTGCCGTTGGCGAGGGGCGCGCCGTCTCCGAGGGGCTGCCCGCCCAGCGTGATTCGCGAAGCGAGCAGGTCACGCCCGTAGCTGGCGTCAAGCGACTTGATGAACGACTGCGCCTCGATGGCGAGGTAGATGAAGCCCTCAAGTGTTCCGGCTTCCAGCGTGGACACCACCGGGCCAGCCGAGCGACGGACCGGCAGGAACACCAGAAAACCCCTTTTCGGCTGCCCGCTGGCGTCTTTCTGGACCAGGGGGACGGGGTCGGTGATCCGCAGGTCGCCGTGAAGCCGCGCCGACTCGATGGCCTGACGGCGGTGAGACTCGCTGTACATGTCGAAGCCCAGGGCCTTGACGTTGGTCTCGTTGGGGGGCGCGATGAACTGAATCACGGCCCGGTAAGGCTGCTCGGTGCTCACCGGATAGGTGTTGACCGGCTGCGAAGCACTCGTGACGCTCAGTGAGGGCAGCGCCTGCTTTTCACCCCAGCGGACGAAGCCCAGCGCCTGCACGTCCGGATAGCGCGTTTCGAGTTCCAGGCCGGAGGTAAAGGCCCGGAAAGTGGCAGGGGTGGGGGGCACCGATTGCGACACCCAGAAGGCGCGGCTGGCCTGAAGCAGGTGGCCGAAGGTCTGAATGCGGCCCGTGAGTGCCGAGGTGTGGGCCGAAATTTCACGGTTGAAGCGGGCCTGCTGCTGCCCGTAAATCAGCCGGGAGACCAGGGCCGCCGCCACCAGCGAAAACGACAGCACCACGCCGAGAACCAGCAGGGGAAACCAGGGCCGCCAGGGGCGCATGACGTCGGAGAGCTTCTGTCCAGGGTGGCTGGGCTGGGGAGGAGCAGGTGGGGTCACAGGGCCGTGTCTCCCTGCGCCGCCCCTGCAAAGACTCCAGCGGGAACGTCTACCCCCGTCCAGGCCAGGAAGGCCAGCCGTGCCTGATGGGCCAGCATGCCCAGCCCGTTTTCGGCCCGTCGTCCGGCAGCGCGGGCCTCACGCATCAGCCGGGTTTCGGTGGGGCGGTAGACCATGTCGTAGACCCCGGCCTGGGGAGGCAGCCGCCCGAAATCGAAGTCCGGCAGCGGCGACTGCTCGGGGGCGTCCAGTCCGGCGCTGCTGCTGTTGATGACCAGGCCGACCTTCTCCCAGGGCACCTCATCCACCCCGGCGGCCTGTACCCGGAGACGGGCATCGGGGAGAGGCCACTGGCGGGCGAGGTTCTCGGCCCGTTCCCGCGTGCGGTTCACGATGTACACGTCGCGCTTCAGGCTGACCAGGGCCGTGTACACCGCCGCCCGCGCCGCGCCGCCCGCACCGAGGACCACCACTGGCCCCCCGTGTCCCAGCAGGTTGGCGTCGGCCAGGGCCGCCAGCAGGCCGGGGGCGTCACTGTTGTCGCCGAGCAGGTGGCCCTGGGTGTGAACCACCGTATTCACCGCACCGATACGGCGGGCCGCGTCGGTCAGGTCGTCCAGCAGTGGCAAGGCAGCTTCCTTGTGGGGCAGGCTCAGGTTGACGCCCATCAGGTCGGAATGCCGCAGGGCGGCCAGCCGCTCGGGCAGTTCGCTGGCCCTCACCCGCAGGGCAACGTAATCGCCGGGTAGTCCGGCCCAGGCAAAAGCCGCCCGGTGCATTCGCGGCGACAGCGAGTGGGCAGCGGGGTCGGCGTACAGCGCGGCCTGTCTGGTGGGGGCCGGGTCTGGCGAAGGCGTGAGAGCGGGCACGGTCACTCCTCCAGTCTAGGGCCTGATTCCAGCGGGCCGCCCTTCACGAGCAGCCGCAATAAGCAGGACAAAGCCTTTCCTAATAGAGCCTCATCCTTTTATGAGAGCGGAGGCGTAAGATCCTTCTCATGTTTGAACGCGATGAACACCACTTTCCCCTGAAGCGTCTGCTCGTTCTCGGTGCCCTGGTCGGTGCAGGAGCCTACTACCTGAGCCGTGAGCAAAACCGTAAGGCTCTGGATGCCAAACTTGCCGAACTGGGCCTCAAGGACGCCGCCCAGGACGTGGGCAGCAGCGTGACCAAGGGCTGGGAGAAGACCAAGGACGCCGCCCAGAACGCTGGCGCCGTCGTGGCTGACAAGGCCGCCGACCTCAAGGAAGACGCCGCCAAGCTGCTCGACCAGGCCAAGGACAAGGCCAGCGACCTCGCTGACGCCGCCAAGGACAAGGCCCAGGATCTGCAAAAAGACGCTGCCAAGGTTGCCGACGACGTCAAAGACAAGGCCCAGGATGTCGCTCAGGACGTGAAGGCTGGGGCGTCCAAGGCTGCCGACGCTGCCCAGGACAAAGCCGCCGATCTGAAGCAGGATGCCGCCAAGGCCGTGGACGCCGCCAAGGACAAAGCAGCGGATGTCAAGCAAGACGCCGCCAAAGCAGTGGATGCCGCCAAAGACAAGGCCCAAGACGTTGCTCAGGACGTGAAGGCGGGCGCAGCCAAGGCCGCCGACGCCGCGCAGGACAAGGCCGCTGAAGTCAAGCAGGACGCCGCCAAGGCTGTGGACAAGGCCCAGGACAAGGCGCAGCAGACCAAGGAAGAAGTCGATGCCAAGGCCAAGAGCTGGGCGTTCGACCTGCGCACGGGCGCCGACACCACCAAGCAGGACACCCAGGACGGCAAGAAGAAGCTCTGAGCGGCCTCTGTGTGAGAAAGGTCCCTCCTGCTTGGTCAGGGGGGATTTTCATTTGCGGGCGCGTGCCCACTTCCCCTGTTGTACGTTCATTCTCTGGAGCCTGTCATGACCTACACCCCGCATGAACTCGAAACGTATCTCTCGGCGCTGGTGCGCGGAGAGCTGAAAATTGCCACCATGATCTGGGGGCCGCCCGGCGTGGGCAAAAGCAGCGTGGTGGCGCAGATTGCCGCCGCGCACGGCCTGGACTTTGTAGACGTGCGCCTCTCGCAACTGGCCCCCACCGACCTGCGCGGCCTGCCCGTCCCCGAAGCCGACGGCCAGGGCAGCGGCGTGAGCAAGTGGTATCCGCCCGAATTTTTGCCACGCAGCGGCCAGGGCATCCTCTTTTTGGATGAGGTGAACATGGCCCCGCCCACCATGCAAGGCATGGCGCAGCAACTCATCCTGGATCGTAAGGTTGGCAGCTACGAACTGCCCGACGGCTGGTTCGTGTGGGCGGCAGGCAACCGCAAGGAAGACCGCGCCAGCGTGTTCGACATGCCCGCGCCGCTGGCGAACCGCTTTCTGCACCTGACCGTGCGCCCCGACTTCGATTCGTGGCGAGGGTATGCGCTGGGGCGAGGACTGCACGAGCACGTCATCGCCTTCCTGACCTTCCGGCCCGAACTGCTGCACCGCCTGGACACCACGCAACCCGCCTGGCCCAGCCCCCGCGCCTGGGAAATGGCCTCGCAGCTTCACCGCGCCGGGCTGGACACCTCGCCCGCCATTGGGGAGGCCGCCGGGGCCGAGTTCAGCGCCTTCGTGCGCCTGTTCGAGCAACTGCCCGACCTGGGCGACGTGCTGAGCGGCCACGGCACGGGCCTCAAGCTGCCCGATGAACCCAGCGTGCGCTACGCGGCGGTGGTAGGGCTGGCCGCCCGTGCTGCGAACGCCGACGAGGCATACCACGCCTTCCAGTGGCTCGGCGAAACCGCTGGCCCCGAGTGGCTGCAACTGTATGTCGCCACGCTGGTGAGCAAATTCCAGGCCATCGGGCAACTGGGTGAACTGGCCGGGCTGCTGGCCCGCGACCCCAGGCTGGCCGAGCTGGTACAGGGGACGCTGGCGCTGTCGGAGGGGGCGTGAATGTTGATGGTAAATGGTTGACGGTTGATGGTCGACTCTTTTTTCCATCAACCATCAACCATCAACCGTCTACGGGAGGCGCATGACCCCCCCCGTCACCCCCGAATTCCAGCGCCTCATCTCCGGCTCGCGGTTGCGGCTGCGCGGCAAGTCGGCGTTTTTTGCCACGCTGCTGCTGCACGCCGAATTCGTGCCCTCGCGGGAAGTGGTGGGCGCAGGTACGGACGGTGAACGGGTGTATGTGAACCCCGAAGTTGCCGCCAGCCTGCCATCGGACGTACTGGACAGCCTGCTGCTGCATCAGGTCTTGCACGCGGCCCTCTCGCACGTGGAGCGGCGCGGGCCACGCGAGAAAAAGCGCTGGAACAAGGCCGCCGACCTGATCGTGAACGGCATGGTGGCTTCGGCGGGCTTGCCCACGCCGCCGAGCTTCAACCGCGACGAACATCTGGAACGCCTGAGCGTGGAAGAGGTCTACACCGCCATAGACGGACAGGCGGACGACGGCGACAGCGACGAGGGTGACGACCTGCTGGACGGCCCGCCCAGCGACGCGCCGCCCAAGCAGGGCAAAAATGGCCGTGACGTGGCCCGCGAGTGGCAGCAGGCGCTGGCCCAGGCCCGCAGCGTGGACGCCATGAGCGGCGGTCAGGGCCACGACCCCCTAGGCGCACACCGCGAACTGCAGCGGCTGGCCCCGGCCCGGCTGGACTGGCGGGCGCAGCTCTGGCGCTTTCTGGCACGCACGCCAGTGGATTTTGGCGGCTTTGACCGCCGTTTCGTGGGGCGCGGCCTGTACCTCGAAGCCCTGGACGATGAATCGCTGACCGCGCTGGTGGCCGTGGATACCTCCGGCAGCGTGGACGACGACGCGGTGAGGGCGCTGGTAGGCGAGGTGCAGGGCGTGCTGGGCGCGTACCCGCATGTCAAGGCCGTGCTGTACTACGCCGACACCGAAGCCTACGGCCCCTTTGAACTGCGCCCCGGCGACGCCATTCCCGACCCGCAGGGCGGCGGCGGCACCGACTTCCGCCCCATTTTCGAGCTGCTGGACAAGCACGAGCCGGACGTGCTGATCTACCTCACCGACGGCTACGGCGACTTTCCCGAGCAGGCCCCCAAGGTCTCGACGCTGTGGGTGGTGCCGCCCGGTGGCCTGGAAGACGAGGGCTTCCCGTTCGGAGATGTGCTGCGGCTGGAGGAGGAGTCTAGATAAACGGGTTGGGGGGCGGCAGATGAAGCCGCTCCCTGCCTTACGCTTCGTGCGCTGTTTTCATAGCTGCTGGACGGTAAGCAGCGGCTGAGCTTAGGCAGATTTGCTTTGCCCGCCCGCCTCAGTACTGCGCCCGCACCTTGGTCTTGTTGCCTGCGGCGTCGAAGGCTTCAAGGTCGGCGTAGATGCCCGTGGTTTCGGCGTAGAACTCGACCCTTTGTCCCGGCGAGATGTTGAGGCGGTTGCCGTCGATCAGAATCTGAGTCACGCGGTTGTTGTCGGTGGCGACCCCGGCCACGCGGATAAGGTTGCGCGAGCGGGTAAAGGACGTGACCTTGAGCTGCGGCGGCGTGGCGTCCACGATGACATTGACCGTCAGGACGCCCGTGTGCCCGGCCACGTCGGTCGCCTTGATGGTGTACTGCGCCTTGCCGGTCTTGGCCTGGGGCTGAAACTTGAAGTTCGCGATTTTGGAACTGCCTTCGATCTGAACGGGTTGGCCGTCCACCGTGATTTGCTGCACGCCCACGTCGTCCAGCACGTAGCCGCGCACGGCGGCCTGGGCACTCTGCGCCACCGTGCCGCCCTCGGAGCCGCCCACCACGATGCGGGGCGTGAAGTTGTCGGTGGTGCGGGCGCAACCGCTCAGGAGACTCCCGGTCAGGCACAGGGTCAGGAGGGTGGGGGCAGGGGCGGCGCGGAACATGAAGCGCAGTATAAAGCGTCTGCAAAGTCGGGTTCCGCCGTCGTCCCAGAAGTCGGTGCGGCTGCCCTAAACTGTCGGGCATGGGATTTCTTCTTCGCCTGCTGGTCAATGCCCTGGCCCTCTATCTGCTGGCCCAGGTCTACAACGGAGTGACGTTCGCGCCCGGCACCGATGTCGTGAGCGTGGTGGTGGCGGCCCTGGTCATGGGTATCGTCAACGCCCTGATTCGCCCGGTGCTGCTGCTGCTCTCGCTGCCCATCAACGTGCTGACGCTGGGCCTGTTCACCCTGGTCGTCAACGCGGCGGTGCTGTGGCTGGTCGCCCAGCTGACTGCCCTTGATGTGACCGGGTTCGGCGCGGCCTTTATCGGGGCCATCGTGCTTTCGGTGATTTCGTGGCTGCTCGACACCGCCGTGTCGGCCCTGGGACTGGATGGCCGCCGTGCCTGAAGTGCAGGTGCTGACCACACCCGGGGAGGTGCGGGCGGCGCTGGTCGGCAGGGGCCGGGTGGGGCTGGTGCCCACAATGGGCTACCTGCACGAGGGGCACGCCACGCTGATTCGCCGCGCCCGTGCCGAGTGCGACGTGGTGGTGGTCAGCGTGTTCGTCAACCCGATGCAGTTCGGCCCCACCGAAGACCTCGCCAAGTATCCGCGTGACCTGGAGCGTGACCTGGGTGTGGCGGGCGCGGCGGGAGCCGATTTTGTCTTTCACCCCGATGCGAGCGCGATGTATCCCGCCGGATTCAGTACCCGCGTGGAGGTCAGCGGGGTCAGCGAACCCCTCGACGGTGCGGCGCGGCCCGGACATTTCACCGGCGTGGCGACGGTGGTGCTCAAGCTGCTGAACGTGGTGCAGCCGGAGCGGGCCTACTTCGGGGAAAAGGACTGGCAGCAACTCGCCGTCATTCGGCGGCTGGTGGCCGACCTGAACGTCCCTGTGCAGGTCGTGGGTGTGCCGACGGTGCGCGCCGAAGAAGGAGCAGCGGGCCTGGCCCTGAGCAGCCGCAACACCTACCTGTCGGACGAGCAGCGGGAGCGGGCCACGGTGCTGTCGCGGGCGCTGCGGGCGGTGCAGGCGGCTTACGCGGACGGAGAGCGCCGGACGGCGGCACTGAGGCAGGCCGGACTGGACGTGCTGGCCCAGGAACCGGAACTGGAACTCGGCTATCTGGCCGTGGTCGGCCCCGACCTGCTGGAACCGGAAACCCTGAGCGAGCATCCCCTCAACCGCGTGCTGGTGGCGGCGCGGCTGTTTGGCGTGCGCCTGATCGACAACATGCCGCTCGACATAGTGTCCGGAGAACAGACCCCATGACCCTGGATACGCTGCTGCGCGAGTTGGTGGGCCACCGTGCGTCGGACATTCACCTTCAGGCGGGCAGCCCGCCGATGGGCCGGGTGGACGGCAAGCTCGTGCCCTTCGGCACCGAGGGCCTGACCCCCGCCGATACGCTGGCGCTGGCCCAGCAGGTGCTGAGTCCTGAGCAACTCGAGGATTTCGAGTACCAGCACGAACTGGACGTGGCCTACAGCGTGCCGGGCCTGGGCCGTTTCCGCTGCAACGTGTTCCGGCAACGCGGCGCGGTGGGGCTGGTGCTGCGGGTGGTCAGCGACACGATTCCCGGCTTCGAGGCGCTGGGCCTGCCGCGTGACGTGATGGAGCAGTTTGCCGCCCTGCCACGCGGTCTGGTGCTGGTCACCGGGCCGACCGGCAGCGGCAAGAGCACCAGCGTGGCGAGCCTAATTGACTACCTCAACCGCACCTACTCCTACAACATCCTGACCATCGAAGACCCCATCGAGATTCTGCACCGCAACCGCCGCAGTCTGGTGGTGCAGCGCGAGGTGGGCCACGACACCCGCAACTTCGCCACCGCCCTCAAGCACGCCATGCGCCAGGATCCGGACGTGATCGTGGTGGGCGAAATGCGCGACCAGGAAACGGTGGAGGCGGCGCTGTCGGCGGCCCAGACCGGGCATCTGGTCATCAGCACCCTGCACACCCAGGACGCGGTCAGAACCGTCAACCGCATCGTGGATTTCTTCGCGCCGCACGAGCGCGAGCAGGTGCGTCACCAGTTGGCCGGATGTCTGGGCGGCATCGTGAGTCAGCGGCTGCTGCTGCGTGCCGACGGCGTGGGCCGGGTGCTGGCGACCGAGGTGCTGGTGGGCACGCCCCTGGTCCAGGAATACATCAAGGACGAGGAACGCACCCCCCTCATCAAGGACGCCCTGATGGAAGACGACATTCGCGGGATGCACACCTTCGACCAGCATCTGGCCGAGCTGTACCGCGCCGAGGTCATCACGCTCGAAAGTGCGCTGGCGGCGGCCACCAGTCCCCACGAACTGCGGCTGATGCTGACCCAGACCCAGCGTCACTGAGATCTGGGGTCAGGGTTCAGTATCCGTAGAGGTGAGCCTTTCTCGCCCGCTTGCCTTATACTCTGTCGTTATGACCCAGGAAGCTGTACGTATGACCCGTCAGGGCAAGGAACGACTCGAAGAGCAGTTGCAGTACCTCAAGACCACCCGCCGCGAGCAGATCAGCGAGTACATGGGCAAGGCCATTGAGGACGGCGACTTGCGTGAAAGTGCGGCCTACGACGAGGCCCGGATGCAGCAGAGCGAGAACGAGGCCAAGATTGCCGAAATCGAGGCGCAGCTTGAACGCGCCCAGATCATGAATGACGACGAAATCGACACCAGCGCCGTGGGAGTGGGAGCGACGGTGGTGGTCGAGGACGCGGGCGGCAAGCAGCGCACCCTGGAAATCGTGGGCAGCTTCGAGGTGGATGTCCTCAAGGGCAAAATCAGCGACACCAGCCCGATGGGCCAGGCCCTGCTTGGCAAACAGGCCGGAGAGCAGGCCGTCTGGGCTGGCCCCAAGGGAGACGTGACCTTCAAGGTCATCAGCGTCGAATACCGCTGAGATGTAACGAATTCGGGCAGGTGGCACCCGTCCATCTGCTCGCTTTGTTCGCCTAAGAATTGAAAATCTATTTCACCTGCTAAAATAGGCGGGTGCCGTCTCCTACCGTTTTTCCTGTAGTCATGTCTATGTGGGGGAAAAAGCATGGCTGAGAAACCCGTGTCGCCGGACGCCGCAGCACCCAGGCACAAGACCGGACGCAGCCGCAGCGCCGAAGCGGGCAGTGTCAGGACGCTGGAGCGCGGGCTGCTGGTGCTGTCGTCGCTGGCGGAACTGGGCGAAGGCACGCTGACCGAGGTGGCGCGGCGGGCCGGACTCTCGGCCAGCACGACCTACCGCCTGCTCGAAACCTTGCGGCAACAGGGCTATGCCGAGTGGGAGGAGCGCAGTGGCCTGTTCCGCGTCGGGCTGCGGGCCTATCAGGTCGGAGCGGCTTTCAGTGCACGCAACTCGCTGCTGGGTGCGGCCCAACTGGAAGTGCCGGGGCTGGTGGCGACCCTGAACGAGACGGTCAACCTGGCCGCCTTGCGGGGGCGTCAGGCGGTGTACGTCTATCAGGCCGAGGCCAGTCAACTCATGCGGATGTTTACGCAGGTCGGGGCTGTCGCTCCTTTGCACTGTTCGGGCGTGGGCAAAGTGCTGATGGCGTGGCGACCCGAGGAGGAGGTGAGGGCTTACCTAGGCGAGGGGCCTTTTCCAGCCTATACTCCCCACTCGCTGACGACCCTTCCGGCCTATCTGGAAGAACTGGCCCGCGTACGCCAGCAGGACTATGCCCTTGACGACGAGGAACGCGAACTGGGCGTGCGCTGCGTGGCAGTCCCGGTGCAGGACGCAGGGGGAGCGGTGGTCGCCGCCATCAGTGTTTCGGCCCCCGCCGCTCGGTTGCCCGCAGAGGCGGTGCCCGACCTCGCTCGGCGGGTGCAGGAAGTTGCCGCACGCATCTCGGCCCGGTTGGGAAGATAGGCCTGGATCAAAAGCTTTCTGAACCGGTAGGACATTCATCTGACCCGCCCGTCAGGAAAACGTGAGTTTTTACATTTATTCTGCCCGTCATGTCTGACCACCTGTCTAGGTCGAAATTTTCACCGGAGTCTGTGGAAGTGCCTCCGACGGTCACCCTGGTCAGGATGGCCCACCGCGCAGTGGCCGAGGCGCTCTCGGGTGAAAAGCCGCTCCACCTGTCCCCCGACTTCGTGCTGGCCTGGCTGAGCAGGCACGGCTATGTCGTGGAAGTGCTGAACAACGACGGCTCACTGGGCTATGAACTCACGGCACGCGGCAAACAGGCCATGACGCTGGCTCAGCCCTGACGGGAGAGAGAAAGGTCATGGCCGTCTTGGTGCAAACGAAAGGGGAGACACCGTAAAAAGTCGTGTCTCCCTCTTTCTAATCTTTCGGTTTACACTGCGCCCTTCTCACTTGCGGCGACTGCTGTGGTCTCCCTCGGCGAATTCTTCCACGATCTTCTTGTTGAAAGCCGGGAGGTCGTCGGGGTTGCGGCTGGTGACCACGCCCTTGTCGGTCACGCATTCTTCGTCCACCCACTCGGCCCCGGCCAGGGTCAGTTCGTGGCGCAGGCTGGGCCAGGAGGTCATTTTCAGCCCCGCAGCGATGCCCGTTTCACTCAGGCTCCAGGGGCCGTGGCAGATGGCGGCGATGGGCTTGCCGCTGTCGTACATGTCGCGCACGAACTGCATGGCCGCCTTGTCGGTTCGCAGGGTGTCGGGGTTGACGGTGCCGCCCGGCAGCAGCAGACCGTCGTAGTCGCTCGCCTTCACGTCGGCCACCACGCGGTCTACCTTGTACTTGGCCTGCGGCTCGATGTCGCCCTTCATAGACTGGATTTCGCCGGCTTCCAGGCTGACGAGTTCAGTGCGGCCTCCAGCGGCTTCAATGGCCTCGCGGGGGCTGGTCAGTTCGATTTCCTCAACGCCCTTGGCGGCCAGGATGGCGATGGTTTTTCCGGCAAGCGATTTGGTCATGGGTTCAGGTTGCCCCTTCCACATGACAGCGGGCCTGAAAGAGGGCTGAACTGACCTTCAGACTTCCGAGGAGGGGGCAAAAAAAC
>NZ_JAUNHK010000193.1 GCF_030523985.1 Deinococcus sp.
CGTCACAGCGCTGCTTTTTCGCCTCCAGAAAGTCTCAAGGCCGCCTCAAGAGACCATCTGCACGGGGTTTTTCTCCCTCAAATCTTAATGAATGCGTCCTAGTGGGCATTCCCCCCCTTTCCCCCCCTTCACAGCGGGCAGCGGATATGTCATGCTGCTCACCATGACGAAAAAGTCTACGAAGGCCCCCGCCAAGAAGGCTGCTCCTGCCGCCAAAGCCGCTCCCGCCGCCAAGCGCAGCGCCGCTGACAGTGGCAAGGTTGCCAAGACCCAGCTCGTGGAAATGGTCGCCGACAAGACCGGCCTGACCAAGAAGCAGAGCGAAGAAGCCGTCAGCACCATGCTGGAGTGCGTGGTCAGCGCCCTGCAAGACGGCAAGAGCGTCGGCCTGCCCGGCCTCGGCACCCTGAGCGTCAAGGAAACCGCCGCCCGCACCGGCGTGCGCCCCGGCACCAGCGAAAAGATTCAGATTCCCGCAGGCAAGAAGGTGGCATTCAAGGTCGCCAGCACCCTCAAGGGCAACCTGTAAGCTTTTTCCCCTCACACGGCTCCTTCCGGCGACGGGAGGAGTTTTTTTTGATCTGCTCCTAAACGTCTGAACGCCAGAACTCCCGCCCCGTGGCAGGAAACTGGCGTTCAGAGCCTCTAACGCTCAGGTCAGCGTCACTTCTTACCAATGACGTTGAACTGCTCCGTCAAAGACGGGTTGGGGACCCAGCCGGTCAGCGACTTGCGGGCGGCGCAGAGCGGACGCGAGTGAACGATAGGGATTCGCACAGCGGCGGCGTGGGTCAGGTCATGCACCTGGGAGAAGAATGTCGCTTGCTGCGCCCGGTCCTTGGCCGATGCGGCCTTGCTGAGCAGACCCTGGATCTGGGCATTGTCGAAGCCGGAATCTTTTTCGCTGCCCGGCCCATAGTAAGAGTCGTAGAAGTTGCTGGGCGAGCCGTATTGCCCGGTCCAGCCGATCATGTACATGTCGAAACCGGGGGCCTTGTTGCGGTCTTCGAGGTACTTGGCCCAGTCCACAGTCTTGAGTTCGATCTTGATGCCGATAGCGCTCAGGTCGGCTGCCATCGCCTCGGCAATCGGCTTGGGCGTCGGGAAATAGGGGCGCGACACGGGCATATACCACAGGTCGAGCTTGAAGCCGCCTGCGTAGCCCGCTTCCTTGAGAAGTTGCTTGGCCTTGGCCGCGTCGTTTTGTACGAACGCCACCTTCTTGCTGTTGGCCCAGGCCAGCGGCGGCGGCACGAAGCTGTCGTCGCTGATGCCGAGTTCACCCCAGAAAGCGTCGGCAATGGCGCGGCGGTTGAGCGCCAGCCGGATGGCCTGACGCACCTTGACGTTCTTAAGCTGCTCTTGGCGGGTATTCAGGCTCAGGAACCCGACATTGAAGCTGGGGCGCAGTACCGCCACGAGGTTGCGGTCGTTTCGGATGGTCGGCAGATGGTCGGGGTTGAGATCACAGGTGAAATCGATGGTGCCGGCCTTGAGTTCGTTGAGGCGGGCAGTCGGGTCTTTGAGGGTTCGCACGACCAGACGCTCACTTTGCGCCTTACCGCCCCAGTAGCTCGGATTGGCGGTGAGCGTCACTTGCTGCCCAGGCACCCACGCCTGGAGACGGTAGGGGCCAGTGCCCACCGCGCCGCCGACTGGCGTGCCGTAGTTGACTCCAGCCTTTTTCACGGCGGCAGGGCTGGCAATGCCGAAGAAGCTGACCCCGATCATGTCGGGAAAGTTGGACAGCGGACGGTTGAGGGTAAAGACGACCTGATAGTCCCCCTTCTTGGCGACGCTTTTGAGGACACTGCCCTCGCCTTTGTCGTCCCCGAAGATGAGCCGCCAGCTGTCCCAGGTTTTCTGACTGGCGAAACGCTCGGGGGCCGCCGGGTTCCACCAGCGGTTGACGTTGTAGACCACCGCGTCGGCGTTGAAGGGCGTGCCGTCGTGAAATTTGACGCCCCGGCGCAGGGTGAAGGTCCAGACCTTGCGGGTGGCGTCGGCGCTCCAGCTCAGCGCCAGACCCGGTATCAGGGTGGTGGTGCCCGGCTTGACCCTGGTCAACGTGTCATAAATCTGGTTTTGCACCACTGCCGAGTTGCTGTCGCTGATGTTGCCGCTTTCTAAGGTTACCGGGTCGCCGCCTGCGCCGTAAACGAGCGTGGCGGCCGAAGCACTGGACCAGAGACCGAGCGAAAGCAAGAGGAGACGGGTGAGCT
>NZ_JAUNHK010000194.1 GCF_030523985.1 Deinococcus sp.
ATGACGCCGCAGCGTTCACGCGCCCCGCTCATGCCCGCCGGGTCGGATTTGAAATCGTCGGCCTTGGCATGGATGACGATGGAGCGGGCCAGAATGCCGTTTTGCCCGGTCAGGCTGGCCTTGGTGGTGGTGAAATTGGCCTGGCCGACGCCGTCCGCGCCCACCGTCAGCATCGGCAGGTCGCCGCCGTGCCCGTGCTTGTTGTCGGTGGTCGGCTGGTCGTGGTTCTTACTCATGCCGGGGTCGAAGTGACCGCCCGCACCGCCGAAAGCCACCACCTTGTTCGTCGCCGCGTCCACGCCGGGGGTGCAGCGCCCGAACTCGTGAATGTGCATGCCGTGCTGTCCGGGGGTCAGGCCGCGCACCTGCACGCTGACGCGTACGCCCTCGCCCTGCTGCACGAAACTGGCGCTGCCCAGCACCGTGCCCGCCGGGTCACGCAGCGTGGCGGTGGCACTCAGGGGCAGGCCGGACTGGGCCGCGCCCGCCGAGGCCAGTCCCAGGGAAAGAACCGTCAGAAGAAGTGTCCGGTGCATCTTATTTGCCTCCCACGTAGCGCACGCGGTAAATCACGCCGCTCTGGTCGTCGGTGAAGAGCAGGCTGCCGTCGGTGTAGGTCGCCAGACCCGCCACGCGCCCGAACTGCTTCCACTGCCCGTCTTCCTGATAGACGAAGCCCGTCACGAACGGCTCGAATTTTTCGGGCTTGTTCTGGTCGTTAAAGACCACGCGCACCACTTCGTAGCCGCTAGGCTCATTGCGGTTCCACGAGCCACGGAAGGTCACGAAGGCGTCGTTGCGGTACTCGGCGGGAAACTGCTTGCCGGTGTAGAACTTGAGCGCGATGGCGGCGGCGTGGGCGGTGTAGTTCAGGGTGCTCGGCTCGGTGGTCGCGCAGTACTCGGCCTTGGTGATCTTGCCGGGAATGTTGGCGACGTTCACGTAGGGGTCGGGAATCTTCGCGCCGTAGCAAAAGGGCCAGCCGTAGTTCTTGCCGCGCTTGAGGACATTGAGTTCCTCGGGCGGAATATTGTCGCCGTGCCAGTCGCTGCCCTGATCCATGCCGTAGAAGGTCTTGGTCACGGGATGCCAGCCCATACCGATGGTGTGACGCAGGCCGCGTGCATAGACCTCGCGGTACTGACCGTTCGGGCTGAGGCGCAGCACGGTGGCTTCTTCGGGGTTCTGGGTGGGGGTGTCGTTGTTGGTCGCGCCGAACGACGCGTACAGGTAACCGTCCGGTCCCCAGGCCAGTTGCCGGGCCGGGTGCTGTCCGGCGTCGGGGAAACCGTCGGCGAAGACGCGGGGCACGCTCAGGCTGCCGTCCTTGGCGATGTCCATGACCCAGATGGTCTTTTCGCCCACGGCGTAGAGCTTGCCGCCACGGGTGTCGATGCCGTGCACCAGTTTCATGTTCTCGGCCACTTTGCGGCGCTCGGTGGCGTCGAATTTGCCGTCCTTGTTGACATCTTTCAGGTACCAGATGTCGCCCTGCTGACGGCGCGAGAGGTAGATGCCGCCGTCGGGCATCACGTGCAGCATCCGGGCGTTGCCCAGGTCGGTCGCCATCACGCTGATTTCAAAGCCCGCAGGCACCTTCAGGCGAGAGAGTTTGTCGGACGAAAACTGGAGCGCCGCCGGTTCGTTGCGCGTCGCCGTGACCGTCGCGGGCGGCTCGGCGGGTGGCACCGGGCGGGGCGTGGGAGCAGGCTGCTGGGCGTGGGCCGACACAAAAAAGGCCGCCGAAAGGACGGTCAGTAAGGGTTTGCGCATGGTTCCTCCACAGAACATCGTGTCGGGAAAGAAGCGTAAACTCTGCAAAGTAAGGCACTATTTCGGGCCATTTAACAAGCCTTAAAGTCAGCTACAGGGGGCGAGAGGGGGGAGCCGAAATACTGCCGCCCCCCTGGCCTCTTACACGCTGCGGGCCGAAACCTCCTGAAGCATCCGCTGCACGGCCTCTATCTCGTCACTGTTGATGGTGTGGCCCATCTGCGGGTAGATGCGCTTGTCCACCTTCGCGCCGTGCCCGGCCAGAATCTCGGCGCTTTCCTCCACGCGGGCCAGGGGCACATGGCTGTCCACGTCGCTGCACCCGATGAAAATGGGCGTGCCGTCCAGCGTGCCGGGATAGTCGCGGGGGGTGCCGTCGGGGCCAATCAGCCCGCCGGAGAAGGCAAAGACGCCGCCGTAGCGCCGGGC
>NZ_JAUNHK010000195.1 GCF_030523985.1 Deinococcus sp.
CAATTATGCTTCCGGCGTATTCTGTTTTCACCGGAATGAAGATGCCGTGGGTGCATCTGTAGCTCGGCCCGGTGAAGATTCGACACCCTCCTTTTTCTCTGTCTGAAAGTGCGCCCCCAGTGGGCGTTTTTCTTTGGTGTCCATTCAGCCCGCGTCGGCGCGTGTTCCCACCGCCTACACTGTCGGCATGTCTTCTTCAGACCTCGCTCAGTTGAGCGTCAATACCATCCGAACCCTCGCCATCGACGCGGTGCAGGCCGCCAACTCGGGCCACCCCGGTGCGCCGCTCGGCATGGCCCCAATGGGCTACGTGCTGTGGCAGAACTTCCTGCGCCACAACCCCCAGCACCCCGAATGGCCGGGCCGTGACCGCTTCGTTCTGTCGGCGGGCCACGCTTCCATGCTGATTTACAGCCTGCTGCACCTGACGGGCTACCCCCAGATGACGCTGGAAGACCTCAAAAACTTCCGCCAGTGGGGCTACCACACCCCCGGGCACCCCGAGTTCTTCCACACCAAGGGGCTGGACGCCACGACTGGCCCGCTCGGGCAGGGCGCAGCGATGACGGTGGGCATGGCGATGGCCGAAGCGCACCTCGCCGCCCGCTACAACCGCGAAGGCTTTGCCATTTTTGACAACCACACCTACTGCATCCTGGGTGACGGCGACCTGCAAGAAGGCATCAACCACGAAGCCGCCGCGCTCGCGGGCCACCTCAAGCTCGGCAAGCTCATCTGGCTGCACGACGACAACCAGATTCAGCTGGACACCCCCACCGACAAGGCCGAATCGGAAGACACCGCCGCCCGTTTCCGCTCCTACGGCTGGAACGTGCTGAAGGTGGACGACGGCAACAACCTGGACGAAATCGGGGCCGCCATCGAGCAGGCCCGTGCCCAGAGCGAGCGCCCTACGCTGATTCAGGTTCGCACGGTCATCGGCTTCGGCAGCCCCCGCGCGGGCACCAGCAAGGCACACGGCGAGCCGCTCGGCGCTGAGGGCGTGGCGGAAACCAAGAAGGCGCTGGGCTGGGAATTCCCGCCTTTCACCGTGCCTGACGAAGTCGCCGCGCATATGAACGCCCGTGCCAAGGGCGCACAACTGGAAGCCGACTGGGAAAAACGGATGGCGGACTACCGCGCCGCGCACCCCGAACTCGGCAAGGAAGTGGACGCGCTGCTGGCCCGCGAACTGCCCGCCAATCTGATGGAACTGCTGCCCACCTACGAGGAAGGCGGCAAAGCGGTGGCGACCCGCAACGCCAGCGGCGAAGTGATTAACGCGCTGGCGGCGGCAGTGCCTGGGCTGATGGGCGGAAGCGCCGACCTGAGCGGCTCGACCAAAACGACCATCAAGGACGGCGGCGAAATGCAGGCGGGTCAGCTGGCAGGCCGCAACGTGCTGTTCGGCGTGCGCGAGTTCGGCATGGCGGCGGCGGGCAACGGCCTGAGCCTGTACGGTGGCCTGCGCCCGCTGGTCGGCACCTTCCTGGTGTTTGCCGATTACCTCAAGCCCGCCTTCCGCCTCAGCGCCCTGCAAATGCAGCCCGTGACCTATGTGCTGACCCACGACTCCATCGGCCTGGGCGAAGACGGCCCGACCCACCAACCAATTGATCAACTGGCGATGCTGCGTAGCGTGCCTGGCGCTCACGTCATCCGCCCCGCCGACGCCAACGAAACCGCCGCTGCGTGGGCGATGGCGCTGGAATACGACAAAGGCCCCACCGCGCTGGCCCTCTCGCGTCAGGATTTGCCTATCTTGCCCAAGAACCATGACGGCGTGAAGAAAGGTGCGTATGTCGTGCGTGACGCGGAGAACGCGCAGGTCATTCTGATTGCCAGCGGTTCCGAAGTCAGCCTCGCGCTGGACAGCGCCGCCAAGCTTGCCGAGGAAGGCGTGGCGGCCCGCGTGGTGTCTATGCCCTGCATGGAAGTCTTCCGCGAACAGGACGCCAGCTACCGCGACAGCGTGCTGACCCCTGGCGTCAGGCGCGTCGCCATTGAGGCCGCCAGCAAGCAGCCCTGGTATGAGTGGACGCTGGGCGGCCCCGTGATCGGGATGGAGGGCTACGGCGCGTCGGCCCCCGCCAAGGTGTTGTTCGAGAAGTTCGGCTTCAGCGTGGACAACGTGGTGAAGGTGGTCAAGGAAGCGCTGTAA
>NZ_JAUNHK010000196.1 GCF_030523985.1 Deinococcus sp.
CGAACAGAATCTGCACCAGCAGCGGCGTACCACGAATCAGCCAGATGAAGAAGTTGGCGGGCGCACGCACCAGCGCATTGGGGCTGGTTTTCATGATTCCGGCGACGACCCCGACCACCAGTCCTATCAGGCCGCTGACCACCGTGAGCTTGAGGGTCATCTGTGCGCCTTCCACGAACAGGTCGGCGTACTGACCGACGGGCGCGGGCATCTGGCGCAGCACCAGGGTAATCAGGACGAACAGGGCAGCGAAGGCGGCAGCAGCTCCGACCAGCCACAGAAACATGGAGCCGAGGCCCTGTCCGGCAGGCGGGCGAGAGGGAGAAACGGGGGAGGGCGTGGTCATCGGTACATTCTCCAGAAGGCGCGAAAACGCGGAGTCGGGTGGGGCATCACAGACAAAGGGGGCCAAGTTTGGCGAACGACACTATACGCCCATGACCTGACAGACCGCAGCCCAATTCAGGATTGACCGTTCGGCTGTAAGGTCAGGGCGTTCAGATGCTGCTCACGCGCGAAGATTCGGCCTTCCGCCTCGCCCTCAGCGGCAGCGAACGTCCTCACCGAAATAGCGCTGGCTGAGTTTGGCGTAACTGCCGTCGGCCTGTGCCTTGGCCAGGGCCGTATTCAGGGTTTTGAGCAAAGTCGTGTTGCCCTTTTTGACCGCCATGCCGATTTTTTCCCGGAACAGCAGTTCGCCCTGCACGACCTTGCCCTTCTGCGCCTTGATGAGGTCTAGACCCGTGAACTTGTCGCCCACCCAGGCGTCCACCCGGCCCGCCATCAGCGCCGCCTGCGCGTCGGTGTCCTTGGGGAAGGTCTTCACGTCGCGCACCCCGGGCACCTTGCGGACATTTTCCAGGTAAGTGGTGCCGACTTGTACCGCTACCGTCTTGCCGGAAAGTGCCTTGGCCGTCAGGGGGCCGCCGGGCCGGGTCACGATGGCACCACCCGTGCAGTAATGGGGGTTGGAAAAGTCCACCGCCTTTTGCCGCTCGGGGGTGATGCCATGCGAGGCGATCACGAAATCGTAGCGGTCCTGATTCAGCCCGATGAGCAGGCTGTCGAAGGGCTGGGTCGTCCACTGCACCTTCAGGCCCAGCTGTTTGGCGAGGATTTCAGCCAGTTCGACCTCGAAGCCGGTGGGGGTCTTGCCTTTCATGAGGTTGAAGGGCGGAAAAGCCCCTTCGGTGGCAATCTTGATGGTGCCCGACTTCTGGATGTCGGCCCAGGTGCGGGCCTGCGCGGTGCTCCCCAGCAGGGCCAGAGCAGTCAGAGAAAGCAGCATCTTTTTCATGGGTTCTCCTTGTCGTGGGCAAGCGGGAAAAGTCGGTGGCCCACGGATTTGCTGTCAACCGGCAGAGAAAGGCAAGGACGAATCGGCTGATGGGCGTCAGTGTAGAGCGATTGACCTGCGTTGCCCACAAAGGGCATAGATGTTTAAAAAGACAGAGACACCCGACTGGCCGCCGAATGTCTCCCAGTCTTCCATCGGCTTAGAGGGTGGTCTTCACGACACTGACGACGCCTGCCCCGCTGGCGGTCTGACCGGGGTACTCGTAGCCGAGGCCCTGGGTATCGAGTTGCCCACGGGTGCCGCCGGGCGTGCCCCGGTCAATGGCGTTTTCGGTCTGGGTGTCGAAGGCGTGCAGGCGGGTCTGGTCGATCAGCAGTTCGACCTTGTCGCCGGGCTGGACGGGAGCCATGCCCTCGACCTTGGCGGTCAGGTGTTGCCCCGCCACGTCCACAATCAGGTCGGTCTGGGCACCGAGCGACTCGACCACGACCACTTCGCCGCGCAGCACGTTGTTGCCGTGCGGCAGGTCGCTGTGGCCCACCAGTCCGACGTGTTCGGGACGAATCCCCATGAAGACCTCGCGGCCCTCATAGGCTCCCAGGCTCTGCGCCAGTCGGCCCATCGCGGCCACGCGGCTGTCACCCAGCACGAACTGTCCGCCCTGCACCTTGGCCGTCAGGAAGTTCATGGAGGGGCTGCCGATAAAGCCCGCCACGAACTTGTTCTGCGGGAAGTCGTAGAGGTTCATGGGCGTATCCACCTGCATAATCACGCCGTCGCGCATGACCACGATACGGTTGCCGAGCGTCATCGCCTCGACCTGGTCGTGCGTCACGTAGATGATGGTGGC
>NZ_JAUNHK010000059.1 GCF_030523985.1 Deinococcus sp.
TCCAGCGCCAGCGGTTTACGTACCGCCACCGTCCAGCGCGTGCCGCCGCAGCCACAGAGGGGCGGAACGGCCCCCTCCGCTTCCACGACCCGCCCACAGCACAGGCAAGCCACAGGCCCGGCGTAGTCGTCGGGGAGCGCGGCGGGCGGTTCCAAATCCCAGGGCGGCACAATCGGCAAGCCGGGCGGGGCCTGACCGTCCGCATGGCAAAAAACCGAGAGTTGCCCGTCCTGCTCGAAGTAAGCCCGCTGCACCTGCCCCAGTTGGCACACTCCGGCGGGGCGCAAGCGCTCGAACAGGTCCTCGTAGCTCAGGGCTGAGGTCTTGAGGCCCGCGAGTTGAATGACCCCGTCCCGCACCAGTTCGACGGGCGTGCCCTCCAGAAACGTCTCGACCTTTTCCTGCGAGATGATGAGGTGGGCCGTCAGCCGCTGCAACCCGATCACCAGCGCCATCACCAGCATGGCGTGCAGCAGCGGCACCTCGGCGTAGAACATGGCGTCCCCCACCGCCGACCCCAGCCCGATGACGATGGCGAGTTCCAGCGGGCTGAGTTGAGACACGCCGCGCTTGCCCGCGATGCGGAGCAGCAGCAGCAGCCACACGAAAATGACGGTGGTGCGCAGGGCGATTTCAGCCAGAAACAGTAGGTCAATGTCGCCCAGAAACACGCGCCGCAGGTCGAGCGGCTGCACGCCCTCACCCGCGCTCAAGCGCTGGCCTCCGCTGCGGCCTGTTCTGCGGGCGTCCAACCCAGTCCCGCCAGGATGCGGGCGCGGTCCCAGCCGGTCAGCGCCGAGAGGTTGAGCAGGGTCGCCTCGAATTCCGGCGAGCACGGCGGCAACGAGCGCAGACGCTTCCACAGGTCGTTCCGGCGGCGCAGGGTGGCAGGCGTCAGGGCGGACATAGACGACTCACTCTAGCCCGTGGAGCCGCACCACGTTTTTGACCAGCGGGTGCAGGTCGCGCCTCAGGATGTCGCAGACTTCGGGCGGCAGGTCGCCGCGACTCGCCAGGGTCAGCCGCACGCCATAGTCACGGTCATGGGCCAGCCGCAGCAGCAATTCGGGCGGCAGGTCAGGTTTGCGGGCCACGTACTCCCGAATCGTCCAGAAGGCCGAACCCGTCAGCGAACGCAGCGCCTCGGCGGGCAAGCAGTGCCGGGTTACGGCGACGAGTTGCACGTCTATTTTTTCGTGCCCCGCCGCCAGGAGCAGCAGCCAGTCGGGGGCGTTCGGCGCGGCGGCCAGCACTTCCAGCGTGCGGGCAGGCCAGCGGCTCACCAACCCCGGCTCGGCCAGCCGCAGCAGCGGGAGCGCCGGATTGTTCAGCACCTCTGCCGGAAATTCGGCCCCCAGTTCGGCCAGCACAGGCGCGGGCGTGTTGGGATGCCCCGCCACCGCCGCCCGCACTGCCGGATCGGGGGATTGGGCCAGCCGGGTCAGTTCGGGGGCGGGGGCGCGGGGGTCGAGCATTCAACCGTCCTGGGCAAACGCCGGGGCCGCCAGATGCAGGGCGTGGGCGCGAATGTCGGCGGGCCACCCTTCGCTGAGGGCCGCAAAGCGGGCGCCGTCGCGGGCGTACAGGGCGCGGCTGGCTTCCTCGTAGCCGGGGAGGTCGCCACCGATGGCGCTCAGAAAACGGTCGGCGGCGGTCTGGGCCTGTGTGACCGCCTCGGCCCCCGGATTCCGCCTGCGTTCCTCGTCAATCAGGCGGCGCAGGGTGGCCGACGCCCCGCCGCGCTGCCCTTCCAGCCAGTCCCAGTGACGCGGCAGCAGCGTGACCTCACGGGCAATGACGCCGAGCTTGGGGCGGCCCGGTCCCGTCGGAGCGGGCAACTCACGGGCCAGCACTTCGTCCAGCGTGCCGGAAAGGTCGAAGTCACGCTGGCGTCCGGTCTGGTCGTCGAAAATCAGCACTTCCCCAGGCTGCTGCACTTTGAGATAAGTCAGCACTTCGCGCAGGTCGCCCGTCAGCAGGCGCTGGTCGCCCCGAAAAATGGTCAGCGTCTCGTTCATGGGATGAATTTACCCGGATAAAATCGGGGGGAATATAGGCCGAATGGCGCAGGAGGTGGGGTCAGCCCCGGCCCGCTTCCCACAGCGCCAACTGCTCCTGCGCCTCGTCCACATGCATCTGCTCGATGAGGGCACCCCGGTAGGTCGCCAAGCTTTTGCCCGCCTGCCGCGCTTCGTCCCACACGCTCAGCAGTTCGCGGGCGGCCTGGGCTTCCTCGTCCGAGACGCCAAACGCGGTGTTGGCGGCGGCGACCTGGTCGGGGTGAATGACCGTCTTGCCCGCGAAGCCCAGCGTGCGGCCCTGGCTGCACTCGCGCCCAAAGCCTTCGGGGTCGCGCACGTCGTTGTACACCGCGTCTATCGGCAGTTTTCCTGCCGCCCGCGCCGCCAGCACCACCGCCGAGAGCGCGTGCAGCAGCGGCAGCCGCTCGGGGTGGGGCCGGGTTCGCAGGGCGCGGGCCAAGTCGTTGGCCCCCACCAGCAGCCCTGCCACGCCCGTCGCCTGGGCAATCGCCGGGGCGTTCAGCACGCCGAGCGGCGTTTCGATCATCGCCCATAGGGGCACGCGCAGGTGCAGTTCGCTCACGCTCTGGGCCGACTCCACTTTGGGCAGCACCAGCCCGTCCACGCCCGCCAGCAGCGCCATTTCGCGGTCGGCATGTTCCCACTCGGTTCCCAGACCGTTCACGCGCACCAACACCGGGCAAGGCCAGGGCGTCGCCAGAGCCTCGCGCACGTTTTGCCGCGCCGCGTCTTTGTGTTCGGGGGCCACCGCGTCCTCCAGGTCGAGAATCACCGCGTCGGCCCCCAGCGTCCGGGCCTTTTCGATGGCGCGGGGCTTGTCGCCGGGAACATACAGCATGGAACGCAGCGGCTTCATGCCTGTTCCCCCTGGCGCTTGCGGGCAAGGCGGGCCGCGCTCGAAGTCAGCAAAAAGGGCAGCAGGACCAGCAGATATTTGAGGGGTTTCATGTCCCCATTGTCGCAGGAACGGGCTGACCGGCCCTTGAATCTCGGCGGCTAGCCTGAGCCATGTCACACGATTCCTTTGAAGCCAAGGCGCTGCAACTGGCGTTTGACCTGACCGTCCACAACACCTACGAAGGCAAAGTGGGCCAGGGCTACAACGAGGCCCGCGCCCACGACATTCGCCGCCTCTACAACGTGCTGTGCGGACGCGACGCCGCCGACCACGGCCTGGGCAAGAAAATGGTCAAGTCCAGCGAAAAAGAAGAGAAACGCCGCAAAAAATCGGCCTTGGCCGAATTGCCCGCAGCTCCCGAGGACGCGGCCCTGGGCCGCAGCTAAAGACAGCACGGCAAAGGGGCCGCCAGACAGCTTGTCTTGGGCGGCCCCTTCGCGGCTCAGGCGGGCAGTTTCTGGCGCTTACAGCTCGCGGATTTTGGCCAGCACCTGCTCGGGACGGGCGGTGTACTGTCCGGCCTGTTCCTCGACGTGCTGAAAGCGCACCACGCCTTCCTTGTCAATCAGGAACACGGCTCGCCCGCTGATGCCGCGTTCGTCCAGCGCCACGCCGTACTGCCGCGCCACGTCCAGCCGCATGTCGGCCAGCAGCGGCACTTCGATGCCGTACTCGGCGGCCCAGGCTTTGTGGGCGTACACGCTGTCGCGGTTGATGCCCAGCACCACCGTATCCGCGTCGGCGAAGTCGTCTTGCCGCCCACTGTACTCGGGCAGTTGCATGGAGCAGACCGGGCTGAAGTCGAGCGGGTAAAACACCAGCACGACGTTTTTCTGGCCCTGGTAGCTGCTGAGGGTCACGTCCTGCCCCAGCGACGACGGCAGGGTGAAGTCCGGCGCAGGCTGGCCGACGAGGTTCTTGGTGTCCGAAGTCATGCGTTCAGTCTAGCGGGGGGCTGAGGCTTACTCGCGTTCGCCCGTGACCCAGTAGCGCACGCGCTCGGCCACGTTTTCCATGTGGTCGCCCACGCGCTCCAGGCTGCGGCCCACGCGCATCAGCATCAGGGCCTTGGAGATGCTGCGGGGGTCTTCGAGCATGTAGGTGACCAGTTCGCGCTGAATCTGCTCGTAGAGTTCGTCCACTTCATCGTCCATGCCGATGGTGCCTTCGGCGCGGGTCACGTCACGGTCAGCCAGCGCCGTGCGGAGGTTCTGGCTCATCTCGGTCAGGCGCTCCAGCATCCGGGCGAGGTTGACGTACTTCTTGAGGGCCGGGGCCTGGGCCAGTTCCGCGCCGTCTTCGGCCACATGCACCACATAGTCGCCCATGCGCTCAATGTCGCTGAGGCTCTTGAGAATCAGGGCGATCATTCGCAGGTCGCGGGCCACCGGCTGGTGCAGCGCGATGATTCGCAGGCACTCGGCTTCCAGTTGCGCTTCCTGGGCATCCACCTCGCGGTCAAGAGACAGGACCTCGTCCAGACGGTCCGTCTGCTCGTGCAGCAGCACTTCGGCCGCCACCGGCAACATCCGCTCGACCGTGCCGAGCATGTTGAGTGCGCCGTTCAGGACGGCCCGCAAATCTGCTTCCAGAGCTTCACGCATACTGTCATTTACCGTATCACTCGCCGCGTCAGCTAGGGGTCAGCACCCTCTTCTTACCAGGGCAGCTTGAGGGGCTTGAGACGACCGATGTTGTTCGCCGCCGCATCCAGGCGGTAGGTGCCCGTCGCAGGCAGACGCGGGCCGGGCTGACGCTGCGCGGCCAACTGGAACGTCACGCCACTGACGTAGGACGAAACCGTGGAAGTGTAACTGGGCATAGGGGAAGACGTGGTCTGCAAAGTGAACAGATTGTAGGTTGGCGCAGTCGTTCCCGGCACCAGCCCATCAAGCAGTAGCCGCGCCTTGCCAGAATCGGAACTAAAGGTATTCACCACCGAGTTCGGGTCTTCCACCTCAAAGGCTCCCGTCGCGTAGTAGGCCGTGAATTCCACCAGCACCCAGGCCGCGTCGTTCGCGGGGCTGGCACCGGGGTAGTCCGTGTCCAGGGTCGTGCCGTTGACAGTCGCGGCGAGCCACGCCGAGCGCTGCACCGGGTAATGGGCGATAAAGCGGTAGCACTCCTGAGTGACAGGCGGGCTGGCCGTAGGGTTGCAGTTCGGACTTGAGGTGGTCGGTGCCGTCCGGGGCGGCAGCACCAGCGCCAGCATCGGCGTGGCTGCCGTACCGATGACGGTGGTGGCACTGCCCGACAGGTTGCGGGTTTTTGCCGTGTCCGGCAGGGTCACGGAAGTGCCGCTCGGCACGATGAAGGCCGCCTCGCGCACGCGGCTGCCCAGCAGTTCCTGAGCATTGAGCAGTTCCTGCTGCGACAGGGCGCTGCTCGCCAGCGAGCCGGAAAGCCGGTTGGTGCCCATGACCAGCGTGAACACCAGCCCCAGCAACATCAGGGTAATCGCCATCGCCAGCAGCAGCTCGATGAGGGTAAAGCCCAGCCGGGCTGAAGTGTGACGGTTCATAGGCTCCCCTGGGGGGCCAGAATGTCGAGGACCACTTCGGTCGTCTTCGACCCACTGGTGGTTCTGACCTTCAGGCGGCGCATGACCGGCACGGGCGACGTGGCTGCGCTGGTGCCCGTACAGGCAGTCACATTCGCTGCCGCTACGGGCGTTCCAGCGGCGTCGGTCAGGACACTCACCGCACTCGGGTTCAGCGTCACACTCAGCGGCTGCGACGTGATGGTGGCTCCATCCGGCAGGCTCAAGTTGGTCACGCAGTTGCGGCTGTAGTCCAGCGAGGAGCGCCACGCGGCCTTGACCTGCTCGGTGACCTGCTGCGCCTGAAGGTCGCTGCTCGTCTTGTTGCGGCTCCCTGAATCGACTCTGGTGAGTTGCAGCATAGAAGTAAGAATTACGGTGGCGATCACCGCAAAGATGGCGAGACTCAGCAGCACTTCCACCAGGGTAAAGCCCGACCGGTTAGCGTACTTCACTGACCACCACCGTCCCTGTCAGGCCCGCCAGACCGACCCGCACTTTCTGAAAGCCGCTCTGCACCCGTGAAAGGGTGAAGGCCGTAGGAGAGTTGGCACTCAATTCGGCGTAGGGCGCTTGATAAGTCACAGTTTTCCCTGCCAGAGCCGCCTCATCGGGGTAGGCCTTGACCTGAAGGCCAGGGGGCAGGGTCCGGGCCAGGGTGCCGCCCGACGCGGCAGGCAAGACCAGCGTGTATGCCTCAGCCGAATCGAACCGCAGGCTGGCACTCGCGCTGCTGCGCTGGGCCGTTGTTCTCACGCGGTTGAGGTCCGCCGAGAGCTGAGCGGCAGCGGCCCGGACCTCGGCATTCCTGGCCCAGCGCGTGTAGCTCGAGAGGCCCAGAGCCGCCAGGATACCGATAATCGCCACCACGACCAGAATCTCGATGAGCGTGAAACCGCGCTGAGCAGAGGAAGGCTGAAAGGCGGTCATTGGGTCCCCTGACGCCAGGTCACGCGAGTCAGGTCGGTGTCCTGACTGGCCGTCTTGAGGTACCAGCCGAGGTTGGAGAGCAGGCCCGTCGTCCCACGGGGGTCTCGCTTCATCTGGCGGCGGTAGCCACGGAAGTAGTTGGGGTTCAGGGCATTGTTGACCGTGCGCCCCACCTCGCCGTTGTAGCGGCTGACCACACTGCCCAGAATATTGAGGTTATCCATCGCCACGAGGGGGCCGTAAGAGTCTTCCTGGGTGTCCATGATGTTGGACGCCAGCGCCAGCTTTCCGTTAGGCGTCACGATGCTCGCGTCAAGGCTCAAGTTGTTCATGTTTTCCATGTTCGGTGGCAAGGTCAGTTTGCCAGCGAAATACGGCAAGAACGACGCCCCGATCCTCACGTCCTTCCCACTGTACAGACTCAGGCGGTTGACTGCGTCCAAGTTCTTTCCGTCTACCGGGCGCTTTTGTAGGGTGAGGTCACTGACGACATACATGTCCTTGGCCGCCGCGACCTTAAGGTCTTGGAACGCGGCGACGGCAGGCGGATAATCGTCTCCCAGTCGCCCATCGCTGGTATCGGCGGCAGCACCCAGCGGCCCCTGACGTGGGTTGGCGTTGCTGATTTGCAGGGTGCCATCACCGAAGATGGTGCCGTTGAATTTCTTGCCCGACGTGTCGGGGTAAGGAACCCACTTTTCCTCGCTGCTGGGGGAAGTGACAGGACGCGGGCAATCATAGTGACTTCTGCCACTCACACTTCCCTGAGTAAACCGCTGTATGTTGCCGTTTCCATCAATGCGTAGGTTGATCGTGTAAGGCGTGCCCAAACACGCCCCGTACTTGTCGTCCTGAGTATCACCATTCAATGAGGGTGAGGGCAGAAACTCGAGCTGCACATACTGGTAATCGCCGCGCAGACTGTATTGACCGGTAGAAGTGTTGTAGCTGGGCTTAGTATCCGCTTCTCCAGCCGACCAGATTCCACCCCGGAACGAATCCGTAGATTGCAGCTTTACGCGGGCATTCAGGCCGTAACCGTCTTCCAACCTTTTAGGCAGCATACCGGACGCGCCTTCTTTAGCCAGAACGTCCCTAATCACATCGTCAACATTGATGCCCGTCTGACCAGCGCTCGGTGTGCCGTCCGCATTTAGACCCTTGGACTGGTTACGCAGAGCGACCAGGTTGGGGTCCAGGGAAACGTCAGCGCCCGACGCCGTTTTGAGGCCCGAAGTCGTGACCGAATTCTCGAAGATCTTGCGGTAAGGCGCATTGAACACGGGGTCGCCGCCATCGAATTTCAGACCAGAACCGCTCCAGCTCTGCACGGCGGCACGCAAGCTCTCGTTGGTGATGGCCTGCCCTGCCGGAACCTCGCTGCTGAGACGTTTCAGGAAGATTTCCTCCAGTTCGCCTGCACGCTGTCCGGTGCGGCGCAGCACCCCGTCCATGACAGGCGTACAACTGTTGAGGTCGATAGCACTGCCGCCGCTGCCCGCCGAGCGCATACACCCGGCACTCTGCACGCTTCCCTTGAAGGTCACGTTCGCACTCTGCGGGAACGTCAGGAATTCATTGGTAAAGATGTCGCCCTCGAAGGTTTCGCCATTGTAAAACCCGCCGCGAAACTGGGCCAAGTAGGTCGTCAGGTCATTCGGTGTCATGCTCCCCGCCAGGGCGGTCGGATTCGGGGTCTGAAGATTGGGCGGCTGACAGTGTGCGCTGCTGTTCGGCGCGGCCCCCTTTTCTGCGTCCACATAAGCGTCCTTGTTACCCGTATAAGCAAACCCTGTAGGCGCACAGGCCGAGTCGAAACTGTACACCCCCACCCGCATAGGCCGAATATCCAGCCAGTAGATGCCGTTACGGTCTTGCGCCGTTGCCGGAGCGAGGACGCGGGCGGCATCGGTACCTTGCTGTGACCCGGTGGAGGTCAGATCGGACTTGAAGTAAAAGCGGTAGCCCTTCACGAGTCCGTTGACATCCTTGTAGGTTTCCAGGCGGTAGTTCCGGACGCTGACGTTCGTCTGGTAATTGAGGTCGCCACTCTGGGCATCAGGCGCGGCAGGACTGAGAAACGTGTTCCACCAGGTCAGGCGGTTTTCCAGGGTGTCGCTCACCAGCGCTTTGGCCCTGTTGGTGGCGTCCGCTGCGCTAAAGCCCTGCGCCCGCAAAATAGGGACGTAACCGTTGGCATTCATCAGCCTCGCCAGCACCTCAAAGCGCGAAGCCGCCGTGGAAGTGGCGGGCGGGGTGCAGGTGACGCGGGAAGTGGCCTCATCGAAAATCTTCTGGTCGGCGGCTGAAACTGTGGTCGTGGCGTTCGTGCCGCCGTTGCAGAAGGCGAGGGCCATGGCGGCGAAATCGGCATCCTTGAAGGGCACACTCTTGGTCACGCCGTTGGCTAGCTGAAGCGGAGCGAAATCGAGGTTGCTGCCCTGAAGCGCCTGCTGAATGGTCGCCAGGCGATACATTCCACGGTTGACACCGGATTCTGCCGCGTACTGGGCCGTGAGCAGCTGCGCCTGGCTCGCCGCGCCGCGCTGAGCGGAGAGCGCCAGCTGGGTGGTCAGGAGCAGCGTCGCCGCAAGAAGCAGGCTGGCCGAGAGCACCACCACCACAGGACTCAGGCCAGCGGTATGGGTATCACGGGGTCTCATATCGTATAAAATATCTGTCAGCTGCTTACAGAAACCTTGCCCACATCGGTGTGCAACAGGAGTTCAGAAAAATTCGCAAATACCGCCCTGCTGGTGACCACAGTGCTGGACATCCCGCATTTTCCGGAATAAAAGTTCACCCGGATGTGGGTACTGCTCTTCACGAACTTCCGGGCACAAGCCAATTCCACCCATATGGCCCCCCAAATCTGGGGAATAAGGCCGCAAGGCCCCACGCCTGTCGGGGTGCGCCCTCAGCCCAACCCGCCCATGCCCGGCAGGGTGAAGCAAAAGGCGTTGTGTTCGCCCCGGCGCTCGGCCCAGGCCTGACCGCCCCAGCCCTGCACGATAGAGCGCACGATGTACAGCCCCATGCCACTCCCCTGCCCCGACGCCTGACGGCCCCGCGTGTGTGCCCGGAACAGGCTCTCGGAATCGGGAATGGGTGCCCCCAGGTCCAGGACGCACACCTCGACCCAGGTGCCCCGTACCGAGGTCGCCACCTCGATGCTCTGCCCGGCTGGGCCGTACTTGAGGGCATTTTCGATCAGGTTGAGCAGCACCTGAAGCAGTTTGTCGGGGTCGGCCCGCACCAGATGGTCCTGCCCGAAACTCAGCGTGACCTGCCGGGCCGCGACCTCGCTGCTCAGGAGGCGCTCGGCGCGGGCAAAGGCTTCGGCCAGCGGGAGGGTCCGGGCGCGGGTGGGCCGGAACCCCACGGCGAGGTCTTCGACCAGCCGCGCCAGCCGCTCGGTTTCCTGCAAGCCCTGACGCACGAAGTTCTGGGCGAGGTCTTGCGGCATGTCGTATTCCAGCGCCTCAAGTACGCCGCGCAGGGCCGCCACCGGGGTACGGAACTCGTGCGAGAGTACCGCCGTGGCCTCGCGCAGTTCGGCTTCCCGGCGGCGGTGTTCGGTCACGTCTTCGACAATCAGCGCCGCCTGAGAACCGTTGTGAGTGGCGGTGCAGCGCAGGGTTCGGCCCCCGGCTTCGAGTTCCAGTTCGCCGCCCCGCTCCATCAGGGTTTCGAGGGTATGGCGGCGTACCACTTCCAGCACAGGCCGTCCCGCCGCCCGCTCCTGCGGCACGCCCCACAACCGGGCCGCCGCCGCGTTGACCCGCGTCACCAAGCCGCCGACGGTCAGCACCACGGCCTGGGGAAGCGCGTCGATCCAGGCTTCGCTGGCAGGCTCGCTGGGCGGCGGTTCCGCCGGGGTCTGTCTCTTGGACACGGTCATGCTTCTCCCCTACCTTCGGTGGGCCAGGCCCGCATTCGATAGCCCTTGCCGCGCACGGTTTCCAGAAAGCTGGGCTTGCCGGGGTCGTCGCCCAGATGGGCACGCAACTGGGTGATGTGCTGGTCGACGGTGCGCTCGCCACCCAGGAAATCGGCCCCCCACACCCGGTCAAGCAGTTCGGTGCGCGAGTACACCCGGCCCGCGTGCTGGGTCAGAAAAGCCAACAGGTCAAATTCGCGCCGGGTCAGGTTCAGAGGCTTGCCGTTCACGCGGGCCTCGGCTGCCGAGAGGTTCACGGTCAGCGGGCCGTTGGTGAGGCTCTGCGGCACCTCGGGCTGGGCGCGGCGCAGCAGGGCGCGCACGCGGGCCACCAACTCGGCGGCGCTGAAAGGCTTGGTCAGGTAGTCGTCGGCTCCGGTTTCCAGCCCCTCGACCCGCTCGGCCTCAGCGGCGCGGGCGGTCAGCATCAGCACAGGCAAGCGGCGCAGGTCGCTGTCCGAGCGCAGGCGGCGCAAAAACCCCAGTCCGCTCTCGCCGGGAAGCATCCAGTCCAGCACCAGCGCGTCGGCCTGGGGCAGCACTCCGGCGTCCTCGGCTTCACGGGTGCTGGCGTAGGCCGAGACCCGCAGGCCAGCCCGCTCCAGATGAAAGCGCAGCACATCCCGAACTGTTCCCTCATCTTCAATGACAACGACGTGGCTCATTACGCCCCATTGTGACGCGGGGCGTCAGACGAGTGTCAGGCTGTCCCCGGCGCCTTCATGCGGTGAGCGGGCCAGAGGCTGTCACAGGTTTGCAAGATGGGAGTCCTTACCCTGAAACCCATGTGGCTTCTGCTGTGTGCGACTGTTCTTTTGACCCTCTCGGGCCTGTCCTACGCCCGGCACTGGCTCTATGGCTGGCACCGGGAAGACTCGCGCCGCCAACTCGAAGCGGCGGTGCAGCACGGCGGGCTGACCTTGTTGCTGTGCCTCTACAGCCTGTCTTTCGGCGTGGACGGTCTGCCGCTGGCCCTGAGCATCATCAGCCTGTTTGCGGTGATGCTGGGTGTGCTGCTCATCAAGCGTGCGCCGCCCCGCGAACTCAGCCGCCACCACCTGCGAACCAGCACCATCCTGACACGCTGATTTTTCGCCCAAACCGTTGCCACAGCAGGCGCGGGGCCGACCTCTTCCGATGGGTCGGCCCCGCGCTCCTTTGCTCGGCTCAGGCCAGGCGGCTTTCGGCGGCGATGCTGGCGCTCATGTTACGGAAGGTTCGCGCAATCAGGCCCTGCACCCTCGGCTCCATCGCCTTGCCGAGTTTGGCGAGCGGGCCAGAAAGCGCGGCGGTGCCCTGCCAGTCCAACCGTGTCTGCCCGTCGCCCGTGTCCACCACAGTAGCCCCGGCGTCCACGTTCATCTGGCTGCCCAGCCCGCCCCCCTGAATGCCGACGCGCACCACGCCGCCCTGCTCGTCGGGGACAATCTGCACCCGCGCTTTCATGCTCCCGCGCAGCAGTCCGGCCTGAAGGGGCACGGTCACTTCCAGTTCACCTGGGCCGACCACCTGCACGTCCTGCACCCCCGGCAGGCAGGCGGCGACGCGCTGCGGGTCATTCACGAAGGCCCAGACGACGGCAGGGGGAGCCTGCACCTGTTCCTGACCGGAAAATTGCATCTGCATAACCTTAAGGTAGCGCGGCGGCGCGGGCCGACTTCAGAGGTTTTCCTTGAAAAACTGCACCGAGCGCCGCAGCGCCAGCCTCAGGTTACGGCTGAGGTTGTGGTCGTCGCCTTCGTACCGGAAGGCCGTGAAGGGTTGCCCAGCTGCCCGCAGGTCGTTCGCCAACGCCACCTGAAAGCTGTAGGGCACGTCCTTGTCTGCCGTGCCGTGGTGCAGTTGCAGCGGGCGGCCACGCAGGTCGGACAGGTGCGCGTTGGGACTCAGCAGGCGCAGATAGCGGCGGTTGAAGGGGTCCAGCGTGGGCTTCGGCCCGTCCGCATCGGTGCGCCAGTCGGTCGCCAGCACGTCGTACCCGGCGACCACCCCCGCCCACAGCGAGGCAGCCTTGAGGTCTTCGTCCACCAGCATGGCCCGCAGCGACAGTTGCCCCCCCATGGAATGTCCCCACAGGCCCATCCGCCCGGCATTGACGCGGGGGTCTTTCTTGAGGCTGGCCGCCGCATTGAGCACGTCCACCGTGTAGCCGGGGTCGTTGTAGCCGCCCCGCGCTTCGCCCTCCGAGTCCCCGTGGCCCCGGTAGTCACTCTTGAGGGTCACGAATCCGGCCCGCGCAAAGGCGTCCTGATACGCCACATAGCGCTCGGTGGTGCGGTACACGTCTGGCGGAATGTAGCCGTGATTAAAGACGATGGCGGGCCAGCCCCCGGCAGGGGGACGTCCGTTCGGCACGGTCAACAGCGCGTTGATCCGCAGCCCCTCGGACTGGTAGCTCACGACCTGCCGGGTGTAATTGACGCCGGGAGCCAGCGTGCGCCGCACGGTCAGGGCGCTGCCGGGGTAGTCGCGTGCCCGCAGCGCCGCGAGGCTGATGGGCTGCCCCTCCGCCAGCCGCCGCAGGGCCGTGTCGTCCAGCGAGGGGGTGGTCGGTGTGGAGGAGGCAGGGCCGTTGGCAGGCGAGCCCGAAGGAGCTGGCAGGGTCAGCCGGGGCAGGCCGCTTTCCCCAGGCTGCGCCACATACACGAAGGCCGCCCCCGCCACCAGCAGGGCCAGTATCCAACCCATCAATCGGCGCATGGCTTCATTGTCGCTATGGCGGCTCCACGACACTGCGACCCTGGCGACGGTTGCCAGCGGCTATTTCCCGCCGCCCTGCGGGTGAGCCGTCTTCAGGAAGGGACGCGAAGGAACGGCGTACTGCGCCCGCGCAGGCACCTGCACCAGTTCCAGTTCGGGATAACGCAGCGCCGTGAGCGCCCCGCCAAAGACGCATCCGGTGTCTATGTTGAGGGTGCCGTGAGTCCAGACGGGCGCGGACACCGGGGTATGACCGTAGACCACCCGCGCTGCCCCCCGATACTGGGCGGCCCAGTCACGGCGCACGGGCAGGCCGCGCTCATCGGTGCGGCCGTCCACGTCGCCGTACAGCGTAAAGCGGGTCACCCGGCTGCTCTCGCGGCCCTGGTAGCGTTCGGGCAGCCCGGCGTGCGCCACCACCAGCCGCCCCCCGTCCAGCACCAGATGGCTGACCTGCCGCGCCAGAAACGCCCGCACCTCGGCCCGGAACAGTTCACCCGCCGCGTCCAGTTCGGCGAGGGTCCCCTCTAGCCCGTGCTGCAGCTTGATGGCCCGGCCCTCCAGCGCTCGGCCCAGCCGCTCGTCGTGGTTGCCCGCCACCCACAGCGCCGACCCGGCCGCCACCATGTCCATCACCAGCCGCAGGGTGCCCGCGCTGTCCGGCCCCCGGTCCACCAGGTCACCCAGAAACACGGCCCGGCGGCCCGGCGATGGAGTCACTGTCCCCTCCCCCACGCGGTAGCCCAGGCGCACGAGTAGGTCGAGCAGTTCCGGCAGACAGCCGTGAACGTCCCCTATCACGTCGAACGGCCCGGTCAGGTCGCGGCGGCAAACGGCGAGAGGCATCCGGCGAATCTGCACGGCGGCCACCTCCTCCGGCGAGCGCAACGTCCACACCTGCGCGAAGCCCTCCCGCAACAGCCCGCCCTGGGTACGGCGCAGTTCGGTGACCTGCTGGCCGAACATTTCCCTGTCCCGATCCGGGGCCGCCGCCCACCGCTCCTCCAGCGCCGAGCGCGGCAAGTCGAACACCACAGCGGTGGCGGTGAGGTCATGGGCACGGGCGAGGGCCGCCCAGGGCCGCCGCTCGTCGGGATGAACCAGCGTCCCTTCCACCACCGTCAATTTGCCCTGTGTCAGACGGGCCGTGACCCGTTGCAAGTCTTCCCCAGCGTCCACATGAAACACTTCCCCAGCGGCGAAATGCCGGGCGGCAAACTCGCGCTGGCCCGCGCCGGGTGGCCCGACCAGCAGCAACAGGGAGGGGTCGGGAACGTTTATCCACGCGGGGGGCGCCAAGCTCATCGTCGGTCATGCTGCCATAGCTGAGTCCGCGAGGAGAAAAAGAACCTGTCGGCTAGACTCTGAAGCGTATGTCGTTCCTCGCCTCCCTCTCTGGATGTCCGGCATGACCCATGTGGCGGTCGTAGGGGCCGGATTCGCGGGCCTCGCAGCGGCGCTGAGGCTGGCCCGCGCCGGGGCACAGGTGACGGTTCTCGACTCGCTCGACGGGCCGGGCGGCAAAGCGGCCCTGGGCTTTCCTGATTTTTCCAGCGGGCCGACCGTGGTCACCATGCCGCAGGTGTTCGCGGCGCTGCACGAACGGCTGGGCTGGCCCCTGCCGGCCTTGACTCCGGCCCATCCCACGACGACCTACCACGCGCTGGGCGGACGGCAATTCGCGCCCGAGGCACTGCATGTCGCCGGAAGTCTAGACCCCACCCTCAGTCAGCTTTCGCGCAGAGAGGGGCGGCGTTATCGTCAACTTCTGCTGCATTCCCGGCAGATGTACCAGGACGCCGCCGACACGTTTCTGTTCGCGCCTCCCCCGAGCAAAGTCAAACTCGCCCGCTATGCCCTGACCCGTGGGCGACGGGCCGCTCCTTTCTCTTCACTGGCCCGTCTGGTGCGTTCCGGCCCCTTTCTGACCCCCTTCTGGCTGCGCTTCGCCACCTACCTGGGGGCCGACCCCTACCGCGCTCCCGCCGTGCTGCACAACATTGCCTGGGTCGAACTCGGCTACGGCATCTGGCATCTGCCGGGCGGGTTGCTCGCCCTGGCGCAGCGGCTCCACGAGCAGGCCGAGAGCCTTGGCGTCCGCTTCGAGTTCGGCACCGAGGTTCAGAACCTCAGTTCACACGGGGGCCGCATCCTGGGCGCACACACGTCACGCGGAGCCTTTGCCGCCGACCGCTGGGTGAGCGCCGTCGACCGTGAGCGCACCCTTCAGTGGCTGGGCCACACGGTTCCCCAAACTCCACGCGGCGTCAGCGGCTTTGCCCTACAACTGCGCCTGACCGAAAACAGAGGGCAGGGCCACCACATCTTCTGGCCTGCCGACTACGCCCGCGAATGGCGAGAAATTCGCGCTGGTCAGTTGCCGACCGAGCCGACCCTCTACCTTCACCTTGATGGCGACCGTGCTTTCCTGCTGGTCAATGCCCCCCCTGACTCGCAATTGGGGGCGACAGATGAAGCCCGCCAGGACTATGGAGCGTGGCTGCTCCGCCAGCTTCAGCAGCGGTTTCCACTGAATGTGGCCGAGTGGCTGCCCCTTTCTCCGGCCAGCTATGCCCGCACCGCGCAGGGCGGAGCACTCTACGGGCGCGCTCCACACGGTCTGCTCGGCAGCTTGCGCCCCGGCTGGCGGCTGCCACAGGCCCGCAACCTGATTCAGGTTGGCGGTACGGTTCACCCCGGCGGGGGCGTTCCACTCTCCATTCTGTCGGGCTGGAACGGCGCGGGCCAGTCGCTAAAATTGCCCTATGACGCTCTCGGCGGTTTCGATGTCCCGGAAGGCAACGGAGTCTGGCCGCTGCGCGAATGAAGCTCGCTTTGAACTTCTGACCTCACTTCTAAGGCTTCTCTCAAGAGAGAATCTGACGCGCATCTTAAATAGAAGGTTGATTCTATGCGTCAGGAACGTGACGATAGGGTCATGAAATCAAAGGTCCTCATCTCTCTTGTTGCTCTCCTGACCGTCAGTGCGGCTTCAGCCCAGACCCAGGTCGGTCAGGTGACCCTGACACCTGTTAATCCTCCCGTCCAGAGCCGCCCCGGTGGCGTCAAGCCTCGTCCTGTCAATGCCACCCCGACCAATACGAGTCAGGCGACTGCGACCAAAACCAATACTTTTCAGACCCAGCAGGTTCCGGCAGGGTGGTACAACCTGACCGGTCAGGTCGGCGGTATCAGCACCTCTCTCCCAAAGGGTACCCAAGTGGTCCTCTCTCTGGAAGAAGTAGGCAACCCCAGCAATCATCTGCTGCAGGTCAAGTTTGGAGCCAGCCGCCTGCCCGTCCCTTATCAGATGTACTTCAACTCTGCTCGTTTACAGACGAGCAAGTCCTACGGGGTACGTGCCAAGGTCTACAGCCCTGAAGGCAAATTGCTCTATACCTC
>NZ_JAUNHK010000060.1 GCF_030523985.1 Deinococcus sp.
AACGGCACCAGAATGCGCGGGCTGGCAATCCCGGTGTTGTTGAGGGTATGGGCGTACTGCAATTTGCCCGCCTCGTCGCGGTAGCGCAGGCCGGTGCGCCGCGCCTGCCAGTCGCCCAGGTAGCTGCACGAGTGGGTTTCGCGGTACTTCTGCTCACTCGGCACCCAGGTTTCGATGTCGTACATCAGGACTTTGCCCGCGCCCATGTCGCCCGTGCAGTTCTGAATGACGCGGTAGGGCAATTCCAGCGCCCGCAGCAGGTCTTCGGCGTTTTGCAGCAGGTTATGGAACCAGCGCAGGCCCTCTTCTTGGTCGGCTTTGCAGATGACGTACTGCTCGACTTTGCGGAACTCGTGAACGCGAATCAGACCGCGCACGTCGCGCCCGGCGCTGCCCGCTTCGCGGCGGAAGGCGGCGCTGAAGCCCGCGATGGTCATCGGGAGGTCTTCGGCGCTGAGTTGCTCGCCCGCGTAAAGGCTGTTGATCGGCACCTCGGCAGTTCCGGCGAGCAGCAACTCGTCCTCGGCAAATTTGTAGACCGATTCCTCGTCACCGGGAAAATGGCCCGAGTTGAACAGGGTTTCGCGGCGCACCAGAGCGGTGGTCGAGAGCGGCGTAAAGCCCCGCTGCGACAGAAAATCCATCGCAAACATCAGAATCGCCATTTCCAGCAGCGCCGCTTCGCCTTTCAGGAGGTAGCTGCGGCTGCCGCTCACGCGGGCCACGCGCTCGAAGTCGGCCCAGCCCTGCTTTTCCAGAATCTCGACCTGATCGAGCGGCGTAAACCCAAAGTCGGGCAGATTTCCCTCGCGGCGCAGTTCGACATTGTCCTCGTCATCCTTGCCGACGGGCACGCCGGGCAGGGGAATGTTGGGCACGCGCAGCAGCAACAGGCGGAAGGCTTCCTCGGCGTCGCGCAGTTGCGGTTCAAGCGCCTTGAGTTCTTCACCCAAGTCTTTGCCCTTCTGAATCAGGGCGGGGCGCTCCTCGGGGCTGGCCTTGGGCACCAGCTTGGCGTTGGCGTTGCGCTCGGTCTGCATGGCCTCGACTTTTTGCTTGAGGGCCACCAGGTCACGGTCACGCTGAAGCAGGTCGTCCAAATCCAAGTTGATATTTTTGACGCGAATGGCCTCTCGTACGGCTTCGGGGTGTTCACGGATAAACTTCAAGTCCAGCATTTCAGGTCTCCAGCAAAAAGGGGAAAATTACTCGGTTTCGACGGTGCGCGGCACGCGGATAAAGCCGTCCTGGGTTTCGGTGGTCAAAGACGGCACCACGCCAGCGGGCAACACTTCGCCGGGCACGTCTTCACGCAGCACGTTGACGAGGTCCACCGGGCGCTGCATTTCGCTGACGCCCTCGGTGGGGGCCGCGCCGAGTTGCTCGAAGTAGCCCAGCACCCGCGAGAGGTCTTCTCGCATGGCCTGCCGCTCGTCGGGCGTGAGTTCCAGCCGTGCCAGGGCTGCCAGATGGTCTATTTGGGCCGCGTCAATCATGCAGCGAAGTATACGCGGGGGCGCGGCGACTTCTTGCGGCGTCGGTGTTCCCCCGCCTGTGCAGTTTCTCTCCCTCGCCTCGCTGCCCGCACCGCGTCCTCTGTGGCCTTTTGCCAAGTGACCCCGTGCCCAACTCCCTTAAACTGCTTGTCATGAACCTCCGCCACCTGCTGCTGCTGGGACAGCTTCCGCTGTGGGCGACACTGGCACTGGCTTTTATCGTCCTGAGCGGGTCACTCAACGACCGCGTCAAGGCGACCTCGCAGGTCATCAAGATTCGCACCGAGTCGGCCCAACTGACCCAGGTGCTGCAAGCCGTGGTGGAGATGGAAACGGGAGTACGCGGCTACGTAGTCGCCGGACGTGAGGAATTTCTGGAACCCTACCACCGGGGCCGCACCGAACTGCCCGGACGGCTGGCCCGCCTGCGAACACTCGCCGCCAGCCTGCCCGAAAGCGACCTGGCCCTGCGCGACCTGAACCGCATCGACAGCTTGGCCCAGCGCTGGATCATCGAGATTGCCGAACCCGAAATCGCCGCCACCCGAGCGGGGCGGGGCGCCGAAGCCCGCGCTCTGGTGAGTACCGGGCGCGGCAAGTCGTTGATTGACGCCCTGCGTCAGCGGGTCGCCTCCTACGAAGCCCGTGAGCAGCAGCGTCTGATCGCCCAGGAAGCCCAGGCCCGCGCCCAACTGCGCCGCCTGCGCCTCAACCTGGTGCTGATGGGCGTGACCCTGCTGGTTACGAGCGGCCTGGCGGCGGGCGTGCTGGGCGGCCTGCTCTCCAGCGGCTTCCGGCATCTGGGGCGGGGACTGAAGGCGCTGCGGACGGGCGGGCAACAGGTCAAGGTTCAGGTCGGCGGCATCACCGAACTCAGCCGTCTGGGACAGGATTTCAACCACATGAGCGAGCAACTGACCCAGGCCCAGAGCCAGAGCCAGCAGCGGGCCGATGAACTGAGCCGCCGCAACGTGCAGATGCGGGCGCTGGGCGAACTGAGCGACTGGCTTCAGGCGGCCCGCAGTCTGGAGGAAGCGGCGCAAATTCTTTCCCGCGCCCTCCCCACCCTGCTGCCCCACACGTCGGGTCTGCTGCTGATGTACAACGCCTCGCGCAACCTGCTGCTGCCCCTGACCCACTGGGGCGAACAGGCCCAGCCGCGCCCGGCCACGCCCGAACACTGCTGGGCCTTGCGGCGCGGCGAAGCGCGGTTTCCCGGCGAAGGCCGCTTTGCCCCGCCGTGCCTGGAAGGCGCGCTGGGAGAGGCGGCGCGGCCCAACGACTATGTCTGCTTTCCCCTGTTTTCCCACGGCGAAACCCTGGGGCTGCTGCGCGTCTACCCGCAGCAAGGCGCCCCCGCCAGCGTGCTCGAAGACTGGGAGGAACTGCGCCAACTGTTCGTTCCGCTGACCCGTCAAATCGGCCTGGCACTCTCGGCGCTGCAACTGCAAGACCGCCTGCTTCAGCAGTCTCTGCGTGACCCGCTGACGGGGCTGGCGAACCGCCGCCATCTGGAACAGCAACTGAGCAGCCAGACCGCCCACGCCAGCAGCACCGGGGAAGCGCTCTCGCTCATCGCGCTCGACATAGACCATTTCAAGCGCCTGAACGACACCTTCGGGCACGACGCGGGCGACGCCGTGCTGGTGCGCCTGGGGGCCACCCTGCGCGACCTGACCCCGGCAGGCGGCCTCGCGGCCCGGCCCGGCGGCGAGGAGTTCACGATGTTGCTGCCGGGCCACGACCTCGCGGCGGCACTGGCCCTGGCCGAACGGGTGCGGCTGGAAGTCGAAAGCTGGACGCTGACCCACTCGGGCATCGCGCTGGGCCAAATCACGGTGTCGCAGGGCGTGGCCCTCTACATCCCAGAGCAGACGCCCGAAGCGTTCGTCAAGCGGGCCGACGAAGCCCTGTATGCCTCCAAGACGGCGGGGCGCAACCGGGTGACGCGGGCGGAAGGCTGAGAGCGGAGGGGCGCGCCCCAACACCTCCCGTCCGTATCCGCAAACATTCGCCTATCGTTTCGTGAAATGCACTTGAATTCTTGGGGGTACCGTACCCCTAGACTCTGGGCCTGATGATTGCTTATCTGTCCGGCGTGGTGCGCGAGGTACGCGAAGGGAGCGCCGTGGTCGTCACGGGCGGCGTGGGGTACGAGGTGCAGTGTCCGGCGGGGATGCTGGCGGGCCTGAAAGTGGGCGAGGCCGCCGAATTTTCGACCCGTTTCATCGTGCGCGAGGACGCCCAGTTGCTGTTTGGTTTTCCCGACGCCGACCACCTCAAACTGTTCGACCTCCTCACCAGTGTCAGCGGCGTGGGGCCGAAACTGGGCCTGGGCCTGCTCTCGGCACTGCCCGTGTCGGCGCTGGCGGCGGCCCTGATCGGAGCGGATGTCAAGCTGCTGTCGAGCGTGAGCGGCGTGGGCAAGAAGACCGCCGAGCGGCTGGCCCTCGAACTGAGCAGCAAGGTGCCCGAATATCTGGCGGCGGGCGCGGGCAGCGCGGTCAAGCGGGCCACCCCGGTGCAGAGCACGGCGGGCAACGACGCGGTGGAGGCGCTGCTGGCGCTGGGCTTCCGCGAGGTGCAGGTGCGGGCGGCGGTGGCCGAACTGCTGTCCCAAGACCCGGAAGCGAGTGCCGACACGCTCATTCGCAAGTCGCTGGGAAGGCTGCGGTGACCCACGGTCAGCCTGACGACCTCTCCTTGCAAGGACAGACGGTCAGCAACCAGGCCCATGACCCCAACGGGCCTGGCACTCCCGCCGGAATAGAGCAGAAGGTCAGCTGGCTCGAACTGTTTTTCGACCTGATTTTCGTGGTGGCCTTCGACCAGCTCGCCAAACGGCTGGGTGACTCGCAATCGCTAGAAAACATCGTCATATTTGTGGTCATGTTCACGGCCATCTGGTGGGCCTGGGCCAGCAACGCCACCTTTGCCGCCCGCTACGGCAACGAGTGCCGGACTTACCGCTGGGGCACGCTGGCCGAGATCGTCCTGATGGCCATGATCGCCACCATCGAGCGCGGCGACCTCAGGCAGACAGGCGTGTATTTTGCCGTCGCCTTCGGAATCAACCGCCTGCTTCACGCGGGGCTGCACCTGTGGGCCGACCGCCGCACTTCCGACGCGGTGACCCTGTCGCGCCGCACCGCCAGCGTGGTCGGTACGGCGGGACTGCTGTGGCTGGGTTCGGCGCTGCTGCCCAGTGGCTCATCTGCTCAACTCGAGGTCTGGGTGGGGGCACTGCTGCTCGACTTTCTGAACCCGGTGCTGGCCCGTCGCCGCAACCTGCAAGCCCTGCCCCACGAGGGCCACCTACCCGAACGGGTGGGCCTGCTGCAAATCATCGCTCTGGGCGGAGTCATGACCGAAGTGGTGAATGGCAGTCGGCAGCAGCAACTCGGCTGGACGGTTCTGCTGCCCGCCCTGTTCTCGATTCTGAGCGTGGTGGCCCTGTGGCGCATCTATTTCGATCAGGCCCGCGCCCTGCCGCTGCTGCGGGCCAGGATGCAGGGGCAGTTGCGCGGCACGCTGGCCTGGCTCTACGCCCACCTGCCCTTTACCCTCAGCGTGGTCATGCTGGGTGTGGGCCTCGGGCACGGCATCAGCAGCGACACCGCCAAAGAAGCCGCCACGCAGCAGCAGTTCGTCGTCTGGCCGCTGTGCGGCGCACTCGTGACCCTCGCCTTCTTGCGCTGGAATTCCCGCCGGGTGGCCGGACAGCCCACCGCCGACCGCAGCCTGCTCGCCCTCATCGTGGGCGCACTCGGCGCGGCGTCTCTCGCTTTTTTCGACCTCGACACCCTTCAGGTTCAGGGCTTCGTCGCGGCCTTGATGGTCGGCGTCGCCGCCTTGGTCGCCAACGATCCGGCCACGCGGCAACTCGGGCAACTGGAAGAAACCCTGAGCGCCCATCTGGAAACCGCCGCAGAAGCCACGGCAAAGCAGGGCGAGAAGCAACAGGCCGAGCGCCGCCAGACCACGTGAGCCGCCCATGTCGCTTCTGCACCTGTCACTGCTGCTGACCACCGGGCTGCTGCTCACACTGCTGGGGCTGGGCCTGTCGTTGCAACTCGGCTGGCGCACTGACCTGGCCCGCTGGCCCCACCACGCGCTCTTTTTCGCTGTCTGCGTGGGAACCCTGCTGTCGGGCCTGCTGGCGGGTCGCCGGGGGCTCTGGCTGCTGCCCGCGCTGGTGCTGCTGCTCAGCATGCCGCGCACCCGTCCGGGCCGCGCCGACCACTGGCAGCGGGCGCTGGCCTGTGCGCTGGCCTTCGGGGTGGGGCTGTGGGGTGCATGGTGACCCTTTGATGGCCCCCGCCCCTGCGCTAGCCTCGCGGCATGGAACTGATTGAAGGAATGCTCGCCCGGCGCACGACCAACGGCCTTTTTCGGCCCGACCCGGTCAGCCGCGAGCACCAGCACCTGCTGATGCGGGTCGCGCAGGCGGCCCCCAGCCATTTCAACTCGCAGCCCTGGCGCTTCGTCCTGATCGAGAACCCCCAGACGATTGCGCGGGTGGCCGACATCGCGGGCCAGAGCATGACCGAACTGATAGACGCGGGGGTGTTTTTCGAGCGGTATCGCCGCTATTTCCGCTTCTCGGAGCAGGAGATGGACGAGCGGCGCGACGGCATTCACATTGACCGCCTGCCTGGGCCCCTCAAACCCTTTACCCGGCAGGTCTTCAGCGACGCGGGCCTGAAGCTGATGCGGCAACTCGGCGTGCCCAAAAAACTCGGTGAGGACAACCGCAAACTGGTGGCGGGTAGTCCTCTGCTGCTGGCGGCGCTGCTCGACAAGTCCGAGTACCGCCCCGGCGAACTCAGCGGCTTTTACTCGGTCTTCGGCCTCGGCGCGGCGATGGAAAACATCTGGAACGCGGTGGGGGCGCTGGGCATGGGCATTCAGTTCGTCAGCACCCCGATGGAGATTCCGCGCCACTGGCAGGCGATTCAGACGCTGCTGAACGTTCCCGACGACCTCGAACTGATGGCGGTCTACCGCCTCGGCTACCTGCCCGAAGAAACGGCGCGGCCCTCTATCGACTGGAGCAGCCGCCACCGCAAGCGGCTGGGGCAGTTCGTCCACCGTGAAGCCTGGGGCCAACCCGAGCAGGATTGACGCCACGCCCCCGGTTTTTCCCGCCCTCCGGCCCTTATCGGGCATAATCGGGGCCGATGAGTACCCACTCCAATATTCGTGACCTTGGGCAACACGTCGGGCAGACCGTCAGCGTCCACGCCTGGCTACAAGACAAGAGCGGCAAGGGCAAAATTCAGTTTCTCAAGCTGCGCGACGGCTCCGGCTTCGTGCAGGGCACCGTGTTCAAGGGCGACGTGTCCGAAGAAGTCTTCGAGGCCGCCAAGCGGCTGACGCAGGAACAGGCCGTGACCGTCACGGGCGAGGTGCGAGCCGACGAACGCGCTCCCGGCGGCGTGGAACTCAGCGTGCGTGACCTGAAAGTGATTTCGGAAAACGCGGGCGAATACCCGATTACGCCCAAGGAACACGGCATCGAATTCCTGATGGACCACCGCCACCTGTGGCTGCGTCACCGCCGTCCCTGGGCCATCCTGCGCGTGCGCGACTGCATCCAGCGCGGTATCGTCGAGTTTTTTCACGGCGAGGGCTTCGTGCGTTTCGACGCACCGTTTTTTACCCCCAACGCCGCCGAGGACACCACCGAACTGTTTGAAATCGACCTGTTCGGTGAGGACAAGGCCTACCTGTCGCAGACCGGGCAACTCCACGCCGAGGCGGGGGCGTTCGCGTTCGGCAAGGTCTACACCTTCGGCCCCACCTTCCGCGCCGAGAAATCCAAGACCCGGCGCCACCTGCTCGAATTCTGGATGATCGAACCCGAAGTCGCGCCCAGTAGCCACGCCGAGAACATGAACCTGCAAGAGCGCATGGTCAGCTTCCTGGTGCGTAAAGTGCTGAGCGAGTGCCAGACCGAACTTGATCTCCTGGGCCGCGACGTGTCCAAGCTGGCAGGCGCCGCTGAGGGCAACTACCCCCGCGTGACCTACACCGAGGCGCTGGACATGATCCGCAAGCACATCGAAGACCGCGACCTGCCGCCCAACGTGCAAGACGACGTGCAGCCCGTCGAGTGGGGCGACGACCTCGGTGCGCCGCACGAGACGATTCTGGGCCACCACTTCGACCGCCCCGTCATGATCGAGAAGTACCCCGCCGCCATCAAAGCCTTTTACATGCAGCCCGACCCCGAAGACCCCCGCGTGGCCCTGTGCGACGACATGATTGCGCCCGAAGGCTACGGCGAAATCATCGGCGGCTCGGAGCGTATCCACGATTACGAGCTGCTGAAATCGCGCATTGAGCAGCAGGGCCTGCCGATGGAAGCCTTCGAGTGGTATCTCGACCTCCGCAAGATGGGCAGCATGCCCCACGCGGGCTACGGCATGGGCCTGGAGCGCTTCATCGCGTGGATTACAGGCATTGACCACATCCGCGAAGCGATTCCCTTCCCACGCATGCTGACGCGCATGTTCCCGTAACGGCAGCACGTCAAAAGAGAGAGGGAGGGCCGCGCCGCCTTCCCTCTCCCCTTTTTTGACGTTTATTTCCGGGTGGGGGGTTTACGAATGGCTGCGAACAGCAGGGCAAACAGCATGACCGTGAACAGGTAGCCCGCCAGAGACGCGGCAGGCGTGAACGCGGGGTTCAGCGCGTCGGAAGAAAACTTGTAGATGGCGTAAGGCACGGCCCAGCCCAGGGCGTACAGCGCGGCGCGGCGCAGGTAGTCGGGGGTCATGGCGGCCTGGGGAAACATGCGCAGAGGCAGCAGCATGGCCGGCAGAATCAGCAATTGCACCAGATAGAACCAGATGGGCAGGCGGTTAAAGCCGTAGTCAATTCCTGCGAACAGAACATTGACCGCCGCAATCAGTAACCCGGTCACCACCGCCGAGCGAAGGAAAACAGAATTCATCATTGGGCATCATCTCACGTGGCGGAACCCAGAAAGTGGGAAGAAGGCAAAGGAGAGCCGCCCCTCGGCCCAGACCACCGTCCAGAGAACTGAACACACCGCTCCAGCCTGGGCCAGAGCGGTGTTTTTGCCATCGGTGTTCAGTCTTGCGCCGTGGGCCTCAGTACTGCCGCCCGAAAATCACGCGCTTGCTGTAGCCGCTGGGTTTGCCCGTGTGGAAGCACACCCCTTCCTCGCGCTCGGCAAAGAATTCGGCGTCGTCCAGTGGCACGTTGCGGATGGTGGCCTTGGTTTCTTCCTTGATCTTCTTCTCGGACTCGGGGTCGCCGCAGTGGAAGGCGCGCACCCACTTGCCCGCTTCGATGGCGGCCTTGAAGTCGTCGTAATTGTCCACCGTCACGGTGTTGTCCAGCATGAAATCGGTGGCGCGCCCCAGCAGGAAGTCGTGAATGGCGTCCAGACGCACCTGCATCCCGGCCACAGCTTCGGCGCGGGGCAGGGTTTCCTTCTCCTCGGCGTTGCGGTTCTTGACGACCACCACGCCGCTTTCCAGGTCGCGGGGGCCAAGTTCCACGCGCACGGGTACGCCCTTGAGTTCCCAATCGTTGTACTTGAAGCCGTTGGTCACGCCGTCGCGCTTGTCCACCTTGACGCGCAGGCCAGCAGCGCGAAGCTCCCCCGCCAGCTTTTCGCCTTCCTCGCACATCTGGTCGAAGTTGTCCTTACGGCCCACGGGAATAATCACGACCTGAATGGGCGCGATGCGGGGCGGCATCATCAGGCCGAAGTCGTCACCGTGCGTCATGATGATGGCCCCGATAATGCGGCTGGACAGGCCCCAGGACGTGGTGTAGGCGAATTCTTCCTTCTGCTCGGCAGTCTGGAACTTGACCCCGAAGGCGCGGCTGAAGTTCTGGGCCAGGTAGTGCGAGGTGCCACTTTGCAGCGCTTTGCCGTCGCGCATCATGCCTTCAATGGAATAGGTATTGCTGGCCCCCGCAAAACGCTCAGAAGCGGTTTTTTCGCCGCGCACCACGGGCAGCGCCAGCACGTCGCGGCAAAAGCTGTGGTATTCGTCCAGCTGCTGGCGAACCTCAGCGCGGGCTTCTTCTTCGGAGGCGTGGGCGGTGTGGCCCTCCTGCCAGAAAAATTCGCTAGTCCGCAGGAAAGGCTTGGTTCGCAACTCGGCGCGGAAGACGCTGCCCCACTGGTTATGCAAAAAAGGCAGGTCGCGGTAAGAGTTCAGCCAGCCCGACCACATATGCCCGATGATGGTTTCAGAGGTGGGTCGCATCACATACGGCTCGGCCAGTTCTTCGGTGCCGATTTTGCTGACCGTAAACAGTTCGGGCGCAAAGCCTTCCACGTGTTCGGCTTCCTTCATGATGAAGTTCATGGGAATCAGCGTCGGAAACAGCAGATTCTGGTGTCCCGTCGCCTTGAAACGGTCATCCAGGCCACGCTGAATGTTTTCCCACAGGGCCGTACCGTAGGGCCGCACCACCATGGCGCCCGCCACGGGGCTGTGGTCGGCGAGGTCGGCCTTTTTCACGACTTCGTTGTACCAGTCGTTGAAATCGACGCTCTGGGGGGTCACGCCGTACTGCTGGGCTTTGTTGTCGGGTTTCTTGCCGTCTTTCGTCATCGCCGCCTAGGATAGCGGCTTCAGGGCGAATCAGGCGGCGTTTAGGCCATTTGGTCTAAGGCCCTCAGCTTTTCCTGGTACCCGGTTGCCACGTCATCCCTGGTCGCCGCGCTCGACGGGGCGCAACTGTTCCTCTTCCTGCGGCGTGAACAGCCGCGAACGAATCAGAAAGCGGACGCCTTCCGGGGCTTCCACGCTGAAGCCGCTGCCCCGTCCCGGCACCACGTCCACCGTCAAGTGCGTGTGCTGCCAGTACTCGAACTGCGACGCCGACATCCAGAAAGGATGCCCCGCCACCTCGCCCAGTTTCACGTCCTGCCCCCCGACGTGGAATTCGCCCCTGGGGTAACACATCGGGCTGGAGCCGTCGCAGCAGCCGCCCGACTGGTGAAACATCAGGGGACCGTGCCGTGCGGCGAGTTTTCGGAGAAGCTCTTCGGCAGCGGGGGTCAAAGTAACGCGCTCGGCGCAGGCAGGGGTGGGCGCAGAAGGGTCGGCAGGGGTCATGTCACCTCCGGAAGAAAATGCGCCGGGCAGCAGGAAAAATCCTCGCCCAGCGCCGAATATGCGTTCTAGAAAAAGCCGAGTTTGTTGGCGCTGTAGCTCACCAGGAGGTTCTTGGTCTGCTGGTAGTGGCCGAGCATCATCTTGTGGTTCTCGCGCCCGATGCCCGACTGCTTGTACCCACCGAACGCGGCGTGCGCGGGGTAGGCGTGGTAGCAGTTGGTCCAGACCCGGCCCGCCTGAATCGCCCGGCCCATGCGGTAGGCGCGGCTGATGTCGCGTGTCCACACGCCCGCCCCCAGGCCGTAGAGCGAATCGTTGGCGATGGCGAGGGCTTCGGCTTCATCCTTGAAGGTCGTCACCGCCAGCACGGGGCCGAAGATTTCTTCCTGAAAGATGCGCATGCGGTTGTGGCCTTTGAAGACGGTGGGCGTGACGTAGTACCCACCCTCCGGCCCGCCGTTCTCGGCCCGGTGGCCCCCGGTGAGGACTTCCGCGCCTTCCGCCTTGCCGATGTCGATGTAAGAAAGAATCTTTTCGAACTGGTCGTTGCTCACCTGCGCGCCGATCATGGTGCCAGGGTCGAGCGGATGGCCCATCTTGATGGCCTCGACACGTTTCAGGGCGCGTTCCATGAAGCGGTCGTAGATGCTTTCCTGCACCAGGGCGCGGCTCGGGCAGGTGCAGATTTCGCCCTGGTTGAGCGCGAACATCACGAGGCCCTCGATGGCCTTATCGAGGTACTCGTCGTCCTGCGCCATCACGTCCTCGAAGAAGATGTTGGGCGACTTGCCCCCGAGTTCCAGCGTGACCGGAATCAGGTTTTGCGAGGCGTACTGCATGATGAGCCGTCCCGTCGTCGTCTCGCCCGTAAAGGCGATTTTGGCGATGCGGGGGCTGCTCGCCAGCGGCTTGCCCGCTTCCACGCCAAAGCCGTTGACCACGTTCACCACACCGGGCGGCAACAGGTCGCCAATCACTTCCATCAGCATCAGGATGGTGGCGGGCGTCTGCTCGGCGGGCTTGATGACCACGGCGTTTCCGGCTGCCAGCGCCGGGGCGAGCTTCCAGACGGCCATCAGCAGAGGGAAGTTCCAGGGAATAATCTGGCCCACCACGCCCAGCGGCTCATGGAAGTGGTAGGCCACGGTGGTTTCGTCAATCTGGCTCAGGCCGCCTTCCTGCGCCCGGATGCAGCCTGCGAAATACCGGAAATGGTCGATGGCGAGCGGCAAGTCGGCGTTCAGCGTTTCACGGACGGGCTTGCCGTTGTCCCAGGTTTCGGCGACCGCCAGCTTTTCCAGATTCTCCTGCATGCGGTCGGCAATTTTGTTGAGAATCACCGCGCGTTCTGCCGGACTCGTCTTGCCCCAGGCGGGGGCGGCGGCGTGCGCGGCGTCCAGCGCCAGTTCGATGTCGCGGGCGTCGGAGCGGGCCACGCGGGTAAACACCTGTCCGTCCACCGGCGAAGGATTGTCGAAATATTCCCCGCCGACGGGAGCGCGGTACTCGCCGCCAATCCAGTTGTCGTACTGCTCCCGAAACGAAACGACGCTGCCTGGCGTGCCGGGCTTGGCATAAGTCATGACTTTCTCCTTGCTTGGCGAAAACAACAGACCCAGAAGCCGCCCTGGGCGACTCCACCGAATTTTGTGAACAGGCCGATGCTAGCACGGCGGTCAAATGTTTCGGGGGGAAGGGGGAGCAAAGGCGGAAGCGCCTGTGTCGGTGGGTCAGGTACTTCTCCGACACAGGGCTGGGTTTCCGTCAACGCCGGATTGCTCGGAAAATGCGACTCAACGAACAAAACTTAAACCACACCCCCAGACAGGATGTGGTCGAAGAAAGTCCGTCAGCGCAGCGAGAAAAGAAGCGTCAAGCTCCTCAGCACGGCAAGGAGGCGGAGAAATTCGGGAATACTACTCTTCTCGCAACTCGCAAGGTTGCTCCACCTTCCACCCCCTCCCCTGCCCGCTTCACACGCCCAGCGGGACATCCACCCCCAGCTCCGCCAGCACCGTGCGAATGGCCTGGGCATCTATCCCGGCGCGGGCGTGGACACTCTCGGCGGTGGCATGTTCCTGGAATTCATCGGGAATGCCCAGTACCCGCACGGGCGTCTGCAGGCCCATCGCGTTCAGGCTTTCCAGCACCGCCCCCCCGAAGCCGCCGACCACCGTGTTGTCTTCCACCGTGACCAGGGCGCGGGCCGTACTCGCCACCTCGCGCAGCATCTTCTCATCGAGCGGCTTGACGAAACGGGCGTTCACCACGCCGACCCCTGGCAAGTCCTGGGCCGCTTGCTGGGCGTATTCGAGCGCCTTGCCGCCCGCCAGAATCACCACGTCGTCGCCGTCTTTCAGGCGTTCCCACTCACCCCACTTAAGGGCCGGCCACGTTCCGGCAGGCACCTGGGTGGTGTTGCCACGCGGGTAGCGAATGGCGAAGGGGCCGTCGTGGGTCTGGGCGTACTTGAGCATCCCGCGCAGTTCGGCGGCGTCTTTGGGCAGCCCGATTCGCACGCCGGGGATGGAACGCAGGAAGCTGAGGTCGAACACGCCGTTGTGCGTCGCACCGTCGGCACCCACGATGCCCGCGCGGTCTATGCAGAAGGTGACGTTCAGGTTCTCGATGGCGACATCGTGCAACACCTGGTCGTAGGCGCGTTGCAAGAAAGTGGAGTAAATCGCCACGATGGGCCGCAGCCCTTGCAGCGCCATGCCCGCCGCCGTCGTCACCGCGACTTCCTCGGCAATGCCCACGTCGAGGTAGCGGTGGGGGTGCACTTTGCTGAATTCGACCAGCCCGCTGCCCTCGCGCATGGCAGGCGTGACGACAAACGTGCGCGGGTCGGTCTTGGCCCACTCGGTAACGGCCTCGCCGAAGGCCGCGCTCCACGAATAGGCGCTGCTGGGCACATACTCGCCCGTCGCGGGGTCGAATTTGGCGGGGCCGTGCCAGTAGATCGGGTCGGCTTCGGCGTAGCTCAGGCCCTTGCCCTTTTTGGTGACGATGTGCAGGATGGTCGGCCCGTCGAGGTCCACCAGCCGTTCGAGCAGCCACACGAGTTCCTGCACGTTGTGCCCGTCCACTGGCCCGACGTAGCGCAGGCCCATCGCTGCGAAGGGGTTGACGCTGGCGGGGTCGAAGAAATGGCGGGTCGAGTTCTTGGCGCGGCTCATGAAGTCGGCCAGCGGCTTACTGACGGCCTCGACCGCCTTTTTGCCTGCGCCCTCGCCTTCCTGAAACCACTTCTGGACTTGCAGCCCGCGCATGAATTTGTTGATGGCCCCGACGTTTTCCGAGATGCTCATCTCGTTGTCGTTCACGACAATCAGCATTCTGCGGTTCAGGTCGCCGATGGTGTTGAGCGCAGCGAGGGCCATCCCGCCCGTCAGCGACCCGTCCCCGATGACGGCAGCGACATGAAAATCCTTGCCCAGCGCATCACGCGCCAGCGCCATGCCCAGCGCGTTGGCGAGGCTGGTGGAAGCGTGACCGACGGTGATGGCGTCGTGTTCGGACTCGGAGACTTTGGTAAAGCCGCTGATGCCGCCTTCTTTCTTGATGTTCGCCATCTCGCCGCGTCGCCCGGTCAGAATTTTGTGGGCGTAGGCCTGATGCCCCACATCGAAGAGGATGCGGTCACGCGGCGAATCCAGCACGTAATGCAGCGCCGTGATGATGTCCACCGCCCCCAACGAGGAGGCCAGATGCAGCCCGCCACGCGAGCAGACGCGCACGATTTCGCCGCGCAGTTCCTCGGTCAGCAGGGGCAACTGCTCCCGCGAAAGCCGCTTGAGGTCGCTGGGGCCATGAATCTGGTCGAGCAGCGGCGTCGCCGGGGAGCCGGATGAGGCAGGAAGTTCGTTCATGGCGTGCCTCCTTTGGTGGCAAAGTTGCGGCCCGTGAGCAGCAGCCCCTCCGGTGTGCGAACTTCACCGACGAAGGGAGTGAACCAGAGCTGCTGGGTGGCTGGAAACAGCCCGCCCACGTCGTCGCTCATCTGGCGGGTCACGACCCAGACGCTGAAGGTTCCGGCGCGGGTGGTGACCTGACGGCGGTCTTGCACCTCGTAGCGGTAGTTCAGGGTGCCTCTGGCCTTGACCTGCCCGTCGTCGCTCGCCACGGTGACAGCCGATCTGCCCTGCCAGACCAGACCGACTTTCCAGGCGTTTTCAGCCGGGTATTCCTGCCAGGCCGGGTTGAGGGCCACCGTTACGCCCGGTTTACGCAGCCCCAGCAGAAACACACCATCGGCCCCCACGCGGCGGTACCACGTCTGCTCGGCACCGCGCCCGGTCATCTGGGTCGCGCTGACCGACTCGCCCGTGAAAATGGTCGGCCCCAGCGCCCGCAGCACATAAGGCAGGTCGCCCACCGTTTCGTCCTCGGGCACGTAGGTCCAGGTCAGACCCGTCTGTTGCGGATAAAAGCCCACGCTGCTGACGGGAACAGTGGCCCGCACAGGCGCTGCCGCCGAGTCGGTGCGCGGCGCACAGGCCCCCAGCGCAGGCACGAGGGCAGCCAGCAGCAAGAGAGAAGGCAAATTCTTCATGGCGGCTATTGTGTCAGCTTCTGGTCGGGACATGCAGCGAGGCAACACACCGAACGGGCCATGAACGGCACCGGCGAACCACAATGCATGACACGGGAATGAAAAAGGGCAGGTCACGCCCACAGCGCCGACCTGCCCTAAAAAACGGGAAAACTTACTTGTTCTCGCCCTGCACCTTGGCCTTGAGGGCCGCCAGCGCGTCATCAACATCCTTGTCGCGGCCCAGATCCTTGAGCTGCTCGTCGAAGTCCTTTTCTTTACGCAGTTCACTCATGGCAGCGTTGCGGTCTTCCATCCCGGCCACCTTACGCTCCATCTCGTTGAAGGCGTCCATCGCGCCGCCTGCCTTATCGAAGCCCGAAACGCGGTCGAGGGTCGCACCTGCTTGAGCGGTCTTTTGCCGGGCGGCGAGCAGGGTCTTCTTGGACTCCATCTCGTCGATTTTGGCTTCCAGAGCGCGCAGCTGGGTCTTGAGCTGGTCAATCGTGCTCTGCTGAATGGTCCGCTGCTCGTCGAAGCCCTTGGCGAGGTCCTTGTGGTTCTGGGCGCGGCGCAGGGCTTCACGGGCAAGGTCTTCACTGCCGCCGCGCAGGGCTTCCTCGGCCTTCTTCTCGTACTCGGCAGACAGCTTGGTGTTGGTGCCAGCTTCGCGCTCGAGCTTGGCAGCCTGGGTCATCGCGTCGGCTACTTCGCTGCGGGCGTCGGCATAGGCGCCGCGCATATCGCGCAGGGCTTGGTCGATAATCTTGGCCGGATCCTCGGCCTTGGAAATCATGTCGTTGACGTTGGCGCGGAGCAGACGGGAAAGACGGTCGAGAATGGACATGGTGGTGCCTCCTTACAGGCCACATTACGCGTTGCCCCAGACCGGAGTTGCACATCACAGAGGAGCTTTAAGGCCAGCTGAAGGATGGATGAGTCCAGCTATATGCGACGGTAGATCGGCAGGCATAGGTGCAATCTTCTGGTAAGCAGACAGAACATCGAGCTTGACACGCTGGCGAGGCGTTCCTATACTTTTTGAGCCTGAAAAGGCCTGCCGATGTAGCTCAGTGGTAGAGCAACTGATTCGTAATCAGTAGGTCGTCGGTTCAAGTCCGACCCTCGGCTCCAAGAAAAAGCCCCGCCTAGCGCGGGGTTTTTGCTTTTGACCTGATGGCTCTCATGAGCCATTTTCACTGTTTTGTCACTACCGTGTCACTACTGGCAAAAACTAAGTACAAGGAAATTAACATTTAGATAAACCGTGCTCCCAGTACCTTGAGGCC
>NZ_JAUNHK010000061.1:0-1868 GCF_030523985.1 Deinococcus sp.
TCGGCAGGAACTTCTGCGCGGTGGGGCTGCTCGACACCAGCAGGGTCACGCCGGGGATGGGCGTCAGTTTCCAGTTGCCGTCGGCGGCAGGGTTGACGGTCTGCTGGTTCTGGAAGTAGGAAATGAGCGCCTGCCGCGTTTCGTCGGGGGCCTGCAGGACGATGTTCTTGCCGTCCAGACCGGGGAACTTGCCGCCGCCCGAGGCGCGGTAGTTGTTGGTGGCGATGACGAACTGCTGGGCTGGGTCAATCGGCTTGCCCTGGTACTGAAGGTTCTTGACGCGGCGGGCGTTCTCATTGGCGACCTTGCCGTCGCTGCCGTAGCGGGAGGGCTGGGTCACGTCTATTTCGTAGGTCACACCGTCGATCACGTCGAAGTTGTAGGTGGGGAAGGACTCGTCCACCAGCGCCTGAGGCTCGGTCTTGGTCGGGTCAATCTGCTTGAACTGTCCCGCCGAGCGCTCCAGCCATTCCTGCACCTGTGCCCCCGTGACCAGCACGGCCTGCACGGTGTTGGGGTACACGTAGAGGTCGGCCACGTTCTTGATGGCGAGGGTTCCGGCGGGAATGTCGGTGTAGTAACTTGCCCCGGCGCGGCCCCCGGCCTTGAAGGGTGCGGCGGCGCTCAGCACCGGGAGGTCTTTGTACTGGGTGTCTTTCAGCGCGTTCTTGACATAGGCGGTCTGGGCGTTGCTCACGAGCTGCACGCTGGGGTCGTCCTGCACCAGCGCCCAGTAGGAATTGATGGGGGCGCTCAGGTCGGCCACCTTGCCGCGCACATAGTTCAGCGTGCCTTCGTGCTGCGCCTTTACGGCGGCGGCGATGGCGGGGTCGGGCTGCACCAGATTCTTCTTGCCCGCCTTGTCCCAGATGGGGCGCAGGGCCGCCTGACTGTCCACCACGTTCCACTTCTTGGCGTCGGGGTCGTAGCTCAGCTTGAGGTCGATGACGCCGAGGTTGTTGCCCCAGAAACCGGGCATGGTCTGGGGTTTGCCGCCGATGGTGCCCTTGGTGAGGTCGGCCCCCGCCACATCCTTGTAGGTGGCGCTGGGAAATTCCTGGTGGCTGTGGCCGCTGAGCACCACGTCGATGCCGGGCACGCGGGTCAGGGCCGCGCCCGCCGCTTCCTGCCCGGCGGTGTACTCGCCCCGGTCAATGCCCGAGTGGTTGAGCGCGATGATGATGTCGGCGCCCTTCGCCTTCATCTCGGGGACATAGCGGTTGGCGGCTTCGAGCATGTCGGTGGCCTTGACCTTGCCTTCGAGGTGCGCCTTGTCCCACTGCATGATCTGCGGCGGCACGAAGCCGATGATGCCCACGTTGACGACAGCGGGGCGGCCTTCCACGTCCTTGAGCACCTTGCGCTGAATGACGTAAGGCGTAAAGCGCGGCGTGCCGTCGAGGTTCTGCACGTTGGCGCTCACATACGCCATCGGTGCGGCCTTCAGCACGCGGTCAAGGTAGTCCAGCCCGTAGTTGAATTCGTGGTTGCCGAGCGTGGCGGCGTCGTACCGCAGGGTCTGCATGGCGCGGTGCATGGGGTGCATTTCGCCCGCCTTCAGCGGCTGCACGCGGGCCACGTAGTCGCCCAGTGGGTTGCCCTGAATCAGGTCGCCGTTGTCGAACAGCAGCGAATTGGCTTTCTCGGCGCGGGCCGCCTTAATCAGGCTGGCGGTGTACTCCAGGCCGAACTCGCCCGTGGGCTTGTCCTGGTAGTAGTCGTAGCCGAGCGCGTGCGTGTGCAGGTCGCTGGTTTCCAGAATGCGGAGGTCCACCGTCTGGGCACGCTGGCCCTGCATGGCGGTGCAACTGGAGAGCAGCAGGCCGGTCAGAAGAAGCAGAGAAGGTCTCATCTCCCTCAACATAAAC
>NZ_JAUNHK010000061.1:1968-16080 GCF_030523985.1 Deinococcus sp.
GAGCAGCAGGCCGGTCAGAAGAAGCAGAGAAGGTCTCATCTCCCTCAACATAAACTGAAGTGGTCAGGGGGAAGTCTACAGGCTGGCCGCCAGTTTCCCGAACAGGGCCGGGACAGGCGGCCTCGCCTCACCGCTTACCCACCCGAAGCGGAGGTCGCGCACGCTGCCCCCCTCGCCTACGCCCATGCCGTCGGGAAAATGGGCGGTCAGGTCGGGGTGTTCGGTCATGTCCACCGCGCCGGGGAGAACACTCAAGGCCCGCTCGACTTCCGCCGCGTGCCCGAAATGCAACAGGTTCACCATGCCGTCCACTTCCCACACGAAGCGGGCCGGGGTGGGCGGCAACGCCGAGAGCCGTCCGGGGGCCGCCACATGCCGCACGCTAAGGCCGGGGCGCAGGCGCAGCGTGACTTCCAGCGCCTCGCCCAGCAGCCCGAAACTTCCCACGAAGGGCCGCGTCAGGTCGTAGCCCTGTACGTTTTTCACGGTGCGCCCCCCAGCCTTCACGATTCGCCCACTGGGAGCACGGAAGGTCACGCCCAGCACCTCCGCCCCGAAGAAGAAGTTCTGCCCGAAGCCGCCACGCTGAACCAGCCCGCCCACGCCGCCCGGCAGCGCCACCGGGGGAAACGGCGGATAGAGGCCCGCAGGCAGCGCGGCGTAAATGTCGAGCAGGGAGGTGTCCGCGCTGACGGTGAGGGTCTGGTCGCCGGGGGAGATGTTGATGGTTGATGGTTGATGGTTGATAGAGGCCCCAGCGTCAGCGTTTCTGTCTTTTTCCATCAACTATCACCTATCCACCATCAACATTTCCGGCAGGATTTTCCCCGGATTCAGCCGCCCCGCCGGGTCAAGCGCCCTTTTTACGTCCCACAAGACTCCTAGCGTCACGGGGTCTACGGCGTCCGTCATGAAGTCGCGTTTCATCGTGCCGATGCCGTGTTCGCCGCTGAGCACGCCGCCGTGCCGGATGGCGACCAGGGCGATTTTGTGTGCCAGTTCATGCACGGCTTCAGCGGACTCGGTGCGCGGGTCGAACATGATGTTGGGGTGCAGGTTGCCGTCCCCGATGTGCCCGAACTGCACCACATGAAACGGGCTGGCGTCGCCCAGTGCCCGGATTTCGCGCACCACGTCGGGCAGGGCGCTGCGCGGCACCACGATGTCCTCGTTCATGCGTTGCGGCCTGATGCGGCCCAGCGAAGGGCTGATGCTGCGGCGGGCCTGCCACAGCGCGTCAGCCTCGGCGGGGGTCGCGGCGCGGCGCACGGTTCCCCCCGCCTGTTCGCAGGCTAGGGCCACCAGTTCCAGCTCGGCGTCCACAATCGCCGCGTCGTCGCCGTCGGTGTCCACCAGCAGCACGGCTCCGGCGTCGCGGGGCAGGCCGAGATGCAGGTAGTCTTCCACCGCGTTCGTACACGCCGTGTCCATAAATTCCAGCTTGGACGGCACCGCCCCCGCCGCAATCGCGCTGCTCACGGCTTCGGCGGCTTGCCCGACCTCGGCAAAGTGGCACATCAGCGTGCGGGTAAACTTGGGCGGCGGAATCAGGCGCAGGGTGGCCTCGGTCATCAGGCCCAGCGTGCCCTCCGAGCCGATGAGCAGGCCCGCGAGGTCGTAGCAGTCGCGGGTCAGGCGGTGAATTTCGCCGTCCGTGTCTACGAATTCCAACGCCTTGACGTAGTCGCCTGTCACACCGTACTTGAAGCACATCGGCCCGCCCGCGTTCTCGCCCAGGTTGCCGCCAATCGTGCTGGTGCGGAAGCTGGCCGGGTCTGGCGGGTAAATCAGACCGTGCGGTTTGGCCGCCTCCGTCACCTTCAGCGTGACCACGCCCGGCTGCGCCACCGCTTCGCGCCGTTCAGGGAAGATGTGCAGGCCCGTCATGCGGGTAAAACTGACCACCAGCGACTCCTGCAAGGGCGTGACGCCTCCGCTGAGGCCACTTGCCGCGCCCCGTCCGATGATGGGCACGCCCGCCGCCTTCGCAGCCTTGACGGCGGCCACCACATCGGCGGTGGATTCAGGCAGCACCACGGCGAGAGGGGTGACGCCGAACTGAATGGCGTCGTAGCGGTAGTTCAGGCGCTCGGAAAGTTGGTGCAGGACTTTCTTCGGGCCGAGTTGCGCCAGCAGTTGCGCGGCCAGCGCGTTGTCCGGTACGCCCTCCGAACGGGGCTTGCGGGCGCGGGAGTTGGTGGTGAGGGCAAGTTTTTCGAGCGCCATTACAGCTCTCCCCGATACGCCAAATCCAAAACCTCCACCGTGTGCATCACCGGCACGCCACTCCCTTGCCGCCGCACATGGCTCTGAATCTGCGTGTGGCAGCCGATATTTCCGCTGGCAATCACGTCCGGCGTGCCACTCAGGATGTTTTTCGCCTTGCGCTGGCCCAGCTGCGCGGCGAGTTCCGGCTGTTCGAGGTTGTACGTCCCCGCCGAGCCGCAGCACAGGTCGCCTTCGGGAATCTCGACCAGTTGCACGCCGGGAATGGCCCGCAGCAGTTCACGCGGCGCTGAGCGGACTTTCTGCGCGTGGGCGAGGTGGCAGGCGTCATGGTAGGCAATTTTTAGAGGCTGGCGCGTAGGCATAAATGGCTGCAATTCGCCGTCCCGCAGCAGCCCCGCCAGATACTCGGAAATGTCCTGCACCTTGGCGGCAAATGCCCGCGCCTGGGCTTCGTCGGGGAGGCCGTGCAGCACCACCGGATATTCCTTGAGGCCCGCGCCGCAGCCTGCCGCGTTGCTCAGAATGGCGTCGTAGTCGTCGGGGTTGAACGCGGCGAGATTCTGGCGCACCAGCCGCAGCGCCTCGTCCCGCGCCCCGGTGTGCAGCGCTGCCGCCCCACAGCAGCCCTGGCCCTCGGGAATGACCACTTCGATGCCATTGCGCGCCAGCACCCGTAGGGTCGCCGCGTTGAAGTTGGGCGCGAGGGCCTGCTGGGCGCACCCGGCCAGAAACGCCACCCGGCCCCGGCGTTTGCCCTTCGCGGGGGTGAAGTTTGCGCTCGGCTGCATCGCCGGAACGTGTTCGGGCAGCAAGTCCAGCGGCGCTTTCAGGGCGGCGGGCAGCGCGGGGGCGAGGGGCTTGGCGTACTGGCCCACGCGGGCCGCCACGCTGAACAGCTTCGGTGCGGGCAGGGCTTTCAGAATGGCGTAGCGTTTGGCGCGGTCAAAGGGCGTGCGTTCCCTTTTCGGCTCGCTCCAGCCGCGAAAACTGGTAATCAACTCGCCGTAGGGCACCCCGCTCGGGCAGGCGGTTACGCAGCCCTGGCAGCCCAGGCAGCGGTCAAGGTGTGGGGCGGCGTCTGCCAAGGGCAGGTGGCCTTCCAGCACCTCCTTCATCAGCACAATTCGCCCGCGTGGGCTGTCCATCTCGTCACCCAGCAGTGCGTAGGTGGGGCAGGCGGGCAGGCAAAACCCGCAGTGGACGCAGGCGTCTATAGCGTGGGCCATCACCTCCCCTTGCGGGCCGAGGGCTTGGACGGGGACTTCGTTGTTCATGGGCAGAGGATAGGGCGCAACGGGACGCAAGAAGGGGAGAGTGGTTAGGGGAGTGTCAGAACATCCTGCAAATCGCGCAGCATGGCGTCCGGGTTTTCGCCGTTCAGCGCGTGACCTGTCTGCAAAAAAGCGGCCTTCATCCCCACCTGCTGCGGCCCCCACACGTCGTTTCTGGGCGAGTCGCCCACGAACCAGCACGAGCTGGCCTCTACGCCCAGCCGTCTCAGCGCCAGCCGGTAAATACGCGGGTCAGGTTTGCTGAGGCCCACCGCCTTGCTGATGACCACGTCATCCACCCGGCGCGGCAAATCCAGCCCCCGCAGCGTTTGCGTCTGCGCCTCTACCCAGCCGTTGGTCACGATGCCGAGCTTGACCCCGCCTGAGCGCAACTCGTCCAAAACCTCATGCGCGTGGGGAATCAAGACGGGCGCGGCAAAGGCGCGGGCACTGAAATCCGCCAGCAGGTCGGCGGGGTCGTGCGGCAGCCCCAGTTCCTGCACCAGTCGCGGAATGACCTCACTTTTGGGGCGGTAGCCGAAGTCGTCCAGCTCCAGAAAGCGCGGGCCATAAGCGGCGGGCAGGCCAAATCTCTGGAGATGCCCCGCCAACCACCGCCGAATCGCGGCGTTGCGGTCAGAAAGCGTGCCGTCCAGATCGAAAAAAATCGCTTGCATCTGCCTATGAAACCAAAAAGCCCCCACCACGCGGGCAGGGGCCAGGGCAGCGGGGGACTTCAGGTAAACAGCGTGCTCACCGAAGCACCCGTGTGAATGTTGGCAATGGCGCTGGCGAACAGCGGAGCCACGTCTAGCACGGCAAGTTTGCCGCCTGCCGCGTCCAGTTTTTCCTGCGGCACGTCCACCGTGTTGCAGCTGGCGACCTGGGTCACGTCCAGCGCGGCGATGCGCTGGATGGCGGGGCCGGAGTAGACGCCGTGCGTCACCGCCACGTACACGTCCTTCGCGCCCATGCCACGGGCGATGTTGACGGTTTCGACCAGCGACCCGGCGGTGCTGATTTCGTCGTCCACGATAAACACGGTCTTGCCGTCCACGTCACCGATCAGGGCGCGGGGGCGCACTTCGGTGTCCGAGAGGCGCTCTTTGTCGATCATGGCGAGGCCCGAATCCAGGCGGCGGGCAATCTGCGAGGCCCGCTTGATGCTGCCCGCGTCGGGGGCCAGCACCACGCCGTTGTGGGCGTCGGGCACGCACTTCTTGAAATGCTGGCTCAGCACCACGTCCGCCGAGAGGTGGTCGACGGGCACCTTGAAAAACCCGTGAACCTGGGGGCTGTGCAGCGTCATGGTCAGCACGCGGTCGGCCCCGGCTTCTTGCAGCAGGTCGGCCATCAGTCGCCCGGCGATGGAGATGCGGGGGCTGTCCTTCTTGTCGCTGCGGGCGTAAGAGTAGTACGGAATGACGGCGGTGACGCGCCCGGCGCTGGCGGACTTGGCGGCGTCAATCATCAGCATCAGTTCGAGAATCGAGTCGCTGACGGGGGTCGAGAAGGTCTGGACAATGAAGATGTCGCCCTCGCGGAGCGACTCCTCGTAGTGAACGATCAGGTTGTCGTTGGTGAACTTCTCGGTGCGGCTGCGTCCGAGCGGTACGCCCAGATTGTCGCAAATGGCCTGGGCCAGCGGGCGGTTGCTCTGGCCGGAAAACACCAGCAGGGGCGAGCGGCGGGAATTCATGAAACCCTCTTGGAGAGGGGAGTCGGGCGTAGACGGCGTAGACAAAGCGCATTTCCTCCGGGGGTAGAGTCATCGCGAGAGAAGCCACCTGTACGGTGTGGCCCCGCCAGCAAAAAGAGTCGCCCACAGAATACTCTGCCGCGCTCATCTGCTCAGCCTGTACTGGTCGGGGAACAAGTCTGTCATGAACCCGTCAGCCTTGCAGTCCGGTCAGACTGGACACCGCGTCCCTTTGCTGCCCAACGTCAGCAGGAGCAGAGGGCCGAAACGCCTTTGCTGGGCAAGCTGCTCCAGAAGGCGCCCAGCCCCCGCCCTTTGTTCTCAGTCTCGCCCGAACAGTTTGCCGATTTTGCCCAGCAGCCCTTCTTGCTCCTCGGGCACTTCGTCGCCCACAGCGCGGGCGTAGGCACGCAAGGCTTCTTTGGCTTCGTTGTTCAGCGACTTGGGCACGACCACCTGATAGTCCACGATGAGGTCGCCGCTGCCCGACGCCTGCAAGCGGGGCATGCCCTGACCGCGCAGGCGGTGCAGTTCGCCGTGCTGGGTGCCGGGTTTGACCTCGATTTCCTGGGGGCCGTCCAGGGTCGGCACGGTCAGCTTGCCGCCGAGGGCCGCCGTCGCAAAGCCGATGCGGGCGGGGAAAATCAGGTGCTCGCCCTCGCGCCGCAGTTCGGGGTGCGGCTCCATCTCGATATGCACGTACAGGTCGCCGTTGCCGCCCGGCCCCTCGTTGCCCTGGCCCGCCACGCGAATGCGGTAGCCCTCGTCGATGCCTTTGGGCAGCTTGACCTTGACCGCTTCGGCCTTGAGCGTGCGCCCGCGTCCGTGGCAGACGGTGCAGGGGTCGACCACCATCTTGCCGTCGCCCTTACAGGTGGGGCAGACCTGCTGCGTTTCCACCACGCCGAAAATGGTGCGGGCCTGGGCGCGAACCGTGCCGCTGCCCTGGCAGGTGCTGCAGGTGGCGGGCGGTTTGCCACCGGGTTCGGTGCGGCTGCCCTGGCAATGTTCGCACTCGGTCAGGCGGTCGACGGTGACTTCGATCTCCTCGCCGCTGCGGGCCTGCTCCAGCGTGATATGCACCTCGGTTTCGAGGTCGTCGCCCCGCGCCGGGCCACGCCGTCCCCGTCCGCCCATCCCTGCCGCGCCGCCAAAAAGCTGCTCGAAAATGTCCATCGGGTCAAAGCCCACGCCCCCCATGCCCCCCATGCCGCCGAAGGGGTCGCCGCCGGGCATACTCGCGCCGGGAGCCGAGCCGAAGCGGTCGTAGTGGGCTTTTTTCTCGGCGTCGCTCAGCACCGAGTAGGCCTCGCTGATCTGGGCAAACTTCTCGGACGCCCCCTCTTCCTTGTTGCGGTCGGGGTGGTACTTGAGGGCCAGCTTGCGGTAGGCACTCTTGATTTCGTCGGCACTCGCGCTCCGCGAGACGCCCAGCAGTTCGTAGTAGTCCATAGGTTCTGTGTTGCGCGGGCAGCCTGATGGCCCCGGCCTCCGCCGCTCAGGTTAACATGAACACACTCAAGAAAAGTGGCGCAGCGGCTATAGGTTCAGGTGAATCCGAGCGGGGTAGGTTAGCCTGAACGGGTGCGCGATTTCTTTCGACGGTTGATGGGTGGTGCGGCGCTGGCGGGCGTGCTGGGCGGCGGGGCGCTGGCGGGCGACTGGCCCGAAATAAAGCAGGTTTCCTTTTCCGCCGACAATGCGCGGGTGCTGGTGCAGACCGCGTGGCAACAGGACGGCTCCGGCTTTTCGCGTGCCTCGCTGGGGCTGTATGACACGGCAACGGGCCGCGCCCTGCTGCGCCTGAACAGCTTCAGCGAAAGCCCCGACACGACCCCCACGGCCCTGCTCGAACGCCTGACGCAGGGGCAAAAGCAGCGGCTGGCGCAGACAGGTCTGCTGGGCCGCCCGGCCAATCAACCCCGTTTTGTCGCCACGGTTGTGGGGCGCACCCTGTCTCAGCCGCAGTGGTCGGACGCGGTGCGGGCCGGACAGAGCAAAACCTATTCGGTGTTCCTGTGGTCGCGCAACGTGCCGATAGAACTGAAAGTGCAGCCCAGCAAGGTCGCCTGTGCCTACGCCGGCCTGTTGCCCGCAGGCGAGGGGCCAGCGACTTTTACCCTCAAGGTGAACGGGCAGACCATCCCCACCCCGCAGAATCCGGCGGTGGAGTGCGCGGCGCGGTACACGCTCGACCGGGTCGACCTCAGCGGCAACCGTGTGCTGCTGACGGTACGCGCCTACGCGCCGGGCTTCGAGGGGCCGAATGCCATGCCGATTTTCCTGGCGGCGACTTTGCGGTAGAGGGCGGATGGCGGATGGTAGAGGGCTGAGGGCTAAAAACTATCCGATATTCAGTCTCTAGCGTTCCGGCCTCCGGTGGCCTACTTTTCCATTCCCCGGTCTGGGCGGTCTTTTATACTGCCCCGATGACCACTCCGCTTCGGCCCGCTTCCTCCAAATCTTTCGCGCCCCTGAATCTGGACAATGTGCCGGGGGTGCTGGGGCGCATCGTGGCGGAGCGGGCGGCTGACTATGCCGGGGCCGACCCTGACCTGGGGCCGAGTCGCCCGGCAGCGCGGCGTTTCGAGCGGGCACTTTCGCTGCCTGCCGATGCGCTTGGCCCCCGGCTGGCGCTGATTGCCGAGGTCAAACAGGCCAGTCCCAGTCAGGGCGCGATTGCGGCACTCGACCCGGCACAGGCGGCGCAGGCGTACGCGGCAGGCGGCGCGAGTGCCATCAGTTGCCTGACCGAGCCGCGCCATTTCGGAGGCAGCCCGGAGGCGCTGCGGGCCGTGGTCGCCGCCACCGACCTGCCCGTGCTGCGTAAAGATTTCGTCGTTCACCCCGCCATGCTGAGAGAGGCCGCCGAGTGGGGTGCGAGTGCCGCCCTGCTGATGGTCAGCGTGCTGGGCGAGCGTCTGGGCGAATTTCTGGAGATGACCGAGTATCTGGGCCTGGACGCGCTGGTCGAAGTCCACGATGAGCGGGAACTGGACATCGCTCTGGCGGCGCGGCCCCGCATTATCGGCATCAACAACCGCGACCTGACCACCCTGCACATCGACCTGAATGTCAGCCTCCGCCTGATGGCCCAGGCCCGCGCCGGGGGCTTCGGGGGCGTACTGGTGGCGGAAAGCGGCTACCGAACCGCCGCCGACCTGCGCCCGGTCTATGGTCAGGCCGACGCGGTGCTGGTGGGCACGTCGCTGGCGGGCAGCGGTGACCTGGCCGGAGCCGCCCGCGCCCTGTTGGAACGCTGAGGGGTTGGGGGTATGGGGGCTTTGGCTTCAGCTTTCGGCCCCAACCCCAAACCCCTCTCCCCAGGGGGGACAGGGGCTTTAACGCTGGCGCTATGCAAATGTCGGTGAGTTCGCTGACTGGGCAGTCTTACTCGGTTGCACGGGGACTGGGGGCGCTGTTTTTCTTGTTCGTGTGCGGCCCGTGCGCTTCGCGCCCGACGGCCCTGGAATTCTGCGTTTCCCAGCGGTTCGGCAGGAAGTAATTTTCACCCTCTCCCCTCGTGGGACTTGCAAAGCTGCGTAGCAGAGAGGGCCTCGCGCAGCGAGGGGTGAGGGGACGTCCAGACCAAATGTTTTTTATCAACTACAGCGCGGTTTGACCTTTAGACCTTTAGACGGTCAGACAATCTGCCCCACCCGCCTCAGCGCCCCAGACCTTCGCTCAGGGCCACCTGTTCGGCCCATTCGGGATAGTCGATGAAAGGGTTGCGGTTGCCCTGGCGGGCGAAAATGGCGGCGTTGCGGTGTTTTTCCCATTCACCGGGCGGATCGGCGCGGTGCCAGCCCAGCAGGGTTTGCAGGTGGCGCTCGCTGTAGGTGCGAATCACACCGGGGTAACGCAGCAGAAAGTACATGGTGGCGCGGGCCACTGGCCCCTTGCCGGAATTCGGCTCGAATTCGCCGGGTTCGCGCTTACCGCAGTCGGTTCGCAGCGCCTCGCCGTAGTCGGGAAAGTCGAAATAGGGCGTGTTGCCCCGGAACGAGTTGCAGTCCGGTTCGCAGGAAAACAGGTGGTGCAGGTCGCCACGCATCGGCTCACGCTTGGCAAACCAGCTTTGCGGGACGACGTGTTCGCAGTTGTAAGGCAGGGCGTCTTCGAGCAGGTCGGCGTCTATGCCTTCCTGGGTCGCCAGCCGGGCACGGCGCTCCTGGGCGGCGAGGTCGGCGGCAATGAATTCTTCGGGGGCATGTTCGCGGGCCGAGTAAATCGAGCGCAGTTTGCCGTCGGGCCACACGTCCACCCAGGGATAGACCTCGCTGGACGGGTTGTAGCGCGGCTGGTTCTTGTGCGTGCGCGTGAGCAGTTGCGACAGCGCCAGGAACCGCGCTTTGGGGTCGCTGACCGTCCCAATTTCGGCGTAATACTGCGCGGCAGCCTGCGCGTCTTCGGGTGGCAGATAGGGCCGCTTGGCACCGGGAGTCGGCTCCGGCGTCACGGTCACGGGCGGCTTTTCGGGGGTCGGCGTCGGGGCGGGGGTGTCCACCTTCAGCCGCAGGGTCACGGGCACCGACACGCTGCCGTCGGGACCGACCTTGAGGGTGCCGAGGTCGAGCAATCGGGCCGTCGCCGCCTCGGTGGACCCCGGCGCCGGAGCCGCTGCCACAGCGGGCGCGGGCAGCAGCGGCGATCCGATGAGGGGCGGCTGAACAGGCGTCAGGATGTCGTGAACCAGCGCCTTGCCCTGGGCGTCGGTGCGGGTGCTGAGGTCTTCGATGAGGCGGCTGACGCGCACCCCTTCGTTGGCGACCCAGTCGATCTGGTCGCCCGATTCGCCCGCCCGCAGGGGTTGCCCGTCACGCTTGAGCACCTGCCCCTGGTCGTTGCGCCGGGGCACGCCGCTGTGGTGCAGCGCCACCACTTCCCAGGCGTCGTTGAACACCGGACTGCCCGAACTGCCGGGCGCGGTGTCGGTTTCGTAGTGCAAGAAGTCGGGCAGGCGGTCCACCAGGCGGTTTTCGCGCAGCGCCACCTGCTTGGGTTCGCCGCTGGGATGCTGAATGATGCTCAGCGACTCGCCCAGCACGTTCTTGTCGGCGCTGCCGTACAGGGGCAGCCAGCCGAAGGCCGAAGCGTCGCCGCGCACCGCCACGAAGGTGTAGTCCAGCGGCTCCGAGGTCAGAAAAAGGGCGTCGGGGTCGAGTGCGAAGGTCGTGCGCTCCATCAGGGTGCCGTCCTGCCGCAGCTCGTAGTCGAATTCGATGACCGCCTGCCGCGCCGCCGTCACGTTTTCCAGCACGTGGTTGTTGGTGACCATCACCTGCGGGCTGCACATCCACCCCGTGCCGAAGCCCTGGGTGCGGCCCCGGCTGTCGCGGATGACTACCCGGCACACCGCCCGCGAACAGGAACGGGCCAGGTCGAGATACCCCACGTTGACCAGGTCGTTGGCCCCCAGCACCCGCTCGGCGGCCAGCCGCACATCTTCGGGCAGCCCGGCGGTGGCACTCTTGACGCTCGCCTCACCCTGAGCGACGGCCTGTGCTTCGGGCAGCGGCACACCCAGCCGGGTCAGCCGGGCCTCGACGCGCTGGGCAGACTCGGCGGCGAGGGGACCGCCCACGTTCAGCCGCCGCAGGTGATGCTGCCGCTCCGGGTCGCGCTGAATGAAGCGGGCCTGGGTCTCCTGAAGCACTTCGCTGGGCAGGTCGGGGCCGGAGGTGTCGCTGTTCATGCGCCCGAGTTTACTGCCCCGTCCGGTGGTGGGCCTTTCCTGGCCCTACCACGCTGTGGAGAGGCACGTTTCCGCAGCAAAAACAGAACAGTTTCCTGGCACCTCCGCAATACGGCCTATGTGAGATATTTATAGGTGAGCACGGAAAAATCATCTTGTTGCGCGGTCGGGTGTCGCCGTGTCAAATCTGAGGAGGCGAGCAACCTGACGAACCCATCACCTTCCTGACGGTGGGCTGAATCACTATTAATGTTCCAGGCGTTTTCGCTCATGGCCCGTCACCTTTGCCCGCATAGTCTTTCTCTCGGAGGAACACCCATGAAAAAGATTCTGATTCCCACTCTGCTTCTCGCCACCGCCACCAGCGCCTTCGCTGCCCCCAAAATCAGCGCCCAGAGCATCATCGTCAACCCCGTGCAGCCTGACCTGAGCGTCAGCGTGCGCGTGGACAAGGACAGCACCGGCAACGCCAACCCTGTCTACCTCGACGGCGAATCCATCAAGATCAGCACCAGCGTGAACCGTGACGCCTACGTCTACCTGTTCAACGTGGACAGCAGCGGTGAAGTCGTTCAGATTCTGCCCAACCGCCTCAGCAATAGCGGCGGGAACTTCGTCAAGGCCAACACCACCGTCACCTTCCCCGCCGCGAACGACCAGTTCACCTTCAACGTCGCTGGCCCCGTCGGTCTGAACAAGGTGCTGGCCCTCGCTAGCCTGACGCCCCTGAACCTCGACCAGATCACCTCCTTCAAGAGCGCCCAGGACCAGTTCGCCACTGCTGCCACCAAGGGTCAGGACAAGCTCGCCCAGGCCCTGAGCATCGTGGTCAACCCCCTGCCCCAGAACAGCTGGGTCTCTGACACCGCCTTCTTCAGCGTGGCGTCCCGCGCCGCCGTGACCACCGGCAGCCTGTTCGTGGGCACCAACGTCCCCGGCAGCAGCGTCATCATCAACGGTCGTACCCTGGGCGCCGCCAACACCACCTACAGCAACATCGCTCCTGGCAGCTACCCCGTGCGTGTCAAGGCTCCCGGCTTCGCTGACTACACCACCACCATCACCATCCGCGCCAACACCACCACCAACCTGAACGTGGAGTTCAACCGCACCGCCACCCCCGTGCCCACCCCCGCTCCTGTGACCAACGTCAGCAACTACACCCTGACCCTGCGCAGCAGCGTGAACGGCGCCCGCGTGTTCGTGGACGGCGTGGAAGCGGGCACCATTCAGGGCGGCACCCTCAGCCTGAACGTGACCCGTGGCGGCCACGAAGTCGTGGTCATCGCCCCCGGCTACCGCACCTTCATCAACACCTACAACGTCACCCAGAACGCCCAGATCAGCATCAACCCCGTTCGCTGAGCTGAACTGTAGGTTTTCCAGCAAGGCCCCCGTCCACCGTGGCGGGGGTTTTTTAGGTCGTTATCCCGGCCCTTGCTCCAGCAGGTCGTGGAGTACCCGCGCCGTCATCCCCCAGATGTCATGGCCCTGCCAGGGGTAGCGGTAGAGCGGCACGCGGCTGCCGTCGGGCAGGGTGCGCTCCTCGCGGATGAGTGGCAGGGAGCGTAGCTCCGCCAGCGTGGGCGTAATGATTTGCACGACTTCGGGCGTCAAGCGCAGGGTGTCCAGCACTTCGGGCGCGATGCGGCCTAGTACGGGCGTCACGTGAAAGCCCACCGGAGTAAATACGTCGTCCAGTTCGCCCAGCAGGGTCACGGCATCGGGGGAGAGTCCCACTTCTTCCTCGGCTTCACGCAGGGCGGCTTGAATGGGGGTTTCATCTCCGTCCAGACTGCCGCCAGGAAAGGCAATCTGGCCTTTGTGGGTGGGCAGGTCACCCGAACGCACCGTGAGCAGCACGCGGGGGTCGCTCTCGCGGGTCAGGGCTACCAGCACGGCGGCGCGGCGAAAGCGTATTCCCGGTAACTGCGGCAGGTCGAGGGCGGTTCGCGTCCGTTCCGAGAGCCACAGCGCCCAGGGGTCGGCCTGCACGGTATCCAGCGGGTCGTGGCTCATGCTTCTTCGTCCGGCAAGTGCGCGAGGGTGTGCGCCGTGCGTTCGCGGAGGGCCGTTTCGGGGTCTATGCCCAGGCTTCTGGCCCAGGCGACTGCGGCGGCCAACACTTCGGCAACTCCGGCGGCGTCTTCCGGGGCGCGTTGTACCGCATCTGCCAGGGCGTCGCGTCCGGTTTTGGGTTGTTCAGCCAGCTTCTGCGTCTTGGCTTCGCGGGCGAGTGCGCCCAGCGCGGCAGGCACCCGGTCGGCGGCGCGGCGAGGTTTCCCGCCCCGTTCGGCGGCCTTGATCGCCTGCCAGTTGCTCACCACTTCCTCGCTGCCCGTCACCTGCGTCGTCCCGAACACGTGCGGGTGGCGGCGAACCATCTTGTCCACGATGCCGCGCTCCACGTCGGCGTAGCTGAATGTCCCCTCGCTCTCGGCAATCACCGAATGAAAAGCGATTTGCAGCAGCACGTCCCCAAGTTCGTCCGCCAGCGCCTCCGGTCCCTCGGTCACGGCGTCGGCAGCTTCGGCGGCTTCTTCCAGCAGGTAGGGGCGCAAAGACTCGTGGGTCTGTTCCTGGTCCCAGGGGCAGCCCCCCGGCCCCCGCAGACGGCGCATGGTGGCAAGCAGTTCTTGCATGAACCGAGTCTAATGACTTTGTCCTTTACTGTTCGTCTTCCAGCAGCAGCTCCATGAACACCATGTCGAGCCAGCGCCCGAATTTGCGCCCCACCTGATGAAAGTGCGCCACTTGCCGGAAGCCCAGGCGCGTATGGAAGGCGATGCTGCCCGCGTTGTCGGCGTCTACGCTGCCGAGCATGACGTGCAAACCCTGCTGCCGGGCCTCGGCAATCAGCCGCTCCATCAATGCCAGTCCCAGCCCCGCGCCGCGCTGTCCCTCACGGATATAGACGCTGTGTTCGACGGTGCCGTTGTAGCCCGGCTTCTCGCGGAAAGTGCCGTAGCTGGCAAAACCCAGCACCTCGCCGCTTGCGCCCTCGGCCACCAGCACCGGAAACCCCGCCTTTTGCCGCGCCGTGAACCACTCCTGACGGCTTTGCAGGCTGACGGGTTCGAGGTCGTAGCTGGCGGTGGTGTGCAAAACGGCGTGGTTGTAGATATCCAGAATGCCGCTCAGGTCGGCGGCGGTGGCGGGTCGAATGGTGGGCATGGGCAGAGGGTAGCGGGTCGGTGCTAGGCTGGCGGCACTTCTGA
>NZ_JAUNHK010000062.1:0-13902 GCF_030523985.1 Deinococcus sp.
CACTGCACGACAGGTCGCCGCCGATGTCGTTGCCAGCCACCACGAGGCTGCCGCCACTATTCAGCACCACGCTGCCGCTGATTTTGTTGCCGGAAATCTGCACGTTGGCAAAGCCCTCGCCGCGCACGCTGCCGCCGATCAGGTTTCCGCTGAGGCTCAGGTTGGCGTTGCGGCCCACATACACGTCACCCTGCACGCTGCCGAGCGACAGAACGCAGTTGCCCCCTTCCGGCACGACGACGTTGCCCGAGATGGCTCCGGCCTTCACGCCGTTGCAGGTCGTGCCCTGGGGCGGGGTGGTCGGGTTCTGCAGGACCGGGGTGGTGGGCGTGGTCGAGGTGCAGGCACTCAGGGCGATGGTCAGGCAGGCCACCGTAGCAGCGAAGAGGAGTCTGAACATGCCGACATTGTAATTTAGACCCAGTTCAAATTCGTGAGGAGAACGCTTGCACGTCGCAGCCCGGCTAAAAGTTGCATAGACGTGGGCACCTCAGCGGGTCAGGGCTTCGTCCAGCGCTTCCACAAAGGCGTCTTCGTCGTCCAGCCAGGGGTAATGCCCGGTGTCGAGCACGGTCAGGTCGCCGCCCGCCAGGTCCACCACCCAGTCGGTCTGTTCAGGGTAGCTGGTGCGGTCATGTACGCCCGCGATGACGAAGACCGGGCGGCGAATCTCCTGCATGAAGGCCGGGTACTCGAACTCCCAGAGGCCCTGATTGACGAGTGCCTGCTGCATTTCCGCGCCGCCCAGAAGCTGGCTTTCCACGTCCAGAAACTCCAGCCGCATCCGGCTCTGGGGGTCTACGAATTGCAGGGCGTTGAGCAGGTCGCGGGCATTGAGCCGGGCAAACGCCGCCTCGATACGGGCCGCGCCGATGGGCGGGTGCTGGCCTTCGGGCGTCTGGGCACGAACTTTGACCGCCGGGTCTTCAAACTCAGCGCCTGCCAGCGCCGAGGCTTCGCGCAGCAGCGTCAGTGCCAGTGCCGGGAAATGCACCCAGGGGTTCACAACTACGGCGCGGGCGGTGCGGGTGGGATAGCGCCGGGCGTATTCCAGCGCAATCAGCGCCCCAAAGCCGTGGCCCAGCGGCACAATCTGCTCGGCCCCCAGAAAGTCGCGCAGTTCTTCCACGTCGGCCACCAGCGTGTCGAGGTCGAGGGTGTCGGCGTCGCCTGCGGCTTTGGCCTGCTCGGTGTCTTCCAGCGCCCCACTGCGCCCGCATCCGCGCTGGTCGAGGTACACCACGCGCCGCCCCAGGTCTTCCAGGCGCTCGCCCAGCAACTCACGAAACGAAAAACTGTTGTAGCCGGGGCCGCCGTGCAGGTACACCAGCGGGGCGGCGGGCGTGGCTTCGCCCACGACTTCAAAGTAGAGGTCTGCGCCGTTCAGGTGCGCTTCGTAGATGCCTGCGGGCAAGGGTTCGGGGGAGGTCATAGGGCGATTGTAGGTGTCCAGAGCGACTTTCGTTGCAGACGTGGGCGCAGGCGGCGGCCCACAATTGGCCTATGACGGCCCCCTCCTTTTCCGCCACCCGCCTGAGCGCCCGACCCGACCCCACGTTGCCGCCGCCCAGCGAACGCGGACTATTTCCACTCGGTCTGGGAGGGCAGCGCGACGGGCTGTTGTATGTGCCGCAGTCCCACCCGCTGACCGGGCCGCGCCCGCTGCTCGTCGCCTGCCACGGGGCGGGGAGTCAGGCCAGCCATTCCATCCGGCCTTTCGTGGAGGCTGCCGAGGAGCACGGCCTCATCCTGCTCGCCTGCGACTCACGCGGGGGCACCTGGGACATGATTCGTGGCGGCCCTGATTCTGGCGGTTATGGCCCCGACGTGGCGTTTATAGACCGGGCGCTGGAACTGGTGTTCAGCCGCGTCGCCATTGACCCCGCGCACCTCGCGCTCGACGGCTTTTCGGACGGGGCCAGTTACGCGCTGTCGCTGGGGCTGAACAATGGCGACCTGTTCTCGCACCTGCTGGGCTTTTCGCCGGGCTTTCTGGCTCCGGCGGGGCAGGTGGGGCAGCCGCGCATTTTCGTGTCGCACGGCACCGCTGACCGGGTGCTGTCCATTGACCGCTGCGGGCGCGTCATCCGCGAGCAGCTCACGCAGGCGGGCTACGACCTGCACTACACCGAATTTGAAGGCGGTCACACCGTCCCGCCCGAGGTGCAGCGGGAGGCGCTCGGCTGGTGGGGCGTGCTGACCGGGCGCTGACACGCCGCTGAGATTGCGCTGATGGTGTGGGCCTAGCGTGAGCAAGATGAAAAAGATTGCTCTGCTTTCCCTCACGGCCCTCCTGACCCTCACCGCTTGCGGCACCAGAACCACGCCCAGCGAAGAGAAGGTGGAAAACAGCGTCATGCCCTTCATGGAGACCGCCAGAACTGCCAAGGCGATGGGCGGCAGCCTGGAGTGGAACAAGATGGAAGGTCTGGCCTATGACGCCAGCACCCGCACCCTCTACATCGCCGTGACCTCCTTCCTGGGCGGCATGAGCGACGGCAAAGGCGACATCCAGTTCCCCGCCAACAAGTGCGGCGGCATCGTGGCCGCGCAACTGGACAGCAACCTGAACGCCACCAAGCTGACCCCCATTCTGGTCGGCAAGCCCGTCGAGGGCGGCTACTGCGACGTGAGCGGCCTCAACAACCCCGACAACATCTTCCTCGATAAAAAGGGCCGCCTGTGGATTGGCGAAGACGGCGACGACACCCGCAACACCCTGTGGACGTACGACCTCAAGACCAAGGCCTTCAAGCGCTTTGCCGTGGTGCCCAACGGCGGCGAAGTGACGGGTCTGCGCGTGAGCGAGCAGGGCGACCTGTTCATGAACATTCAGCACCCCGAAAAGGACAACGTGGCCCCCTACGACAAGGGCACGGTGGGCGTGGTCAGCGGCTTTAACGCCAACACCGACGACTTTGCCGAACTGGCTTACGACGGCACTCCCCTGAAGGAACTGAAAGTGGCGACGGGCAAGTACAACGTGCTGGGCCGCGCCGGGGAGCAGGGTCTGGGCGTCATCAAGAACGCCGACGGCAGCAGCGTGACCAGCAACAACCCCGACGCCAACATGCTGATTGCCACCGGAACCGACACGGGCGTGCTCTACACCCACTGGGAAACCCGCCCCGGCGGAATCAGCCGCCTGGACATGAAGCGTGAAGGCGGCGTCTGGAAGGCCAGCAACCCCAGCATGGTGGACATGAGCAGCGTGAACGGCACCTGGGTCAACTGCAACGGCAGCGTGACCCCCTGGAACACCGCCCTGACCAGCGAGGAATACCCCGCCGAGACGGACGCCGACTGGGCCAAGGCCGAACCCGCCATGACCAAGCACCTGGGCAAGAAGGCCAACCGCTACGACTACGGCTACGTCAGCGAAATTACCCCCAGCGGCGCGGGCCAGACCATCCAGAAGCACTACGCGATGGGCCGCACCAGCTTTGAAATGGCCCTGGTGCTGGATGACAAAAAGACCGTGTACTACGGCGACGACGGCGACATGCGCGGCATGTACAAGTTCGTGGCCGACAAAGCGGGCGACCTCAGCGCGGGCACCCTGTACGTCGCCAAGCTGACCCAGGTGGACGACGCGACGAGCGTCAACGGCAAGAGCCTGAACGTGAGCTGGATCAAGCTGGGCCACGGCAACGACAAGGAAATCGGCGAAGCCATCCGCCGCATGGACTGAGCCGCCCACCCCACGAAAAAGAGCCGGAGGCCCACGCTTCCGGCTTTTTTACTCGCTCTGCCCCCGCTGAGGTCGCCAAAACAGAAGCTTCGAGCAGAGGCCAAATGCGCGTAGGCCGAATCGTAAGAATGTTAATATGCATTTATGACATACCAGAATGCTCAACGAATTACCGCTAGCCTGCCGCCGCACCTTGCCACCTTTATTGACGAGTACCAGAAACAGACGGGCACCAGCAAAAGCGAAATCATCGCCCTTGGCCTGAAGGCCTTACAGGAAAAACTGCTGGCCGATCAATACGCCGCCCTTGCCGCTGAGAACGACCCGGAACGCGCCCTGTTCCTTGAAGGCAACGTTGACGGTCTTGAACCCAGTGACGGCAGCGAATGGCTGTAAGCCTCATCCGGCGCGGCGATATTTTCCTGACACACTTCGGCCCGGCCCGCGCTGGAGAACCGGACTTCAGGCGTCCCGCCGTAGTCATCACCAACAACGTCGCCAACGCCAAAGCGGACGCACTGACCGTTATTCCCCTCACCAGCAACCTGAATACGGTTTACGACTTTCAACTGCTGCTGCCCACCGAGCGTACTGGGTTGAACCTGGACAGCAAAGCGCAGACGGAACTGATGACCTGTATCGCCGTGACTCGCCTGGGGAAACGGCTGGGCCATGTCCCCCCCGACTTGATGCAGGAACTGGACGCCCGAATCCGCTTGCACTTGGCCCTGTAAAAGCGGAAGGGAGCCGCCCGCAAGCCGCTCCCCGCCCCCTTTCCCGCCTTCCATCATCCATCAGGCCGCAAGGCCGAACCCATCATCCATCACCGCGCCGACGGCGCTCCCCCTGCCCCCGCTGAGGCCGCCAAAGCAGAGGCTTGGGCTACAAACGGGGCTTACACATGGTGCTCCGCCCAATCCATATACCTCCGCAAACCATTGAAGTACCGCTTCGCAGATGCATCCGCCCAATCTGGATTAACTTCGCTCTTGATAATCTCAGTGATCGCACCATCTGATAGAACGGGATCGGCTGATTTCGATAACTCTTTGATTCGCATGATTAGAGGCTGACGCATGACAGAAGATGCCGCAAGAATAGTTAATTGTCTATCTGTTAGGCTATCAAATATCAAGGTAACACCTTTTTGAGCACTCGATAGAACAAGCCCTAATTCTCGAGCATCTGAGATGGCATTTCTAAACTTTAAATCATGCAACTTTTTGACAGTCTCGTTCCCATCGTTCTCCTTCAAATGCATTAATAATGCCATAAGAGTGTCCGGTGAGGAGGTTCCCAAAAAAGTACCAATTCCAAGTTTCTGTGGAGTTTGTATGCCCTTCTGTGCTCCGACTCCAATCGGGCGTATCAAGCTACTATCCTTCACCTCAAGAAGGCCAGCAAAGATAAGCCACCTACGGAGGTTATTAGCATAAATGTTACTTGTTTCATCTGATAAGTCAATCGAGCGTGGATGATATTTTGAAAAGATTTCTACAAACTCTTCATTGCTGTGGAGGGTTCCTTTCTCCCATTCATTGCACAGCTGTATATAAATCAGGTGTTTCACTAGCTGTCGAGAGGCGTGTGTAGCTATGGCATTTGGGCCAATTTCCTTAATATAGTCAGGGATGAAGTAAATGTCGTTATCTCTTCTATCTACTAACTGAAGAGAGTATAGATCCGTTAGGATGTTCTGGGTCGCTCTTTCGGTAAAATCTAGGTGTTCTCTAATTTCACTCGAGGTTCCCTGATTGAGTTTATATAATGCTCTTAAGACTTGTAGAGAAGCCTGCGGATCTCTTTGGAAAGTCCGAGTCCAAGGTATATAAGGAACCTTACCTTCATTCAAGTAATCCCTAAAGATATCCCAATAAGCTACGTAGTTCATGCCGCTTCTCACAAGGAGTCGCGAATTAATTAGGTGATTCGTAACTTCTGAGCCAAAAGCATCTTCAACTTCAAAGACCGAAATCGGTGCATTTGCGGCAACGTACTTTATGCAACGTATGGAGTCCTCGCCCAGCTGTGATAAATCCTCTTTAAAGAGCATTTCAACATCAAGATCTCTGTCAAGGAGGCTATACTGCTCCTCTCCATCATCTATCCTCTGAAATACGTGAACTAGAAGCTTCTTAAGAAGCCAAGGGTAACCTTGGCACTGCTCTATGATTCTCGAGTTTAATACCCCGTTTAGACGGATTTTCTCTTCCTTTTCGGCATGACTGATTATCTTTGTCATGTCTTTAGAACCAAACTCTCTTATGGGCAGGGTGATTCTTCTATCCTTTAAGTCATGCCATAAATGATATCCGGGATGACCTTGGATCTGAGGAGTATCAATCTTCCAAGCGAATCCAAGCACCATGGGCTGCTGCTTCGAGTCAAGGTCGAAGACTAAATCTCTGATTGCATTGAAGATCTCAAACAGATCAGGCTTTGAAAAAAGCTCTTCAAATTGATCAAATATAAGAACTACAACGGATGAGTTGGCCTTCAGCTCTTCAAGACATTTGGAAATACTGGATGAATTGAGCGGATAGTTGAGGTCATCAACCTGTGCACTGTTGGTGGACTGAACCAATCCATTATCAATGGCATTCTGGAAACATTTTCTGACAGCTTCGGCAACGAATGATGAGTTTATAGCCGATCTAGAATCAATAGCAGTTATTGAGGTCTTAGACAGCTTAGAGCGTCCCCTCTTATTAACCAAGTCGGATACTTTCACGACTAGAGAGCTTTTACCCCAACCGCTGGGGCCAGATATGGCGAAGCTCCGAGTATTAGTGGTTCCATCTCTAACAGATTCTATAAAACTTTTAATTTCAAAAATTGTATCGTCTCGTCCTACGAAGTCTTCGGGGCGAGACGGTCTTAGATCTTTCCAAGAGATGCCGTATGAGACAGGTGCAACAGTTGGTTGAGCATCACTGACGAATAGCCTTCTAATGGTAGTAGCAACAGGAAGCAATTCTAGCGACTCCAACCTAGGGAGATAATGCCTTAATTTGTCAACTTCGGGCTCAGCTAAAACCTCGCCAGATTTACCTACATAGATTCTAAAGTATTTGGGGAGGCCGTCCTCAGAGAACTGAGCAACCCAAAACGAACCGGAGGGACAAACTAAGAGAGTCCATCTTATTGAACCCTCCTGATATTGATCGATTTTAATAAAGGCAGGGTCAATAATTTTATTCTGGCTTGTCATAATCTCGATTATTCTCTCTGGACCAAACCAGGAAAATTTCGAGTTTTTGGCTCTATCTCCTTGAATTGCAAGAAGCCTACCTCGCGCATCCTTGGTAAGATCGCTAGTTGAAAATAGCCAGCCTGCATCGTAGTCATCCAAACCCACATTGCCATAGAGTTTGCTTATAACTTCAGCAGCCACATTATCTCTATAAGCCTTGCATTCAATTAGTATTCTACGTTGATCATCTTCTCCTAGTGCCAGAAGATCAATCTCCACTCCTGTTGTTCTGATGCGTTCAGTAACCTTATACCTCATTGGTCGAAGGAGATCGGAAACTACCTTTTCAAAAAAGCTCCCCTTCTGCTCCGTTGTCCAGTCTTCAGGTACACTGAATTGTAGGTTAGGCATTCTTCCCCTTTTGCTCGACTAGTATTCAACAAATCAAAGCAGCAAATATTAAACAGCCATCTCAAAAGATGATCACTTAACCCACGCCTGCAACCCCTTAACCCCCAACGCTGCACCCTGCGCCTTCGCAATCGCCTGCGCCGTCCACTCGGCCCCTTCGCGGGTGCTGACCATCGGCACGCCCCGTTCCAGCGCGGTACGCAGCAGGCGGCTGCCCGTCACGTCTATCAGCAGGTCGGGCAAGTTGTCGCCGTCCTGTTCCCGAATGACCTTCAGGCCCGCGCCTTCCAGCGTGGCGGCCACGTCGTCCAGTCCGTCACCCAGCAGCAGGGCGGTGCCGCTCAGGGGCAGGTAGTTCTTGGCCCCCAACTGGGCGCGGTAAAAGGCGAGGTACGGGTCGGCGTCTATGCCCATGCTTTCGCCCGTGCTTTTCATTTCCGGCCCCAGCACAGGCAGCACGTCCTTGAATTTCAGGAACGGCAGGTGAACTTCCTTCACTGAGTACATGGCGGGAGTGGGCGTTTCATGCAGGCCAATCTGCTCCAGCGTTTGCCCGGCGGCAATGCGGGCGGCACTCTTGGCGAGTGGGTGGTTCACGGCCTTGGACACGAACGGCACGGTGCGGCTGGCGCGTGGATTGGCTTCCAGGATGTACGCCACGCCGTCTTTCACGGCCCACTGCACGTTCATAAGGCCCTTCACGCCCAGTTCCAGCGCGAGGCGTTTGGTGTCGGCTTTGACGCGTTCGAGCAGTTCGGGGCTGAGGTTCACGGGAGGCAGCACGCACGCACTGTCACCCGAGTGAACGCCCGCCGCCTCGACGTGTTCCATGATGCCCGCGACCACGGCTTTCTTCCCGTCGCAGAGGGTATCCACGTCCAACTCAAGTGCGCCTTCAAGGAACTGGTCAAGCAGGATGCTGGGCTGACCTTCCACAGCGGCGTAGACCTCGTCCAGGTAGGTTTGCAGTTCTTCCTTGCTGCGAACGGTACGCATGGCGCGGCCCCCCAGCACGTAAGAGGGGCGGGCCATCAGCGGGAAGCCCAGTTCGGCGGCGAGTTCCTGCGCCTGCGCGGGGGTTTCTGCCACTTTGCCCTTGGGCTGCGGCAGGCCCAGGCGTTCGCACAGCGCGTTGAAGGAGGCGCGGTCTTCGGCTTCGTGAATCGTCTCGGGGCTGGTGCCGATGATAGGCGCACCCGCGTCCGCCAGTTTTTTCGCCAGTTTCAGCGGCGTCTGCCCGCCCAGTTGCACGATGACGCCCACGGGCTTTTCGTGCTCTACGATGTTCATCACGTCTTCAAAGGTCAGCGGCTCGAAGTAGAGTCGGTCGGCGGTGTCGTAGTCGGTGGACACCGTTTCGGGGTTCGAGTTGACCATGATCGTCTCGTACCCCAGTTCTTGCAGCGCCCAGACGGCGTGAACGGTGGCGTAGTCGAATTCCACACCCTGCCCAATCCGGTTGGGGCCGCTGCCCAGAATCACCACTTTGGGCTTGTCGGTGGGGGCCACTTCGTCTTCCCACTCGTAGGTGGAGTAGTGGTAGGGCGTGTGCGCCTCGAACTCGGCGGCGCAGGTGTCCACCGTCTTGTAGACGGGCGTGGCTTTGGCTTTTTTGCGGAGAGCGCGGACTTCGAGTTCAGACAGACCTACGATTTCGCCAATGCGGGCATCGCTGAAGCCCAGCCGCTTAATCTCACGCCAGAGTTCGTATTTCCATTCCGCGATAGGGCCGAGTTCCAGAATTTCCTTCTCGGCGTCCACGATTTCTTTCAGTTGCGACAGGAACCAGCGGTCAATCTTGGTCGCGTCGAAGAGGCTGTCTACGCTCTCGCCCCGGCGCAGCAGCTCGATCACGGCTTCGATGCGGCGGGGGTTGGGGTACAGCAGCCGCCTGAGGCCGTCCACGTCCATCTCGGCATACACGCCGCGAATATCGCCTTCGGTGCTTCGTAGCGCCTTTTGCAGCGACTCCTTGAAGGTGCGCCCAATCGCCATGACTTCGCCCACGCTTCGCATTTGCGTGCCCAGGCTGTCGGGTGTGCCAGGGAACTTTTCGAAGGCAAAGCGCGGGATTTTCGTCACCACATAGTCAATGCTGGGTTCAAAGCTGGCCGGAGTTACGCGGGTGATGTCGTTGGGCAGCTCGTCCAGGTGGTAGCCCACCGCCAGCAGCGCGGCGATTTTGGCAATCGGGAAGCCTGTCGCCTTGCTCGCCAGCGCCGAGGAACGGCTGACGCGGGGGTTCATCTCGATCACGATCACGCGCCCGTTGTCGGGGTTCACCGCAAACTGAATGTTGCTGCCGCCCGTCGCCACGCCAATTTCGCGGATGATGGCGAGGGACTGGTCGCGCAGACGCTGATATTCCACGTCGCTGAGGGTCTGCGCGGGCGCAACGGTGATGGAGTCGCCCGTGTGGACGCCCATCGGGTCGAAGTTTTCGATGGAGGTGATGATGATGACCGTATCCGCCGTGTCGCGCATCACTTCCAGCTCGTATTCCTTCCAGCCCAGGATGCTTTCTTCCAGCAGCACGCTGGTCACGGGGCTGTCGCGCAGGCCGCCTTCGGTGATAGCGAGGAATTCCTCATAAGTATGCGCGATGCCGCCGCCCGTGCCGCCCAGCGTAAACGAGGGCCGGATGACGATGGGCAGGCCGATTTCCTTCTGGTACTCTATGGCCTCCTCCATGCTGTGAACCATCTTGCCGCGTGCCGTCTCCACGCCGATTTTCTTCATGGCGGCCTGGAAGAGTTCGCGGTCTTCGCCCTTCTTGATGGCCTCGACGCCCGCACCAATCAGTTCCACGCCGTACTTTTCCAGCGTGCCGCGCTCGTGCAGTTCCATCGCCAGGTTCAGCGCCGTCTGCCCGCCCAGCGTGGGCAAAATGGCATCCGGCTTTTCCTTCTCGATGATCTTCTCCACGAATTCCGGCGTCAGCGGCTCCAGATACGTCGCGTCGGCCAGTTCGGGGTCGGTCATGATGGTCGCCGGGTTGGAGTTGACCAGAATGACGCGGTAGCCCTCGCTTTTCAGCGCCTTGAGCGCCTGCGTGCCGGAATAATCGAACTCGGCGGCTTGCCCGATCTGAATGGGGCCGCTGCCGAGGATAAGGATGGTCTGGAGGTCTGTACGCTTAGGCATTCCAGAAAGACAGTATGGCACGGATGGGACGGATGGGTCAGTGGAATGTTATGCAGATTGGATGTATGGATATGCAATTGCTTGCGATGGTCAACTGCCAGCCGCACCGCCAGCCCGCCCAGTACCGTCGCCATCACATACCGCTGAATTTGCACCCAGGTCGGACGGGTTGCCAGAAACGCTGCCACCGTGCCCGCTGTAAAGACGATAAGCGCATTGACCGTAAAGCTCACGGCAATTTGCGTCAGCCCCAGCGTCAGGCTCTGGGCCAGTGGGCTGCCGTTCCCAGCATGAATAAACTGCGGCAGTAAGGCCATATAAAACACGGCCACCTTGGGGTTTAACACGTTGGTCAAAAAGCCCATCCGAAACAGCTTGGCGGGGCTGTCGTGCGGCAACTGGCGGGCCTCAAACGGTGAGGCGCTGCCGGGTCTGACCGCGTTCCAGGCCATCCATAGCAGGTAAGCCGCGCCCGCAAACTTCACCAGGTCATAGGCGTAGGGAATGGCCAAAAAAACGGCTGTGAGGCCAAACGCCGCCAGCGTCATATGCACCAGAAAGCCCAGCATGACGCCCAGCAGTGAAATAAACCCCGCTTCACGTCCCTGCACAATGGAGCGGGAAATGAGGTAAATCATGTTTGGCCCCGGCGTCAGCACCAGCATCAGCGCGGCAAAGGCGAACAGCAGCAGGTCGTGAATCGGAACCATGATTTTCCCCCAGATGTATTTTTTTACAGCTGTAGCAAAATACTATGCACCCACCGAAACGCAGTGCAGTAAGGGAGCGGGGCTAGACAGTTCCCAAGACCCGGCACGATGCTTAACCTTCAAGGCAGCAAAGTAGGTCTGGAAACAGACCGCCAAACTGGGTTTGTGTGAAGGCGATGTCCTGACGGTTACGGTGCTGTGCCGAATCTAAATGTTTGCTCTGTTCCCGTTCATGGCGGCTGAGCCTAATCTTTACCCATGAAAAAGATTGCCCTTTCCCTGCTCGCCCTGACGGCCCTTTCCTCGGCCAGCGCCGCCGAACGCGCCGGATTCTTCCTGCTGGGCGCACAGTACGAGCGTGACACCAACGCGACCGACTCCTTCCGCGTCGGCCTGGGCCTGCCCATCGCCGGATTCTTCGGCGGCAGCGGTGCGCTGGCCCTCTCCGGCGACGTGGCCTGGCTGCGTCACACCAACTCGCTGCGTCTCGACGGCACCGGCGTGCAGCCCTACTACGGCGGCGGCCTGGGTCTGGCGACCGTGCTGGCGACCAGTGAGTCTGGCAGCGCCGCTGGCCTCACCGTTTACCCCCACCTGCTCGGCGGGGCCAACTTCGGCCTGAATGACCGCTGGGCACTGTTCGCCGAGGCTTCTGCCGGGGTGAACGTCTACGCCTTCGGCGGCACGGGGACCAGCACGAACACCGGCCTGACCCCCGGCTTCGGCCTGCGCCTCGGGGCCAGCTACCGCATCCGCTGACCTTCGCCTCTACGGGAGTCACTGACGTTCGGGTCGGTGGCTCTTTTTTGGTCCAGCGGGGTCACGCCCGGCTCCCGGCCTCGGGTTGACCGCCCCCGGTTCCGCTGCTACCCTGAGTGTATAGCTATGCGAAATTTTGCATAGTCATACACCATATGCAGACCTTGACCTCCCGACGCTGAAACTTCCGCCTGACCCATCTGGGACACGGGCGGACGTTTCACGTCTGGGGGTCTTGCGCTGCCTTCACCAAAACGCGGGAGAATAAGGCATGAGCAAAGAAAAGATTGTGCTGGCCTACAGCGGCGGCCTGGACACCTCCATCATCCTCAAGTGGCTCCAGACCGAGAAAAACTACGACGTGGTGTGCTTCACCGCCGACCTGGGCCAGGGTGACGAAGTGGAGGAAGCCCGCGTCAAAGCCCTCAACACGGGCGCGGTGTCGGCCTACGCGCTGGATTTGCGCGAGGAATTCGTGCGCGACTACGTGTTCCCTATGTTCCGCAGCGCCGCGCTGTACGAGGGCTATTACCTGCTGGGCACCTCCATTGCCCGCCCGCTGATTGCCAAGAAAATGGTCGAAATCGCCGAGAAGGAAGGCGCGGTGGCCGTGGCCCACGGCGCGACGGGCAAGGGCAACGACCAGGTGCGCTTCGAGATGACGGCCTATGCCCTCAAGCCCGACATTGTGACGGTGGCCCCCTGGCGCGACTGGGACTTTCAGGGCCGCGCCGACCTGGAAAACTACGCCCGCGAACACGGCATTCCCGTGCCCACCACCAAGAAAGACCCCTGGAGCACCGACGCCAACATGCTGCACATCTCCTACGAGGGCGGCATTCTGGAAGACCCCTGGGCCGAGCCGCCCGCCCACATGTTCAAGCTGACCGTCAGCCCTGAAGACGCCCCCAACGAAGCCGAATACGTGGAAGTGGAGTTTGAGAACGGCGACGCGGTAGCCATTAACGGCGAACGCCTCAGCCCCGCTTCGCTGCTGACCAAAGCCAACGAAATTGGCGGCAGGCACGGCATCGGGCGCATCGACCTCGTGGAAAACCGCTTTGTGGGCATGAAGTCGCGTGGCGTGTACGAGACCCCCGGCGGCACGCTGCTGTACCACGCCCGCCGCGCCGTGGAAAGCCTGACCCTGGACCGTGAAGTGCTGCACCAGCGCGACGCCCTGGGTCCGAAGTACGCCGAACTGGTCTACAACGGCTTCTGGTTCGCCCCCGAGCGCGAAGCCTTGCAGGTCTACTTTGACCATGTGGCAAAAAGCGTGACAGGTACGGCCCGCTTAAAGCTGTACAAGGGCAACTGCATCGTGGCGGGCCGCAAGGCCGAGCGTAGCCTGTACGACAAAGACCTCGTGAGCTTCGAGGCAGGCGGCGACTACAACCAGCACGACGCCGGGGCCTTTATCAAGCTCAACTCGCTGCGGATGCGGGTGCAAAAGCGCGTGGAGGACAAGGGGAAGAAGTGATGTGTTGATTCGCCCCGCCACCCCCACCGACGCCCACGCCATCGCCTTTCACCGTTACCCAGCCGAGGCCGACGCGCCAGAGCGCCCGGTGTACGCCGAGTGGGTACGCGGCAAGGTGCAGGCGGGCAAGTATCTGGGCCTGCTGGCGCTGCGCGGCGAAGATGTGGTGGCGGGCGCGGGGCTGGCACGACGGCTGTTGACTGATCTGCTGGCTCAGGCCAAGGCGCGGAGCATCGGCACGGTGTCACTGGGCAGCACCACTATGGCCCGCCCCCTGTACGAAAGCCTGGGCTTTAAGCCTTATCCGCACGAAATGCTGCTGAAATTGGAGGAACGGTGAACATTCGCCTCGCTACCCCCGCCGATGCCGAAACGATTGCCTACCAGCGTGGGCAGATGTTCGTGGATATGGGCGACATGACCGCAGACGAAGCCCAGGCGCAGCACACGCTCTGGGCTGACTGGCTGCGTGGTGCCATCCCAGCGGGCGACTACGTGGGTCTGCTGGCCGAAG
>NZ_JAUNHK010000062.1:14002-16035 GCF_030523985.1 Deinococcus sp.
GACTGGCTGCGTGGTGCCATCCCAGCGGGCGACTACGTGGGTCTGCTGGCCGAAGTGGACGGCGTGGTGGTGGGCGGCGTGGGGCTGATGTTCCGCGCCAAGATGCCCAGCGCCAAAGACCCGGCGCTGACCCAGGGCTACGTCCTGAATATGTATGTGGCTCCCGAACACCGCCGCAAAGGCATCTCCGAGGCGCTGATGCGGGGAGCGCTGGCCGAAGTCAGGAGGCGTGGCCTCCGTTCCGTGAGTCTGAATGCCGCGCCAATGGGCAAAAAGATTTACGAGCGACTGGGTTTTATGGAGGCCACCAGCCCCGAGATGCGTCTGACCCTGGAAGACTCGCCCTGGACTTTCCATTACCCAGACGGCTTTGGCTACCGCCGCGTCACCTCCGCCGACCTGCCTGCCTTCCTCGCCGTGATGCTGGCGGCGGGCATGGACCCACGCTCGGCCTGGAACAGCACCACCGTGGCCGACTTGGAAAAAACCATGTCCGGCCCGCACTCCGGTGGCTTTCTGGCGCTGGACAGTGGGGGAGAGGCCGTCGGCTGCGTCGGCTTTCGCCCTGACCTCCACGACCCGCACACGCTGACCCTGAACAAGCTGGCGACCTTGCCGCAAGTGCGCGGGCAAGGGGTGGCGCGGCATCTGGTGGGCGAAGTGGAAGGTGTGGCGGCGCGGGAAGGCTTTCGGCGCGTGCTGCTGGCGGTCAGTCAGGTGAACTTGGGCGCAGTGCCTTTTTACGAGCGGCTGGGCTACAGGCAGGTAGACGAAGATTATGCGTACAGCAGCGGCAAAAACGGGCGGCCCGTGGTGCTGGCCAAAGAGGTACGCGGTGAGCGGTAAGACGTGCGCGGTGAGTTCAGGCCACCGCGTCCCGTACACCGCCCAGCGCGTACTTTCCGAAGGAAACATATGACCAACCAAAAACAGGAAACTAAACTCTGGGGCGGGCGTTTTGCGGAGGCCACCGCCGAACTCGTGGAACTCTTCAACGCCTCGGTGGGCTTCGACCAGCGCCTCGCTGAGCAGGACATTCGCGGCTCTTTGGCACATGTGGCGATGCTGGGCAAACAGGGCATTCTGAGCGCCGAGGAAGTGGGGCAGATTCAGGACGGCCTAAATGACGTGTTGCAGGACATCCGCGCCGGAAATTTCGAGTGGCGACTTGACCGCGAGGACGTTCACATGAACGTGGAAGCCGCGCTGCGTGACCGCATCGGCCCCGTGGCGGGCAAGCTGCACACCGCCCGCAGCCGCAACGACCAGGTGGCGCTGGATTTCCGGCTGTTCACCAAGGAAGCCGCGCTGGATTTGGCCGACCTGACGCGACAGCTCCGCGCCGTGATGCTGGCGGAGGCCGAAAAGCACTTGCAGGCCGAGGTGATCTTGCCTGGGTACACGCACCTTCAGGTGGCCCAGCCCATTTTGCTGTCTCACTGGTTCATGGCATATGTGGCGATGCTGGAGCGCGACGAGGGCCGTTTCCGCGACGCTGCCGAGCGCATGGACGAAAGCCCGCTGGGCAGCTCGGCGCTGGCGGGCACGCCCTGGCCTCTTGACCGCCACGCCACCGCCGAAGCCCTGGGTTTCGCCCGTCCGACTGCCAACAGCCTGGATGGGGTGGGCAGCCGCGACTTTGCGCTGGAATTCCTGAGTGCCTGTGCGATTCTGGCCGCGCATCTCTCGCGCCTGTCCGAAGAACTGATTCTGTACTCCACCTTCGAGTTCGGCTTTATCACCCTCCCTGACTCTCACACCACAGGCAGCTCCATCATGCCGCAGAAGAAAAACCCCGACGTGTCCGAGCTGGCACGCGGCAAGGCGGGGCGCGTGTTCGGCAACCTGATGGGCCTGCTCACGGTGGTCAAGGGCACGCCGCTGGCCTACAACAAGGACTTGCAGGAGGACAAGGAAGGCGTCTTCGACAGCTACGACACCCTTTCAATCATCCTGCGCCTGTATGCCGAGATGATGCCCAAGACGGTGTGGCACGCCGAAACCACCAAGGCCGCCGCCGCACGGGGCTACAG
>NZ_JAUNHK010000063.1:0-3416 GCF_030523985.1 Deinococcus sp.
TGCGCGGTCAAGACCCAGTTGAGGTCTTGGTCAGCCTCAGCCGCTAATCAGATACATATTTAATTCTAGAGCCGCCTGTGACCTTTCTCTAGCAGGGTAGTTGCACCTTTCACAGCCTCAGATTCTTTCTTACCTAATATCCATTAGATATGAAAAATCAGACCCTACCCTATGAGTCTGGAATCGTTAGTCTAACGGTGTTAATATGCATCTGCGGTACTGAACAGACGGCATTTATGCTGTGTGAGACAGCAAAAACTTGCAGGCACTGGCAGACCAGAGATTTTAAGTCGAATGCGTCTACCATTCCGCCATCCCGACGCAGCGGGGGGAGTATATAAGAAAACCCCGCCGTGTGGCGAGGTTCGGTGGTGGAGGTGGGCGGAGTCGAACCGCCGTCCAAAGGTCCGTCCAGCGTGCGTCTACGTGTGTATCCCGCTGTTTGATTGTCGGGCCTGCGCTCACCAGCGGGCGGGTTCTCGCAGGCCGTAGCTCCATGAATGTTCGCCGTCGGCTATGGAGAGTCGCCTGGGCTAGCCTTCTTTTTTAGTGACTTCCGCGACGCCAAAGGCCGGGCTGCGCGGTCGTCATCTCACTTAAGCAGCGAGAGCGTATTCAGTGTTGCCAGTTAATGGCTTTGCCGTTTGTTTACGAGGCCAACGGCACCTCGACACGCAACATCACTTTCAGTTCCCCTGTCGAAACCGGGTCACCCCCAGTGGGTGCCTTGCAGCACCGAACCACTATAGCAGGCCGCATGAATTCTGCCTGAGCCAAAACGCTTAGCGAAGGTTTATGCTGAGCGGGTGAGTGCTGCCGCCCGAGACGGAAAACCCGTCAAAACCTACCTGGAACTGGTCAAATTCGAGCACACCGTCTTCGCGCTCCCCTTCGCCTACGCGGGCATGTTGCTGGCGAGTCTGGCCCAAAACGGGACGTGGTGGCCGGGCTTTTCCACCTTCTTCTGGGTCACGGTGGCGATGGCGGCGGCCCGCACGGCAGCGATGGCCGCCAACCGCGTCATTGACCGGGCCATAGACGCCCGCAATCCGCGCACGGCGGGCCGCGAAGTGCCGAGCGGCAAGGTCAGCCCCGCGCAGGCCTGGGCACTGGTGGGCGTCAGCGTGGTGGTGCTGCTGTTCGCGGCGTGGCAGCTCAACCCCCTGTGCGTGGCGCTGTTGCCGCTGGCGCTGATTTTCCTGATCGGCTACCCCTACACCAAGCGATTTACCTGGCTGTGTCACGCCTGGCTGGGCATTACCGACGGGGCGGCGGCGGCGGGCGGCTGGATTGCCGTGACGGGGCAGTTTCATCCCGTGGCCTGGGCGCTGTGGGCGGTGGTCATCTTCTGGATGATCGGCCTGGACACCATCTACGCCACGATGGACTACGCCTTTGACCGCGCCAACAACATCAAGAGCATTCCCTCGCGCTTCGGCATTCCGGCGGCCCTGCGGATAGCGGCGGTCAGCCACGCCCTCACCTTCGGGCTCTTGCTGCTGGTCGGCGTGCTGGCCGGGGCAAGCGTGTGGTACTACCTCGCCGCGCTGGTGATGGGGGCCATCCTGCTGTTCGAGCATGCCATCGTGGACCCCGACGACCTGGGCCGGGTCAACGTGGCCTTTTTCGATGCCAACATGTGGCTGGCCGTCACCATGCTGCTCGGGGTGCTGATGGACGTGGTATGGCGCAGCCTGGGCTGAACCTGGACTGGATTCCGCCCGGGGCCGCCGCCGCGTTCGTGGAAGGCGACGAACACGCGGCGAGAACGTGGCTGGCCCGCGCACGGGACGCCGCCCCTCCCGGCAGCCTGGACTGGGCGCGGCTGGAGCGGCTTTACGGACTGGTGTCCATCCACGTACTGCGCGAGGTGGAAGGCACCTTTGCGCTGGAACGGGCCGACGCCACGCTGCTGGCACTGGGGGCCGAGCTGCCCACGCTGGACTGGCTGGAGCAGCGGGCAGCGCAGCAAGGGGCCGAAGACCTAAAATGAACCCCATGCTCCTGTCCCCCCTTGCCTGTTTGCCGGGTGACCCGGTTTGACCACAGAGCGCACCCTGGAAACGTCCGAGCAGGAGTTCGCCGACCGCTTTGCCGCCTACGCCGCCACGGGCGAGCTGTACCCGCAACGTGAGGGCAGCCCGCTGCTGGAATTCGTGGCGGGGGGCCGGGTGCTGTACCTGTTCGACCGCTGCGGCCCTTACGCGGCCCGGCCCGGCGCGGCGCGGGTGGTCGTTCATGGGATGCTCGACCCGGCCCAGACCGCCGTGCTGGGCAGCCCCGCCGAAGAAAGCCTGAGCGTGCAGGGCGTATCGGCGCTCAGCGGGTGCGGGCAGGTGCTGGAGGCCAGTCGGCGCGTCTGGGTGGTGCAGGCACGGGTGCCACTGGTGCTGGCCGCCTTCGCGCCGCTGCCCCCCGTGCGGGCAGGCGACTGGGTGCAGTTCGTGACCCTGCCGCCCCTGCACGGCTTCGTGCTGCACGGCGCCGAGTAGTCAGGGGGGTAGCGCCGCCCCGTCTTCTCACCCACCGCCCGGTATCTTCGGGGGCATGAAGGCCCGTTTCCTGCTTCTCGCCGCCCTGCTCTCGGTTTCCGCCTCGGCCTACACCGTCAAGAAGGGAGACACCTTCTACTCCCTGGCCCGCGCCAGTGGCGTGTCGGTGGACGAACTGCTGCGGCTCAACGGCCTGAGCAGCCCAGAACTGCGCGTGGGGCAGGTCATCCGGTTGCCGGGTGAGGCCGCCCCCAATGCTCCCAAACCCACCGCGCCGCCTGCCCCTACGGTCAAGCTGCCCACCGTCGCCACTTCTGCCCACGTGCTGAAGCTGCCGGGGGTCACCATCACCGCGCCCAAGGGTCTGCGGATGGGCGACGGCTTCGTGCTGCGGCTGAGCGGCGAGCGAGCCGGCGAAACCACCGTGCGCTTTCCCAGCGAGGTCGGTGAGGACGTGCGGCAGCCGAACGAAGAACTGCGGCCTGTGGGCGCGGCGGGCGAGTACGTCGTGCCGGGCCGGGTGGTGCTGGGCAAGGAAACGCCCGTGGTGTACGAGGTGCGGCTGGGCGACAGCGTGGTCAAGGGCCAGATTCCGGTGAGGAGCCTGGGGCAGCCCACCCAGCACCTCAACCTGCCGCCGAGTGTCAGCAAGGTGCTGGTGGACCCCGCCCGCGCCGCCGAGGACGCCGCCGTGGAGCAGGCGTACAACCGCCGCACGCCGCAGGCCTGGACCAAACCCTTCGCTGCGCCACTGGCGAACGTGGGGCGCGTCAGCAGCGGCTTCGGGCAGCCCCGCACCTATGTCAAGGGCGGCAAGGTGGCCTACCACTACGGCACCGACTACCCCGCGCCTGTGGGAACACCGATTCTGGCGGTCAACGACGGCACGGTGGTGATGGCGGGCAAGTACCCGGTGCGCGGCGG
>NZ_JAUNHK010000063.1:3516-15936 GCF_030523985.1 Deinococcus sp.
TGGCGGTCAACGACGGCACGGTGGTGATGGCGGGCAAGTACCCGGTGCGCGGCGGACTGGTCGTCATCGACCACGGGGCGGGTGTGGTCAGCCTGTACTTTCACCAGAGCAAGGTGATCGTGAAGGCGGGCCAGAAAGTCACGCGGGGGCAGAAGGTGGGCGAGGTCGGCACCACCGGCCTGAGCGCCGGGCCGCACCTGCACCTGGAAATCCGGGTGCGCGGCGAGGCGACCTCCCCCGCCGGGTGGATGGGGCGGCTGTGGCCCTGAGACCCGGCGCTGGAGCAGAACAAGAGGTGCCGACCTGTCAGGAATCCCGTCTCAGCGGCAAAAAGTGATGCCGACGCACTTGAAGGCTTTTGCATAGGTCAGTCGAGCGCCATGCCCTAGTCCACGGCTCCTGGCTTGGCCCTCATCCACTACCATGAGGGGCATGCGTCCCGTCCCCACCCTGGAAGAACTCAACGAGCGTGGCGAGGGCTTTTTGCCCGGTCTCATCGGCCTGCGCTTTACCCACGTCGAGCCGGGCCTGCTGCGCTCCGAACTCACGGTGCGACCCGAACTGTTCGCGCCCAACGGCTTTTTGCACGCCGCCTCGGTGATTGCGCTCGCCGACACCACCTGCGGCTACGGCACACGAATCCTGTTGCCGGAGGGGGCCAGCGGCTTTGCCACCATCGAACTCAAGTCGAACCATCTGGACACCTCGCGCCAGGGGGGCGTGACCTGTGAGGCCCGCGTGGTTCACGCCGGGCGCACCACCCAGGTCTGGGACGCCGAAGTCAGGAACGAAAAGGGCGACGTGATGGCGCTGTTCCGATGCACCCAGGCGGTGCTGTACCCCAAGGGCTGAGGGCCGAACCCTTATACGGATTCCGCTCCATTCCGCCATAGTCGGGAAAGAACCGCCTATGGCTCCATACCGCAAAATCCGTATCTCGTTCTTACTCCTTTCAGTCGGATTTCATCCCCCAGCGTGGGGGACTTCAATCGGAATCAGTATTAGACTTCCAGCCGAGATGACCGACCTTCCCAAACCCCATCGCCTGCAACCCGGCGAACCCTTCCCCGAATTCGCGCTGCCCGATGCGGGGGGCAACCTGCACACCCTGGGCCAGTACGAGGGCAAATACGTCGTGCTGTACGTGTACCCCAAGGACGACACCCCCGGCTGCACCCGCGAGGCGTGCGATTTCCGCGACCACCAACTGCTCAGGCAACACGGCGCGGCGATTTTGGGCGTCAGCCGGGACGACGCCGCCAGCCACCAGAAGTTTGCCGAAAAATACAGTCTTCCCTTTCCGCTGCTGAGCGACCCGCACGCCGAATTTTTGCGGGCCATCGGCAGCTACGGCCCCAAGACGCTGTACGGCAAGACCACCGAAGGCGTCAAGCGGCAGACCTTCCTCATTGACCCCAGCGGGCGACTGGTCAAGTCGTGGCTGGCGGTCAAGGTAGATGGACACGCCGACGCGGTGGCCACCGCCATCGAAAAAGACCTGAAGGCAAAGGAACAAGCATGAGCGACTCCGTGACCAACCTCGAAGCACTCAAAAAAGAAGCCGCCCTGCGCGCCGTCGCCCTGGTGAGCAGCGGGCAGCGCGTGGGCCTGGGCACGGGCAGCACCGCCAAATACGCCATCGAAGAAATCGGGCGCAAGCTGGCGGCGGGCGAACTGACAGGCATCGTGGGCGTGTCCACCAGCGAGGCGAGCGAGCAACTGGCCCGCGAGGTCGGTATTCCCACCGAACCGCTCGACCCGCGCCCGCTCGACATCGCCATTGACGGGGCCGACGAAATCGCGCCCAATCTGGATCTGGTCAAGGGACTGGGCGGCGCACTGGTGCGCGAAAAAGTGACCGAAGTGCAGGCGAGGCGCCTGATTATCATTGCCGACCACACCAAGCTGGTGCAAAAGCTGGGCGAGAAAGCGCCCCTGCCCATCGAAATCGTGCCGTTCGGCTTCCTGTCCACGGTCGAGCGGCTGCGCGAATTCCTGCCCGGCGGACGGCTGCGGATGAACGGAGCACAGAACTACGTCACCGACAACGGCAACTACATCTTCGACGCCCAGTTGCCCGCCGACTTCGACGCCCGCGACCTCGAACGCCGCATCAAGGGCACGCTGGGCGTGGTGGACACGGGCCTGTTTCTGGGCATGGCAGAGCGGGCCTTCGTCGCCGCGCCGGACGGCGTGCAGGAACTGGTGCGCTGAGAACGACCGCCACAAAAAGCACGGTGGTCGGCTGTGAAAACGTCGAACGTGGAAACGTCTAAACCCCTGCTCTTGAAAGCATTATCCACAGCTGTTGATAACCTGCGAAGTTGCTCGCGAGTATCGGGCTCTGAGCTATGGGCCATGAGCCCTGAGTGAACCACTCACCGCTCATGGCCCATAGCTCATGGCAAGCAGGAGGAGCTTCTACAAAGCGTCATTTTGCCCCTCAACTCTCCACCCTCTGCCCTCCCCCCCTTCAGTGCATCGTCCCCATCACGGGCACTTCCTCGTAGGGCTGCACCACCACGAAGCCGCTGCCCCGGAAGGCCATGCGGTAGGTTTCGCCGCCGCCGCGCCCGAACATGGCCCGCAAGTCCTGGTCAACGAACAGTTCGGGTTGGAGGTGTTCGCTCCAGGCAATCGTGGCGTTGGGGTCGGTGAAGACGGGTTCTTGCGGCGTGACCCGCAGCGTGAGCGGCTGCCCGTGCGACAGGATGGCGACGAGGCCGTGGCCCTGCACCCGCACGCTGAACGGCCCGCCTGAAATCATGCCCGCCACCGAGCGCTGCATGGTGATCTGGTGCTGCACGGTGTCCTCAAAGGCGAGCAGGTCGTTGCCGTTTACATTCAGCGCGTCCCCCTCCAGCCGAATGATGCTGATGTCTTTGCCCTGGTCAGCCAGATAACAGATGCCCTGGCCCTCAATGGCGACCAGCGGCCCCATTTCCTCACTGCCCATGCGAACGGCGGCGTTCATCAGGCCGCCGAGCATGCCGCCCATGTTGCCGCCGCGCATATGACCCATCAGGTCGCTGAGGGTGCTGGCGCGGTTGAACTCCAGACGGCCCCGGTAGGCCACCATCGCGCCCATCTTGCTCCAGACGCGGCCCCGCACCTTGACTTCCAGCATCTTGCCCGATTCCAGCTCGAACACGTCGCCGGGCCGGTCTTGCTCGGCACTGCCCCGCAAAAAGTCGCCCAGCGAGCTTTCCAGGCCCGACATGGGCGGCTCCTGGCCCGACCCGAAAGTGGGAGCCGGAGCGGGCGGCGGGCTGTGACGGCCCAGGTTGGGCACGGACGCAGGCGCGGAAGGCGGGGTGAGCGGCGCAGGCGTCGGAACGGGCGCGGGGCTGGAGACAGGCGGCGCGACAGGAGCAGGAGCGGGAGGTGCAACAGGCGAGGGCGCGGCGGCTCCTTCCTCGGCCACCTCGCCACCAAAGGAACGCAGCAGTGCGTCCAGGCCGCCGTTAAAGCCTTGCGAAACATTGGTGACGCGCCACTCGCCACCATGCAAATAAAGCTCGGCCAGCATCAGCGCCCGCTCGCCTGCCAGTTTTTCGCCCGTCAGCAGCACCTCGGCGGCGGGCGTGCCGTCTGCTCCCGCCAGCGTCAGGCGCAGATGACCTAACGCGCTCAGCGGCTGCGAATCGTGGGTGATGGCAAAGACGATGCGGCTCACGCTGGCGGGCAGCGCCGCCAGATTCACCTCAAAAACACCCTCGCTGACCAGGCGGATTTCGCCGTTCGGACTCTGGGGCTGGTTGTAGAAGACGAAATAACGGTCATCTTCCAGCCGCCGCTCGCTGCTGAGGCCGAAGGCACTCACGTCCGCGCCCGTCAGGTCGTGCTGCACCTGAACGCGCAGGCCCAGGCCGGGCAGCAGGTCGGCCAATTTGCGTTTTTCACCAATCTGGAGTTGGGGAGTCATTGCCTTTAAGGTACGCGGGCCAGGGGCGAAAGGTTCCCCTTAACCCTCTAACGCCCCCACCTGCCGCCCCAGTTCCGCCGCGTCCCCCGTGGGCAACTGGCAGGCGTGGTGAACGCAGACATACGCCGTGCCGCCGCCCTCACGCCCTTCCAGGACGGGCAACCCCGCGCCCGTTTCTGCCGGGGCCAGCGCGGTGAAGGGCAGGAAATGCCGCGCCAGTTCGCGTTCCAGCGGGTGACGCTCGGCGGACGTACCGATGATGGCGACCTCGCTGTGGGGCGAGCGCAGGAAGGCGGCGACCTGCCACAGTCCTCCCAGGCCCGTGGGCGCGGCGAGCATCTCGGCGTGAAAGCTCTGGACAGTGCGGTGGGCCACGGCTTCAGCGTCTTCGTCGGCAAAGTAGCGTCCCATCCACACGCCCAGCAGCGCGGCGGCGGCGTTGTCGCTGATGATGGCCGAGTCGAAAAACTGCGCCTGACGGGTCAGCAGCCCCTCGGCCTGCCCGCCTGTGGAAAAGAACACGCCTGCCCTGTCGTCCCAGAAATCGCGGCGAATGATGCCCCAGAGTTCCCGCGCCCAGTGAAGGTGCGCGAGGTCGCCGCCCGCCTGATACAGAGCAACCAGCCCCAGCGCGTAGAGGGCGTGGTCTTCCAGCAGCCCTTCCACACTGGCCCGCCCGTCCTTGAAGGTGTGGCGCAGGGTGCCGTCCGGCAGCCGCATCTGCTCGCGCACGAATTTGGCGTTGCGGCGGGCCAGTTCCAGATAGCGCCCTTCGCCCAGAATGCGCCCCGCGTCGGCAAGGGCAGCCAGGGCCAGCCCATTCCAGGAAGTCAAAATTTTGTCGTCGGTGTGGGGCTGGGTGCGCGACTGACGGGCCGCGAACAGCTTTTGACGGGCGGCCTGCAAACGCTCGGGGACATCATCCCCCAGGTCACGCGCCAACTCGTGCAGCGGCGTGGGCGTGTGCAGCACGTTGCGGCTGCCGTAGCTCGGCTGGTGCGGGTCGCGGAAGTTGCCGCCCTCCGTCACGTTCCAGTAGCGCAGCGCGAGGTCAGAGTCTCCGCCCAGCACTTCGCGGATTTCGTCGGGTGTCCAGGTAAAAGTCAGGCCCTCCACCCCGCCGTGTTCGGTGGGCGTGTCGGCGTCCTGGGCCGAGTAAAACCCGCCTTCTGGAGCGAGCATTTCGCGTTCCAGATAGCTCAGGGTTTCGCGGGCGGCCTGGGCGAACTCCTCCTGGCCCGTGCGCTGGTAGGCCCGCAGCAGGGTCCGCACCAGTTGCGCGTTGTCGTAGAGCATCTTTTCGAAGTGGGGCACCAGCCACTGCGCGTCCACCGAGTAGCGGTGAAACCCGCCGCCCAGTTGGTCATAAATGCCGCCCGCCAGCATCCGGGTCAGCGTGTGCAGCGCCATGTCCTGCCCGTCGGGTTGGGTCAGCAGAAAATCGAGGTGGGTTGGCGCGGGAAATTTTGGCGCACCGCCAAAGCCGCCCAGTGAGGCGTCGTACATGCGGGCGCTGTGGGCGACGGCGCGGGCCAGGGCGTCTTCGGGCAGCTCGCCCTCACGCGGCTGGGGCTGGCTGCCTTCGCGGATGTGTTCGGTCAGTGCCCCGGCATTGGCGAGCAGGTCGGGGCGGCGCTGCTCCCAGCTGGTGGCGATGCTGCTCAGCAGGCGGACAAAGCTGGGCAGGCCGTAACCCTCACGCGGCGGAAAGTAGGTGCCTGCATAAAACGGCTCGGCGCCGGGTGTCAGAAACACCGTCATGGGCCAGCCGCCTTGCCCCGTCAGCGCCTGGGTCGCCGCCATGTAGACCGCGTCCACGTCGGGCCTTTCCTCGCGGTCCACCTTGACGTTGACGAAATGCTGGTTCATCAGCGCGGCGGTGGCCTCGTCCTCGAACGACTCGTGCGCCATGACGTGGCACCAGTGACAGGTGCTGTAGCCCACGCTCAGCAGCACCGGCACGTCGCGGCGGCGGGCCTCCTCGAAGGCGGCCTCTCCCCAGGGCCACCAGTCCACCGGGTTTTCGGCGTGTTGCAGCAGGTATGGGCTGGTCTCAAAGGCAAGGCGGTTGGGCATGGGGCGAGTGTAGAGGCTGACGGTCAGCCCGACTGTGCCGCCGAGCGTAGGTTGCCCGCCGTGGGCTGGAGACTGGGCCTGGTCGAAAAGGTGCTGGGCTGGAGACAACTTGGCATATGGGATAGGCATTTCAATGTGCCCGCGCCAGAAAGCGTCAAACTGTAAAGGACAATGACCCACCACCCTGCCCAGGAGTCCCCGTTTACCAAACCTGTGCGCGTCCGGGCCGGATTTTCCCTGACGTTCGAGGTTCCCTATCCCACGCCCATGCTCTTCGTGGTTCAGCCCCAGGAGCGCCTGTTTCCCACCGGAACCCGCCAGCGCATCATCGAACAGCGTCCCCTCGCCGCTGCCCAGGGCATCCACACCTACACCGACACCCACGGCAACATCGTGTGGCGCATCGTCGCGCAGCCGGGCGAATTCGTCATCGGGCACGACCTGATTGCCGAAGTCGAGCGCACCCCCGACCCGCAGTACCCCCACCTGCGCAAGATGATGGTCGAGGAACTGCCCGACGAAACCTTGCAGTACCTCCTGCCCAGCCGCTACGTGGACAGCGACCTGGTGAGCAACGAGGCGTGGGAGCGGTTCGGCAGCATTCAGGGGGGCTGGGCGCAGGTGCAGGCCGTGTGCGACTACCTGTACGACACCTGTGCCTACGGCTACGGCTCCAACTCGACCACCACCGCGTCGCAGGCGCTGGGCAGCGGGCGAGCGGTCTGCCGCGACTTCGCGCACATGGGCGTGGCGTTTTGCCGGGCGCTCAACATTCCGGCCCGCTATGTCTGCGGCTATATGCCCGACATCGACTATCCGCCGGACCCCGTGCCGATGGACTTCCACGCCTGGTTCGAGGCGTTCATCGACGGCGAGTGGCGCACCTTCGACGCCCGCCACAACCAGCCCCGCACGGGCCGCGTGCTGATTGCCCAGGGCCGTGACGCTTCCGACGTGGCCTTCACCACCTCCTTCGGCAGCGCCAAACTGGTCAACATGAAGGTCTGGGCCGACGAAACGGACTTCGACAACACGCTCGACATCGCGCCCAATCCGCGCATTTTCTGAGCATAAACACAACGCGAGGGGGCCGGAGAACCAGAGTCTCCGGCCCCCTCGTTCTGTCCCGACTTCAGCTTGCCCGGCGCAGGGACGGCACGTTCAGCAGCACCACACCCGCCAGCACCACGGCGACGCCCAGCAGTGAGGTCAGCCCGACGTGTTCGCCTGCCAGGAACCCCCACAGCAGGCCCCAGATGGGGAGCAGATAAGTCACCGCCGAGGCCTGGGTGGGCGACACCCGCGCCAGCAGGCTGTAAAAGAGCAGGTAGGCCAGCCCGCTGCCGAAGATGCCCAGCGCCGCCACCGCGCCCCACGCCTGAAGACCGACGTGGGCGGGATGCGCCCCGAACACGGCGAACGGCAAAAGCAGCAGCGTGGACAGGAGCAACTGCCCCGCCGCCAAGCTGAGCGGCGTCAGGCCCACTGCCTTTTTCTTGCCCAGCACGCCGCCGAAGCCGTAGCTGAGCGCTGCGGCCAGAATCAGCAAAGCGCCCACCAGCGACACCTGCCCCCCGCTGAGGCCGCCCGAGACCGTCAGCGCCACGCCCGCCAGCCCCAGCAGCACGCCCAGACCCAGTTGCAGCGAGGGCCGCGACTCGCCCAGGCCCACCGTAATGAGCAGGGTGAACAGCGGCGTGGTGGCGTTGAGGATGCTGGCGACACTGCTGCTCACGGTCTGCTCGCCCAGCGCGAACATCAGCCAGGGAAAGGCGTTGTTGAGCAGGGCCAGAAGGGTGAGCGTGGGCCAGAAGGAACGCGGCGGCAGGGGCAGACGCCGCCCCCACAGCACCAGCAACAGCACCGCCGCCCCGAAGACCGAGCGCAGCAGCGCCACCCACACGGGCGGAAAGTCGTGCCCGGCCCACTTGATGAGCAGGAACGACGTGCCCCAGAACGCCGAAAGCAGAAACAGGTCACGCAGGTCGCGGCGGGTCATGCACCGAACCAGTGTTCGGCCAGCGCGGGCCAGCCGTCTTCCTGAATGGCCCGCTCGGCCCAGTTTTCCTTGCCGCTCCAGTGCTGAATGCTCAGGCGGTACACGCTGGTGCGCCGCAGGTCTTCGTCGCTGATGGGCCGGGTCGTCTCGCCTACCTTCAGGCCCGGAAAGACGCGCTCGGAGAGGGTGGTGAGGGCAGCGCGGGCGTCTTCGCCCTGCAGAATCTCTGCCTGACCGAACACGATGACGCTGCGGTACTGCACCGTCAGTTCCAGCGGCGAGTTGCTGGGCAGAAAGTCGCCTATTTCCGAGACTTCCAGCGTGACCGGGTGCGCCTGAGCGGTATTGGCCCGCAGCCGCCCGACGACGTTGGTGTGGTAAATCAGGTCGTTCTGCTCGGGGCGGTAGACGTAGGCCAGCGGCGTGATGAAGGGCCACGCCGCGCCGTCCTCGGCCTGCCACACCGTCGCGATGCGGGCCACGCGCCCCCGGAGCAGCAGCGCCCGAATCCAGTCGTCGTCCTGGCGATTTTGCGGGCGGCGGCTGAGGCTGGGGTCACGCTCTCTGGGGTCGTAAAAGGACGGGGACATGGGTCACTATAGATGTGAGTCGGGTTGGCGCTATCGTCGGGGGGACAGAGGTACTTGGGCGGGGCCGAGCACCTGGCCTGACTCGTGACCAGAGGTCGTGCAGGCGCAGCCCCTTCCCCAAGGCGGCCTCAGTTGACCCGGCCCAGAATCAGCTGTTCGGGGGCAGGCGCTTTGTCGGCAAGTCCCAGCCCCGCTTCCAGAAGCGCCTGAGCGCGTTCCAGGCCGCGTCCGGCGCGGTGGTAAAGGCGCAGCACCGCCTCGCCCTCCTCCACCCGCTCGCCCGGCTTTTTGAGCAGTTCGACACCCACGCCGGGGTCAATCGCTTCGCCCTTGCGTTCGCGCCCGCCCCCCAGCGCCAGCACCGCCCGGCCCACGCTCAGCGCGTCCACGCGGGCCACGAAGCCGCCGCGCTCGGCCTGCACCTCGGCACGGTCGGGGGCCACGTCCAGGCGCTCAGGGGCGTCCACATAGGCCGGGTCGCCGCCCTGGGCCGCCACGAAAGCGCGGAATTTGGCGAGGGCCGAGCCGTCCGCCAGAGTTCGGCGCGCCCGCCGCTCGGCCTCGGCGGCGTCCTGACCATGCGCGACCAGGGCTTCGACGGCGAGGGTCACGCACAGTTCGGTCAGGTCGGCGGGGCCTTCGCCGCGCAGGGTCGCCAGGGCTTCTTGCACCTCCAGGCTGTTGCCCGCCATGTGGCCCAGCGGGGTGTCCATGTCGGTCAGCACGGCGCGGACATTGCGCCCGGCTCGCCGCCCGATGTCCACCATCGCCCGCGCCAGTGCCTCGCCCTGTTCGGTGGTGGTCATAAAGGCTCCCGCGCCCACTTTCACGTCCAGCACGATGGTTTGCGCTCCCGAAGCCAGCTTCTTGGACATGATGGAACTGGCAATCAGCGGCAAGCAGGGCACGGTGGCGGTCACGTCGCGCAGGGCGTAGAGCTTGCCGTCGGCGGGGGCGAGGTCCTTGGTCTGCCCGATGAGGGCGAGGCCGACCTCGTGGGCCTGGGCCAGAAAACGGTCTTCGGAGAGGTCGGGCGACCAGCCGGGAATGCTTTCGAGCTTGTCGATGGTGCCGCCCGTGTGCGCCAGTCCGCGCCCGCTCATCTTGGCGACGGTCAGCCCCAGCGCCGCCAGCATGGGTGTCAGCACCAGACTGGTCTTGTCGCCCACACCCCCAGTCGAGTGCTTGTCCACCGTGTCTTGCAGGCTGCCCAGGTCGAGCTGGTCGCCGCTGCGGGCCATCACCAGGGTCAGGTCGGCGGTCTCTTCAGGCGTCATGCCGCGCAAGAAGACCGCCATCAACCAGGCACTCATCTGGTAATCGGGCACCTCGCCCCGCGTAAAGCCCAGCACCAGGGTTTCGAGTTCGGCGTGGGTGTGGGCCGCGCCGTCGCGCTTTTTGGCAATCAGTTCGGGAACAGACAGGGCCGCCGCAGAAACAGAGTCGGACATAGGGCCAGTGTGCCAGATGCCGGGCGCGGCCTCTCCCCCCTTCCTCTGCTCCGGCCTTCCTGACGCCCACCTGAGACTCGCCTGACCATTCCTCATCACCCACCCGGAATACTGACCGCATGAAACGTCGGGTCGTCCTGCTCGCCCTCGGCCTGTGCGCGGGGCTGCCGCTGGCACGTGCCGCGACTGTCCCGACCCTGAGCCTGCCGCAGGGCAAGCTGGTGGGGCTTCGGAAGAGCGGCGTGGAGCAGTTTCTGGGCGTGCCCTTCGCCGCGCCGCCCGTCGGCCCGCTGCGCTGGCAGCCGCCCCAGCCGCCCGTGTGGAAGGGGCAGCGGCAGGCGGGGAAGTTCGGCCCGGTCTGCGCCCAGGGCGGCTCGGGCAGCGAGGACTGCCTGACCCTCAACATCTACCGCCCGCCCAACGCCAAAAATGCGCCGCTGGTGGTGTGGGTTCACGGCGGGTTTTTTACCGGGGGCGACGCCAGCCTCTTTGACGGCTCGGTGCTGGCCCGCGACTACGGCGTGGTGGTGGCGACGGTCAACTACCGCTTGGGGCCGTTCGGGTTTCTGGCGGTGCCGGGCGTGGGCGACGGCAACTACGGCCTGATGGACATTCAGGAAGCGGTGCGCTGGCTGCGGCGCAACGCCGGGACGCTGGGGGCCAACCCCGACAACGTCACCCTGGCGGGCCAGTCTGCCGGAGCCGCCGCCATCTGCACGCTGATGGTCGCGCCCAATGCCCAGAAACTCTTTCACAAGGCGATTTTGCAAAGCGGGTCGTGTGCCTCCGAAGTCTTTACCACGCCACTTTCGCAGGCGCGGCGGGCCGGACAGCAGTTTGCCCAGGCTTTGCGCTGCACCGGGGCGGACGTGGCGGCGTGTCTGCGCGGCAAAACCCAGGCCGAAATCAGCGCGGTGCGGGTGCCGGGGCGCTCGGTGATTGACCCGGTGCCGCTGCCGCCCGTGCATGGGGACGCCTTCGTGCCGCTGCCCCCGCTGACCGCGCTGCGTGACGGCTGGGCCGCCCCGGTGCCGACGCTGCTGGGCGTCAACAGCGAGGAAGGCCAGATTTTCGAGCCGTACCTGCCCGCTGCGGTGCGCGGCAGCCGCCTGGTCTACGGCGCGGCGCTGGCCCTCTACGACCCCCGCCACGCCCTGACGATGGCCCGGCAGTACGCCCCCCGCCCCGACGAAACGCCCATTCGCGCCCTGACCCGGCTGCTCACCGACCGGGTGTTCGCCTGCCCGACTTCCTGGCTCGCCGCGCAACTCGCGCCCCGGCAGGCCACCTATTTCTACGAATTCAGCGACCCGCGCCCGCCCCTTTCGCTGCCCGGCATCAGGGACGCTCCGGCGCTGGGCGCGTACCACGGCGCAGAACTGGCCTACGTGCTGGAAACCCCGGTGGTGGGCCTGTCCAACCCGGCCCAGTTCACGCCCGCCCAGACCAAACTGGCGCGGCAGATGGGCGAATACTGGACGAATTTTGCCCGCAGCGGTCAGCCCGCCGCCCTGGGCCTGACGGTGTGGCCCCCGGTCAAACTGCCCTTCCCCCGCGTGATGACGCTGGAACCCGGCGCCACCAGCCTGCAACCCAACTTCGACGGACGGCACCAGTGCGGCTTCTGGGACGCGCTCGACGGACGCCCGGGAGACGGGGAGGCCAGAGCTGTTTTCGGTCATGCTCCATAGCCGAACCGCAGGCCGCCCCGGAGATACCTCATACTGTCCGTTTATTACTTTATTTTTCACATTGCTTTAGTTTCATCTGAATTGCAGGCGGGCGGGCTATGCTCCGGGCATGACGACGCCGACCCCCTCCAACCGCATCCTCGTGGTGATGTCCAGCGCCCAGCAGATTGCGCTCCAAGGCCACAAGATGCACCACACCGGCTTCTTCCTCAATGAGTTCGGCGTGCCTGCCAAGCGCCTGACCGACGCGGGGTACGAACTCGTGATTGCCACCCCTCGCGGCAACGTGCCCGCGATGGATCAGAACAGCGACAACGCCATGTTCTTCAAGAACAAGGAAGAACACGAGGAAATCAAGGCGTTCGTGACCGACCTGCTCAGCCACGCGAGCATTCGGACCACTGAAGCCGTCGCCGCCGAGGGCATAGGGGGCTACGCCGCGCTGTTCCTGCCCGGTGGTCATGCCCCCATGACCGACCTGATGGTGGACCCCGGCCTTGGCGACCTGCTGCGCCAGTTCCACGCCGCCGCCAAACCCACCGCGCTGATTTGCCACGCGCCCACCGCGCTCCTTGCGGCCCAGGCCGACCCCGTCGCCTTCCAGAAAGGCATGGAAGCGGGCGAGTCGCCTGACGCGCAGGACTTCGTCTACCAGGGCTACCGCGTGACCGTGTACTCGAACGCGGAA
>NZ_JAUNHK010000064.1:0-5126 GCF_030523985.1 Deinococcus sp.
AATTCTGCGTTTCACGGTTTTTTGGGGCGGTGTCGCCAGAGGGCTTGACAGGGGGAGCGGGGGGCCTCCTTTACTTTTACGGCTCCCGCTTAGAGCATTTGACAGAATGAAACTTGCGTTCTTGACCCTCTCCCCTTGTGGGAGAGGGCCTCGCGCAGCGAGGGGTGAGGGGGCGTCCAGACCAATTTTTTACGTCAAATGCTCTAGAGCATGGTCATTTCGCTCAGTCCGGCCATGAATTCGCGGTCGGGGTAGGTTTCGGCGTCGAAGCCCGTGTCGCCCTCTAACGGGGTTACGCTCAGCGAGGCGAAGTCGTAGAGGTCGCGGTCGAGCAGGTGGCTGGGTGTCACGCGGGTCAGCGAGCGCAGGATGTTTTGCAGGCGGCCAGGGTTGGCCCGTTCCCAACCTTCGAGCATTTCGCCCACCACCTTGCGTTGCAAGTTCTCCTGCGAGCCGCAGAGGTTGCAGGGAATGATGGGAAACTCGCGGGCCTGGGCATAGCGGATGATGTCGGCCTCGGCGACGTAGGCCAGCGGGCGAATAACCACGTTGCTGCCGTCGTCCGATTGCAGTTTGGGCGGCATGGCCTTGAGCCGCGCCCCGAAGAACATGTTCATGAACAGCGTTTCGAGGATGTCCTCGCGGTGGTGCCCCAGCGCGATTTTGGTTGCGCCGATTTGCCGGGCGTGGGCGTACAGAATGCCCCGGCGCAGGCGGCTGCACAGGCTACAGGTGGTCTTGCCCTCGGGCGTCTTTTCCTTGACCACGCTGTAGGTGTCTTCGGTCAGGATGTCGTGGCGCACGCCGAGTTCCGTCAGGTAGCGCGGCAGCACGTCCTTGGGGAAACCGGGCTGCCCCTGGTCGAGGTTGACCGCCACCACTTCAAAGTCGATGGGGGCTTTCTTTTGCAATTGCAGCAGCACGTCCAGCAGGGTGTAGCTGTCCTTGCCCCCCGACAGGCAGACCATGACCCGGTCCCCCTGCTCGATCATGCGGTAGTCCCCGATGGCCTGCCCTGCGCCGCGCACGATGGGGGCGAACAGGCGGGAAAGGTCGGGTGGGGTCGGGGTATTCGGATTCAGGGTCATAGGTTGGGCCTCCGCGCCAGCGCGGGCAGTGGGGCACATGCTAGCAAGGGTGCGGCTCGCCCGTGCCGTTCCCGCCGGATGGGTGGTCTCCACCAAAGGGTTGACGCGCCTTTCAGAATGGGCGTCTATGCTGTGGGCGTATGACGCGCTCGCCCCAGGGCCAACCCCCGGCCCCCACGCCCACTCCTGTGCCTGTCCCGCCGTCTCCGGCACCCACTTCGGGACAGGCACGGGGCTGCGGCTGCCTGCCCACCCTCATTCTGGGCGTGCTGCTGACCATTGGACTGGTGTTCGGCGGCATGTGGCTGCTGTGGGGCCGCGACCTCCCCAAAGTTTCCGACCTGGACGTGATCAATTTCAGCGGACAGACCCGCGTCTTCGACCGCCGGGGCGAACTGATCGGCACGCTCTCGCCCAGTCTGGCGAGCGGCACCAACGTCAACCGTGAACTGCTCGGCCCCAAGCAGATCAGTTCGTGGTTGCAAAAGGCCGTGGTCGCCAGCGAAGACCGCCGCTTTTACCAGCACAGCGGCGTGGACCCCATCGGCGTGGCCCGTGGGCTCCTCAAGGGCTTGCTGCGCAACGACCTCGAAGGCGGCAGTTCGATTACCCAGCAGGTCGTCAAAAACACCTTGCTGCGCGACCTAGGGGGCGCACGCACCGCCGAGCGCAAGTTCAAGGAAGCGGTGCTGGCCTATCAGGTGGATAAGCGCTTCAACAAAGACCAGATTCTCAATGCCTACCTCAACGTCATCTACTGGGGCGACGGCGGAGCGCAGGACATCATCGGGGCCGGGGCGGCGGCGCGGGCCTACTTCAAGAAAGAAGCCTGGGAACTCAATCTGGCCGAGAGCGTGTATCTGGCGACCATCATCCCGGCCCCCAACCGCCGCTACAAGGACTTCGAGGCCTACCGCCCGCTGATGCGCTCGGTGCTGACGCGCATGGTCGAGGACGGGCAGATCACCAAGCAGCAGGCCGAGCAAGCCTGGATTACGCCGATTTATCCGGCAGGCTGGCGCATCGGCTGGAATACGGACGGCACGGTCAGGACGGCCGTGCTGGAGCGGCCCTCGCGCCTCGCGGAAAACCTGGTGAGCATGATGCCGCCGGGCCAGCAGTACCGTTCGCTCTACTACCTCCAGGAAGTAGAGCGCGAACTGGCGGGCAAGGTGGACCGGGGCACGCTCTACGGCGGCGCGAAAATCTTTACCGGGATGGACTTGCAAGCGCAGCGGGCCGCCGAGCAGGCCAGCCGAAACGCCCAGGTGCCCGAAGGGGCCACGCTGGGCATCGCGCTGGTCAACCCGCAAAACGGCGAGGCGCTGGCGCTGGTCGGGCAAAAACTGACGGGCGGACGCCCCAACGAGTGGAACAACGCCACCCAGAGCCGCCGTCAGGTGGGCAGTTCCATCAAGCCGCTGCTGTACACCCTGGCCCTGGAAAAAGGCTGGAAACAGAGCGACACCATTCTGGACGCCCCGATTTCCGGCGACTACCAGCCCAAGAACTACTCCGGTACGTGGACGGGCGTATATGTCTCCATGCGCTACGCCCTCAACCACAGCCTCAACCTGCCGACCGTGCGGATGGGTCAGGAACTCGGCGTGCCGACCTTCGAGGCCAAACTGCGCGACCTGGGCCTGACCCCGCCCAGAGACGGCGGCCTGAGCCTGACCATCGGCACGCTGGAGGCCAGCCCGCTGCAACTGGCGGCGGCCTACGCGCCCTTCGCCAACGGCGGCCTGTACTACGCGCCCAGCACGGTGCGCCGGGTCGAGTCGGCCCAGGGGGAAGTGCTCTACCAGCGCCCCGACCCGGTAGGCAAACGGGTGTGGGACAAGCGGGTGGCGTGGCTGGGCCTGGACATGATTCGCGGCGTGGTGAACGACCTGAGCGCCTACCAGGGCGGCTTGGCGACCAAAGCCAGAATCGAGGGCTGGCAGGTGGGCGGCAAGACCGGCACCACCAACGACATCAAGGACTTGTGGTTTGCGGGGGTCACTCCTCTGACCAGCGGCGCAGTCTGGGTCGGCAAGCAGGAAGGCGGGGCCATGCCGAACTGGGCCTACAGCGGCGACATTCCCACCCCGGTCTGGCAGCAGGCGACGGCGGGCGCTCTGGCGGGGCGCGAGGCGGCGACCTTCGTGCCGCCCGAGGGCATCGTGTACCGCACCTACTACCGCCTGAACATGGCCTTCCGCACCGAGGAAGCCGATCAGGCTCCGGTGGGTCACGACGGCAGCAAGCGGGAGGCCGAGCCGGAAGCCGAACCCACACCTACGCCCGCCCCGCCACCGCCCGCCCAGACCGAACAGGCCGCTCCGACTTCCCCGGACACGACCCTGCCCTGGACTGTGCCCAGCACGCCTGAGCCGAGCCCCAGTGAACCTGACCCCACTGAGCCGCTGCCGAGCGAACCCGTTCCCAGCGACCCGCCGCCGAGCGAAATACCGCCCACCGAAACGCTGCCCGGCGACCTGCCCACTGACCCCGCCTTGCCGACGGACGCGTTCCCGACCGACGTGCAACCTGACGACGCAGCCCCGGCTGAACCGGCCCCCAGCGACCCGGCTCAGCCGGAGACGAACCCCTGGCTCCCCCCCGAGCTGACGCTACCGCCCCGGCAGTAGGGCGCGCAGAGGGTGAAGGGTGGAGGGCAGAGGGTAAAGGGCAAAACCCTCTTCTCTCTACCCTCTGCCCTCTCCCCTTTACCCCTCGCCGTAGCCCCGCGCCCGCACCGTTTCCCAGTCACCCGTGCCCAGCACGAAGGGAAACTGCTGCGGGTCGGTGGTGACTTCGGGGCCACTGGGCGCGAGGTACACGTCCACTTCCGAACGGATGCCGAAGCCCCCGCGACCCGCAGAAAAAGGAGCGGCGGGGTAGGTGCCGGGTTCGACCGTGACGGCGAGGCCCGGCGTGAGGGTGCGGGTATCGCGGGTTTCGTAGTCGTCGAGGTTGGCTCCCGCCCCGTGAATCTGCACGCCCAGGTCGTGTCCGGTGCGGTGCAGGAAAAACTGGCTCCACGTCTCCCCCATCGCGTCACGGGCGGCGCGGTCGAGTTCCCAGCCTTGCAAGCGCCCGTAGCCCTCGGCCTGCACGCGGCCTTGCAACAGCCCCACTGCCGCGTCGCGTGCCGCACGCACGGCGGCCCAGGCGTCCAGATATTCCGCCGAGGGTTCGCCCGCGTGGCCCACCCAGGTCACGTCGGCAAAGGGGCGGCCCGGTTCCTGCGCCCACAGGTCAATCAGGACGCACTGCCCCGGCTCCAGCGTCGCGCTGCTCTGGGCGCTCGGTTCGTAGTGGCTGTCGGCGGCGTTGACCCCGAAACTCACGTTCACGTCGTGCCCCGCCTGCATTCCCGCCGCGTGAATGCGTCCCATGATGAGTTGCTGCACTTCCCACTCGGTCACAGGCTGGCCCGCCAGAAGCCGCTCGTGGATGAGGCGGAAGGCGGCGTCTTTGGCTTCCATCAGCACGGCGGCGGCCCGGCGATGCGCGGCGAGGTCGTCCGGCGTCCAGACCAGGAAGGCTTGCAGCAGGTCGGCGCTGCTGGCGATGTGGGCGGCTCCGGCGCGGCGCACCCGTTCTACGGTTCCGGCGTCCACCCGGCTGACATACGGCACCGCTCCGTCCGGGCTGTATTCCATCGCCAGCGACTGCCCCGCCACCACGTCCCGCAGGGCGGCGTCGAGTTCGGCGTGCGAGCCGAAAGAACGCAGACTCGCGCCCCAGTCCCGCGTGACCCGCCCCCAGTTGCCGCCCTCGATGTGGTTGTGCAGCACCACCGCCTGCCCCTCACGCGGCACCCACACGAAAAAGCGCCGGGTCAAAAACACGCCTTCGGGAATGCCCAGCACCCGGCGGGCGTGGGGATTGAGGCCCTGGAAGTCGTAGACCAGCCAGCCGCCCAGGTCGGTCTGCGCGAGGGCGGCTTGCATGGCAGGAACGGGATTGGCTGTGGCTGGGTTGGACATGCCCAGCAGCATAACGGAGACGGCAAAAACCCCCTCCCGGTGTGGGAAGGGGCCGAACTTT
>NZ_JAUNHK010000064.1:5226-15924 GCF_030523985.1 Deinococcus sp.
CAGCATAACGGAGACGGCAAAAACCCCCTCCCGGTGTGGGAAGGGGCCGAACTTTCCTCTCTGGGCGCTCGGTATTTATGCGCTCAGTCGTGGGCCGCCACCGAGCCGTCCACCCCCGCACCCGTGTAGGCGCGGTACTGCATGGCCTCGAAGTTCTCGTCGTCCTCGGGGCGGCGCTTGCCCAGCATGGTGCCGATGGCGGCGAGGGCAAACCCGGCGGGAATGCTGACGATGCCGGGGTTTTCCAGCGGGAAAATCGCCTGGGCCTGAATGGGGTGCCGGGCCTTGGTCTTTTCGGGCGGGTCGATGCCCATGATGTTGGGGCTGACGGCAATCAGCGCCAGCGTGACGATCAGGCCGCCCATGATGCCCCACACCGCGCCCGTGGCGTTGAAGCGCCGCCAGAACAGCGTGAACAGAATGACCGGGAGGTTGGCACTCGACGCGATGGCAAACGCCAGGGCCACCAGGAAAGCCACGTTCTGGTCTTTGGCGAGCAGGCCCAGGATGATGGAGATGACGCCGACCGCGATGGTCGCCATCCGCGCCACCTTGAACTGCTCCTGCTCGCTGACGGTGCCGCCGCGCATCACGCCGTTGTAGATGTCGTGGGTGAAGGACGTGCTGGCGCTGATGGTCAGGCCCGCGACCACCGCCAGAATGGTGGCGAAGGCGACGGCGACCACGAAGGCGAGGAACAGTTCACCCGTGAACGTTCCCACCCCGCCGAGTGCCTGGGCCAGCAGCGGCGCGGCCATGTTGCCTGCGGCGTTGGCCTCGATGATTTTGTCCTTGCCGACCAGCACGTTGGCGGCGTTGCCCATGAAAGCGGTCATGACGTAAAAGCCGCCGATCAGCCACATCGCCACGACCACGCTCTTGCGGGCGTCCTGGGCGGTGGGCACGGTGAAAAAGCGGGTCAGGATGTGCGGCAGACCAGCGGTGCCCAGCACCAGCGCGAGGCAGAGCGAAATCAGGTCGATGGGGTTTTTGAATTTGGCACCGGGCACCAGGAATTCCTGGCCGTTGACGCGGGCGGCTTCGCCCAGCAGGTTGCTGAACGAGAAGCCGAACTTGGCGAGAATCAGCACCGTCATCACGATGGTGGCGAACATCAGCAGCATGGCCTTGACGATTTGCACCCAGGTCGTCGCCAGCATGCCGCCGACCACGACGTAGACGATCATCAGCGCCCCGACCAGCGGAATGGCGAGCGTCGGGCTGATGGCCCCGCCCGAGAGCAGCGAAATCAGGCTGCCCGCGCCCACCACCTGGGCAATCATGTAGAAGGTCGAAACGACAATGGTCGAAAAGGCCGCGTAGAAGCGCACCTTCTGGTCTTTGAGGCGGTAGACCAGCATGTCGGCCAGGGTGTATTTGCCCAGGTTCCGCAGCGGCTCGGCCACGATGAACAGCACCGTCAGGTAGGCGATGAACCACGCCACCGAGTACATGAAGCCGTCGTAGCCGTTCAGCGCAATCAGGCCCGTGATGCCCAAGAAGGACGCCGCCGACATGTAGTCCCCGGCGATGGCAATGCCGTTCTGGGTGGCGGTGATTTTGCCCCCGGCGACATAGAAATCCCCGGCAGAAGTGTTGCGCCCCGAGGCCCAGAAGGTAATCCCCAGGGTCAGCAGGACGATGATGGCCGCCATCAGAAAGGTCATTGCTGGGCCTCCAGTGCCAAACGGTCGAAGGTGCGGGCGCGGGCCACATAGATCTGCGCCATGACCCACCCCATGATGAATTCGAGGAACGCCAGCACGTAGCCGAAATTGACGTTGCCGAACACCTTGGTCGCCATCAGCGGCTTGTTGAACCCGGCCAGCAGCGGCAGCAGGAAAAACAGCACCATGAACGCGATGGTCATGCTGATCATGAAACTGTTCTTCTGGCGCATCAGCTCGCGGTAGGCCGCGTTGCGCGGGGGTGAAGGATGCGGAACCGTCATAGAGAAAGCCTCCTCTGCCAGGGAAAGAAGCGGAGCGGGAACGCGGCGCAGACCTAACGCGTGGCCATGCAGCGGTACCCGACGAGCGGAATTGTCCTGAACAAAGAGAAGCTTAGGTTTCTCATGCGGCAAATTCAATGAACCGAGTGTAAAAACGTTGTTCCCAGGTTTGGAACAAGCACGCGCCTCTCCAGCGTTTTCGCGCAAAAGACCCTGGACGCCGCCTGATACGACGCCTTGGGGCGTCCGCTTCACGGGCAGAGAGTTCTCAATCTGTCTAGGCCAGTCTGGAGGCTTGGAGCGGCGCTGAGCGTTACCTGTCCGTTTCCGGCAGCTTTCGCAGCACGCCCAGAATCAGCAGCGCCCCGAGCACCGAGAGCACCGCGCCCATCAGGAAGGCCGCGCCGGGAAAATCGGAGCGCAGGCCATAGGCGAAGACGCTGGTCGCCAGCAGCGGCCCGAGCACGCCGACCAGACTGTTGAGGCTGGTGATGGCCCCCATGACCCGGCCCTGCTCGGTTTCGGAAACCTGCCGCGAAATCATTCCTTGCAGCGCGGGTTGCGCCAGCCCCCCCAGCGCCCCCACCACCAGCGAGGCGTAGAGCATGGGCGTACTGCGGGCCACGCTCAGCACCAGAAATTCACCGATGGACGCCACCAGTCCGGTCATGATGGTGCGCCGCTCTCCGAATCTGGCGATGAAAGGCCCAATCAGCCCGGCCTGCACCGCCGCCGTCAGCACGCCGAAAAAGGCCAGCGCCACGCCGTTTTGGGCTGGCGTCCAGCGCAGCACGCCCTCGGTGTACAGCACCCAGGTGCTCATGATGACCTGCCCCGCCAGCCCCAGCAGCACGAAGGTGGCGGTCAGGCTCCGCAGGATGGGATACTCGGTCAGCGCCCGCAGCGGGGTAAAGGGATTGAGGTTCTCGCGCTTGAGGTTTTGCCCCCGTGCCGAGGCAGGCAGCGACTCGGGCAGCACCAGCAGGCCATACACGAAGTTCAGCGCCGTCAGGCAGGCCGCCACCAGGAAGGGCGTCCGCAGGCCGTGTTCGCCCAGCCACCCGCCCAGGGCTGGCCCCAGGATGAAGCCCAGGCCGAAGGTCGCCCCCAGCAGCCCGAAGTTCTTGGCGCGTTCCTCGGGGGCGGTCACGTCGGCGATGTAGGCGTTGGCGACGGTCAGGCTGGCCCCGGTGATTCCGGCGATCAGGCGGCCCACCAGCAGCCACCACAGATTCGGCGCGAAGAACAGCACGAGGTAGTCGAGCGCCATGCCCAGCAGCGCCAGCAGCAGCACGGGCCGCCGCCCGTAGCGGTCGCTCAGCGCCCCCAGAATCGGCGCGAACACGAACTGCATGACCGCGTAAGCCGAAGTCAACACGCCGATAAACTGCGCCCCAGCCGTCTCCGACCCCGCCAGCTGTTTGACCAGCCCCGGCAACACCGGAATGATGAGGCCGATGCCCATGATGTCGATCAGGGCCGTAATCAGAATAAAAATCAGGGCGGCGGGTCGGCGACTCATCAGGGCACTCAGTGTAGAGGGCGTGGGAGAAGGGAGCGTCAGCCGCCCAGCCTGTCAGGCCAAAGCACGCAGGAGTACCCGCCCCAGCACGTCGCCGCGCTCCACCCGTGCGTGGGCCTGCGCGGCGTCTTCCAGAGCGAATTCGCCGCCGACCTTGACCCGTAAGCTGCCTGCTGCCACCAGTTCGAAGGCCCGCGCTGCCGCCTGCTCAATGACCTCCGGGCGACCCTGCCGGTGGTGTCCGCTGCTGTAGCCCACCACGGCTTTGCTCTGGCGGTGCAGCGGTTTGGACGCCAGCCGCGCCTCCTGCCCACTCGCGTGACCGTAGAGCACCAGCCGCCCGAAAGGAGCGAGCACGCCCAAGCCGCGCTCCGTCGTCTCGCCACCGACCGAATCCAGAATCACGTCTACCCCGCGCCCGTCCGTCACGGCCCGAACCCGCTCGGCAAAGTCGGCCTGGCGGCGGTCCACCACCTCGTCGGCGTCCAGACCGCGCACGAAATCAGCCCGCTGCGGGCCACTGACCACCCCGATGACCCTGGCCGCGCCCGCCAGCCGCGCCAGTTGCACGGCGAGGTGCCCGACCCCGCCCGCCGCCGCGTGAATCAGCACGTCTTCGCCCTCCCGCACACGCCCGGCGTGGTGGACGATGTTGTAGGCCGTCACCAGCGCGGTCAGGCTGGCCGCCGCCTCCCGGGGCACGCCTGCCGAGACTGGAAAGCAGAGGTGGGCGGGGGCCACGATGTCCTCGGCGTAGCTGCCCCCCAGCGGAAAACAGGCGACCCGTTGCCCGACTTCCAAACCCCGAACACCCTCATCCAGCGCCGTGATGACCCCCAGTGCATCCAGGCCGGGAATGAACGGCGGCGTCCCCGCCTTGTCGCCCCTGCCCTGCCGGGCCAGCACATCGGCGTAATTGACGCTGGTGCAGTCCAGCGCGAGTCGCACCTGCCCGGCCAGCGGAAAGGGCTGAGTCTCTGGCCTGCTTCGCCAGCGCAGCACCTCGGGGCCACCGAACCTTTCCACATAGACGGCGTAGGACACGCACCCAGCTTAGCGGCCCCACCGCCCTATCCTGACGGCATGAGCGGCCTCTACGACTCCCACACCCACACGCCCCTGTGCGGGCACGCCAGCGGCACGCCCCGCGAGTACGCCCAGGCCGCGCTGGACGCCGGACTGGATGGCCTCTGCTTTACCGACCACATGCCCATGCCGCGCTGGTACGACGCGCCCTGGCGGATGCGGCTGGAGCAGTTGCCGGACTACATAGCCGAGATTCAGGCCGTGCAACAGGAGTTTGCCGGGCGGCTAGAAGTGCGGCTGGGCCTGGAAGCCGACTTCCACCCCGGCACCGAGCGGTTTGTGGAACAGGTACTCGAAATGCACGACTGGGACTATGTCATCGGCAGCATTCACTACCTCGGCGCATGGGGCTTCGACAATCCGGAATTCGTGGACGAGTACGAGGCCCGCGACCTGGGGCAGCTTTACCGCGACTATTACGCGCTGGCGGTGGGCGCGGCAAAGTCTGGTCTGTTCGACTCGATTGGGCATCTGGATTTGCCCAAGAAGTTCGGGCACCGCGATCCGGAAGGTTACGCCGCGCTAGACGCACTGGACGCGGTGGCGGCGGCGGGGCTGGCGCTGGATTTCAACACGGCAGGCTGGCGCAAGCCTGTAGCCGAGGCGTACCCGGCCCCCGACCTCGTGCGGGCCGCCACCGAGCGCGGCATTCCCTTCGTGCTGGGCAGCGACGCGCACAAACCGGAAGAAGTCGGGCACCGTTTCACCGACGCCGTGAAGGAAATCCGGGATGTGGGCGGAAAAGTGGTGACCTATAGGGGAAGGAAACGGCATGGCTGAGAGGCGAACCGAAACCGCGCAAGAACGCTATGGCCGACTCGCCCGCGAACTGGGCGGGTATGTCCACCCCTGGCAGCGCACGCTGAGCGGCCCCGACCCCGAACTGACCTTCGACCTGCTGCTTTCCGACCTGCTGACGCCACAAACGCGGGTGCTGGAAGCGGGTTGCGGGCACGGGCCGGATGCGGCGCGTTTCGGGCCAGTCGCCGCCCGCTGGGCCGCCTACGATTTCTCACCGGAATTGCTGGAGCTGGCCCGCCGCACTGCACCGAACGCCGATTTCTACCTTTGGAATGGCAAAACGGACATCCCCGCTGACCTGAATGGCCCCTTCGATCTGATCGTGTCGCGGCGCGGGCCGACCTCGGTGATTCTGCGACTGCCCGAACTGGCCGCGCCCGACGCCCGCTTTCTGTACGTGGGGCCGCGCCTGCACGTGCCGCAGGTGCCCGAACGGTTGCAGGTGGTGGGCTGGGAAATACTGGGCGAGTGGCAGGCCTCGGTGCTGGCCCATGCGCCCACCTGGGCCGACTGGCAAACCCGCTGCGAGTGGATGCAAGAAGAAGCCCGGCAAAGTGACTGGGACGCGCAGGCAGGCGCACAGGGGATGCCTTACCGCGAGGAGCGGTATGTGGTGCTGGCCCGTAGACTGCCCACATGACCGCGCCCCTCCCCTCCCGCAAACTCGTCGTTCGCGCCCTGGAACGTACCGCCGACCTGCTCGACATTCTGGGCGAGGAGGAATTCAAGTCGAGGGCCTACCGGGGCGCAGCCCGCAGCCTGGAAACGCTGCCAGAGGAAACGCCCGAACTGCTCGCCAGGGACTTCGCCGGGATCCCCCGCGTAGGCAAGGGCATCGCCGCCGAACTGAGCGAGTTTGCCCGCACGGGCACGTTTGCCCCGCTGGAGGCGGCCGCCGCGCAGCTTCCGCCCGGCCTGCTGGAACTGCTGGAAGTGCGCGGGCTGGGGCCGAAGAAAATCCGTGCGCTATGGCAGGCGGGCATAGATTCGCTCGAACGACTGCGCGAGGCGGGCGAGAGCGGCGAACTCGCGGCGCAAAAAGGCTTCGGCGCCAAAAGTGCGGCGACGATTCTGGAGAACGTGGCCTTCATTTTCGAGGCGCGGCAGTGGCACCTGCTCTCGACCGGTTGGAACGTGGCCGACGCCCTGACTGGGGCGCTGACCGACCTTGACCCTCGCCTCTCCGGTGACGTGCGACGCGGCCTGGAAACGGTGCGCGGCGTGCGGGTCACGGTCACGGGCAGCGCCGAGGACGTGCAGCGGCGACTGCCGGAACTGCGTCAGGTCGAGGAAAAGCCCGTCCTGGCGGGCGAACTCGACGGCGTGCCGCTGGAAGTCGCCTATGCCAGCGCCGACACACGCGGGGCACTCGACCTGCTGCTGACTGGAAGTGCGGAATACGTCGAACACCTGCGGGCAGCGGCGTCACACAAGGGCCTCGACCTGACCGAACAGGGACTGAAACGCGGGGGCGACAGCATTTCCACCCCCAGCGAGGAGGACGTGTACCGCGAACTGGGTCTGCCCCCCCGCCCCGCCGAGTACCGCGAAGCCGAGCACGACGACCTGTGGCAGACCCTGCCCTCTCCCGATGAACTGGTCACGGTGCCGAGTCTGCGCGGGATGATTCACACCCACTCCACCTGGTCGGACGGTCAGGCCAGCATCGCGGAAATGGCACAGGAAGCGCTGCGGCTGGGACACGAATTTCTGGGCACCGCCGACCATTCCCGCGCCGCGCACTACGCGGGCGGCCTGAGCATCGAGCGCTTGCAGGCGCAACTCAAAGAAGTACGCGAGTTGCAGCGGGCGGGGCTGCCGCTGGTAGCAGGCACCGAGGTGGACATTCTGGAAGACGGGTCGCTGGACTACCCCGACGACGTGCTGGCCGAACTGGATTACGTGGTGGCGAGTGTCCACAGCGGCTTTACGCTGGACAGCGCCCGGCAGACCGAACGCTTGGTGCGGGCCGTGTCTCATCCGCTGGTGACGGTGCTGGGCCACCCCACCGGACGCCTGCTGCTGCGCCGTCCTGGGTACGCCCTCGACCTGGACGCTGTGCTGGGTGCCTGCGAAGCGGCGGGAACGGTGGTCGAAATCAATGCCAATCCTGCACGCCTCGACCTCGACTGGCGCTGGGTGCTGCGCTGGCGCGAGCGCCTGACCTGGGCCATCAACACCGACGCCCACGTTCCCGCCGGGCTGCGGGACACGCGCTACGGAGTGGCAGTCGCCCGCAAAGCCGGGCTGACACCGGAACGGGTGGTCAACACGCTGGGGCGCGAGGCGTTCCTGCACTTCGTCGAGCGGCAGCGGGCCGGGCGCTAGGAGCCGCGCCGAAAGAGGAGGACAGGCCTAAGGAGGTCGAAGTTCATCTTGAGCTGAACCGAGCGAAGCAAGACCCCGAAAAAGGGCCGTCGAACCTAACATTTCGCATTTTTGGAACAGGACCGAAAACGCTCCGTTCCCGGTTCAACCTCCTTAAGACGGCTTCAGCCTATCCTCATGCAATGGCGCTGTAAGGCAGAATTGGCTAAGGTGAACCCCATAAGCCCCATGGGCTAGACAGAATCCACACCACGGGTTCGAGAAGAGGTTTGCCCTGACTCCACTTTCACACATCCCCCATCTGGAATTCCTGCTTGCCCAGGCGGGTGTCGAGCCGAATACGCCGCCGAGCGCCGAGCAGTGGCCGGTGCTGCTTGAGCTTTTCGAGCAGGCGCTGAGCACCTACCGGGAACAGGCTGAACAAGACCTGTGGCTCCAGCAGCCGGTGTTCGTGCTGGCCGAGGACGAAACGGTGGTGCACTGGAACAGTGCCTGCACCAAATGGCTGGGCCACGCCCGCGCCGAGGTGGAAGGCCAGCCGATTCAGCAGGTGCTGTCGTCGGCCCTCGAAGGGCTGCGGCTTCAGGGGGTTCTGGCGCAAGCCTGGCAGGGCGAACCCTTACAGTCCGTGACCCTCTCGCTGTGTAGCCGCGACAAGCAGACCATCCTGGGCACTTTCGCCATCGCACCCACACATGGCCCGACCATGCACCTGACCTTCACCCTCATCAGCGGCACCGCACAGCAGGGCACCGACCGCCAAGCCTTTTACGAGTCGCTGCTGTCGGCGCTTCCCGCACCGCTGGCGATTTTCGACCCGCAAAAACGCTACGTGTTTTGCAACCCGGCGGCCATCTCCAATCCCGAAATCCGCGAGTGGGTCATCGGCAAGGACGACATCGAGTACACCGAGTACCGGGGGCTGCCGAAGTCGCTGGCCGAGCGCCGCCATAGCCATTTCGACCTCGCGGTGCGCGAACGCGGCACAGTGCAGTTTGAAGAGCAGCTCACCGACCCGCAGGGCGAGGCGGTCTACCAGCTCCGCACCTACACGCCCGTGTTCGACGAGCAGGGCGAACTCGCGCTGTGTATCGGGCACGGCATGAACGTGACCGAACTGCGCCGAACCCAAAACGCCCTGCACGAACTCAATGACGACCTGGAGGAACGGGTTCAGGCCCGCACCCGTGAACTGGAAGAACTCAGCCTTCAGCTTCAGCACGACGCCCTGCACGACAGCCTGACCGGACTGCCCAACCGGGCGCTGTTCAGTGACCGACTTTCTCAGGCCATCGCCCGGGCACGCCAGCCCGGAGCGGGGCAATATGCCGTGCTTTTTCTGGATGCCGACCGGTTCAAGGGCATCAACGACACGCTGGGCCATCCCACTGGAGACGCCCTCCTCATTGAGATGGGGCAGCGCCTCGCCGGTTGCCTGCGCTCCACCGACACGGTGGCCCGGCTGGGCGGCGACGAATTCACCGTGCTGCTCGAACCGCTGATGTATCCCGAACATGCCACCAACGTGGCCCAGCGGATACAGGAGGCGCTGCGCCGCCCCATGCAACTCGGCGGGCAAAGCGTGTCCATCTCGGCGAGTATCGGCATCGTGCTGGGCAGCGGCGACTACGATACGGCGATGGCCGTGCTGCGCGACGCCGATATCGCCATGTACCGCGCCAAGGACGCCGGACGCGCCGGGTATCAGGTGTTCACGGCGCAGATGCGGGAACACACCCTGCATATCAACCGCATGGAAAGCGAGTTGCGCCGGGCGCTGGCGGGACAGGAACTGCGGGCCATGTACCAGCCGGTGCTGAACCTCCAGACCGGCTACATCAGCGGCTTCGAGGCCTTGGTGCGCTGGCAGCACCCCGAGCGCGGCCTGCTCGACGCGGGCGAGTTCGTGCCCATCGCGCAGGACATCGGCCTGCTGCCCGACATCGACCGCTGGATGTTGCGCCGCGCCTGTCAGGAATTGCAGGCCTGGACCGACCGCTACCCCAACGAGCCGCAGCTCTCGCTGAACGTCAACTTCTGCGGGCAACATCTGGACGACCCCCAGGTCTGCGAGTTCGTGCGCGACGTGCTCGAAACTACCGGCCTAGATCCGGCCCGCCTGAACATCGAAATCACCGAAGGCACCCTGCTTTCCCACGCGGGGACGGTGCGCCAGACCATCGAAGACCTGCGGGCGCTGGGTGTGGGGCTGCACCTCGACGACTTCGGAACCGGGTATTCCTCCCTCAGTTACCTCCAGCTCTACCCCCTCGACGCCCTCAAGATTGACCGCTCCTTCGTGCAGGGCATGCTGGAAAACCAGAGCAGCGCCGAACTGGTCCGTACCATCATCGCTATGGCGAAAAACATGAATCTGCGGGTGGTCGCCGAGGGCATCGAGCAACCTGGCCACCTCCAGGCGCTCCAGGCGCTCGGTTGCGACCGGGGTCAGGGCTACCTGTTCTCGCACCCCCTTTCCATTCAGGAAGCGCGGGCGCTGGTGGTGCAGGGTCAGCACTTCCTGCGCGAAAGCTGGGGCTTCGGCGACGAAAGCTGACTCTGGCCTCCACAGACAGAGCAAACAGAATGAAAAAGCCGTCTATGACGCGAGGACTTTCGTCAGGACGGCCTCTTTGTTGTCAGGCCAAAGGACAGAGCGCCACAATCCTTACACCTACAGCCTCATATTTAATTTATACATCAGATATACATTAAGGTACTTTTCTTCGTAAGTGAAAGCGTTTTCCAGACTTCATCAGCCGCATAAATGGCAATTCGTGATTCCTGACGTCACCCTGAGTCATGTTCTGACAGAGAAATGGGAGGGGTCATGGGGTGACCAAGACGGCCTTCGACCAGAGAACCCGCGCCACAACGGGCGCTGTGCCCCTGGAAAGCCTCCAGCGAGTGCCGTGACATTTAGGAATGGGCGCTGTAAAGGGACAGAGAGGGGGGGCTCGGTACCTTGGGGTCACTTCAGGCCACGGTCCACACCGTGAGACTCACTTCA
>NZ_JAUNHK010000065.1:0-2834 GCF_030523985.1 Deinococcus sp.
GCGACCCGTGACGCGCTGCTGGCGGTGCCGGGGCTGAAGTGGGTGCTGACCCTCACGGCGGGCATAGACCATGTGCGCGGGCGGCTGCCTGCCAGGGTGCGCCTGTATAACGCCCACCGCCTGCATGACCGCGCCGTAGCGGTGCATGTGGTCGCCGGGATGCTGGCGGCCTGCCGTGGCTCTCACCGGTTCCGTGATGCCCAGGCGCGGGGGGAGTGGCTGTCCAGACCGATTCCGCAGTCGGGCCTGCACACCCTGGACGGGCAGAAGGTCGTCCTGTGGGGCTACGGCCACATCGGCAAGCAGGTGGAAGCGATGCTGCAACCGTTCGGCGCGAAGGTCTACGGCCTGACCTCCAAAACCGAACCCGACCTGGTGGACTACCGCCTGTCCGAAGCCGACTGGGTGGTTCTGCTGCTGCCCAGCACCGAGCAGACGCGGGGCGTGCTGAACGCGGGACGCCTCGCCACCCTCAAGCCCGGCGTCTGGATTTCCAACCAGGGGCGCGGCGACCTCATCGTGACGGATGACCTGCTGGCGGCGCTCGACTCGGGGCAGGTGGGCGGCGCGGTGCTGGACGTGACCGACCCCGAACCGCTCCCGCCGGGGCACCCCCTGTGGACGCGGGAAAACGTCATCGTGACGCCGCACATTGCCAGCACGACCACCGACCTGCAAGAGCGCGGGGCCGTCTACGCCCGCAGCGTGATTTTGGATTTGCTCCAGGGCCGCGAACCGGAAGGCGAGGTGGGCCTCTCGGACGCGTATTGAAGGAAAGCCGGAAAGCGTCCGCCGAACAGAGTCGGCTGACCCAGTGGCTACCCAAAGGGGTGTTGATGGACCGTTCATCAGACGGTGACAAATCTGTGACGGTCCAGCGGCTACACTGTCTTTACCGCGCAACTCAACCGAGGTGGGCCGAGTGAAGTCCGCCGCGCCAGAAGGTCGGCTTTTTCAGGGTCGACCCTTCTTTTTGATGGGGGCTTTTGGTCGGGGCTTTTTGATTATGCTGGCGACATGTCGACGCAAATGACTTCGCTGGCAGGCCGCCACGTTCTGGTCACGGGCGGAACGGGCGGTATCGGTCTGGAAACCGCGTGGGGGCTGGCGCAGCGGGGCGCACAGGTGGTGCTGGTGGGGCGCAATCTTGACCGCCTTTCGCGGGTCTCGGCAGATATCGGCGCTTATGGAACCATTCAGGCCGACCTGGGCGAACGTGCCGAGGTGCGCCGCGCCGCTGCGGAATACCGCAACCGCTTCGGAACACTCGACGTGCTGGTCAACAATGCCGGGGCGATGTACACCACCCGGCAGGAAAGCCGCGAAGGAACCGAACTGACCTGGGCGGTTAACCACCTCGCGCCCTTCCTGCTCACCCGCGAACTGCTGCCGCTGCTGCGCCGGAGCGGAGCGGGCCGGGTGGTCACGGTGGCCTCGGCGGCGCATGTGGTGGGCCGGATTCGGTTCGACGACCCCGAGTTCCGCCGGGGTTACTCGGCCTGGCCCGCCTACGCCCAGAGCAAGCTCGCCAACATCCTGTTTGCCCGCGAACTGGCCCGGCGCGAACCGAGTCTCCAGAGCGTGTCGCTGCACCCTGGCATGGTCGCCAGCGGCTTCGGCAAGAACGGCGGGGGCCGCTTTGCCCGGATGTACGCCCTGCTCGACCCGTTCTCGCTGACCCCCGAAGAGGGCGCACAGACCAGCCTCTACGCGGCGACAGCCCGGCTGGAAGGTCAGGGCGGCTACTACGCCGACTCACGGCTGGCGACCCCCGCGCCCCAGGCCCTCGACGACGGCGCGGCGGCCCGGCTGTGGGCGCTGAGCGAAAGCTATGTGGACGCCGATACGCCCTGAGCAGCTCATAGAGCGCCCGAACTCAAAGTCGCTCCTCATGCGCGGCCCCTAAGATGCGGCCTATGCGCCTCGCTTCTTCACTCATTTCCCTCGCCCTGCTCGCTGGCCCGGCCCTGGCCCAGACCGCTGCTCCGGCCACGACTGCCCCAGCCAGCGCCAAGCCCGCCCAGATTTCACTGGCGACCAACCGCACCGTCAGCGGGGTCGCCATCTCGGTCAGCCGCGCCTCTGCGGGGCAACTGGTGTCCTGCCCCAGCAAGCTCAAGGTCAGCCGTCAGGCCGTGTGCCTCTACAGCAAGCAGCCCGCCGCGCAGGTTCGCACCCAGATTCGCAGCACGCTGGGGTCACAGGCGCTCGGTGACTGGAAGCTCAGTGGCACCTCGGGCAGCCTGCTGGTCAAGGACACGGCGGGGCAGGCGGGGGCCTACGTCCTCAGCACGCCGCTGAGCGCCCAGGAAACCCTGCTGGTCGTGGACGCCGTCACGGTGCCCGCCGCCAGCAAGCCCGCCGCGCCCGCTGGCGTGGTGAGGGGCCAGCCCTACCTGCTCGGCAAGGACCTGATCGGCGTGGTCAACGTGGTCAGCCTCGGCGGGGGCAAGTTCCGGCTGAACGTGGCGGGCGAAACGCCCCTGACCGTCACCGCCGGACAAAAGACTGCCCAGCGCGAGGGCGGCAACGTGGACCTGCCCCTCGCCCCCGCCAGCGACGGCAAGAACCTAATTTTCCCGCTCTCGGGCCTGCGGGCGCTGGGCTGCACGGTGACCGACGCTCCCAAAGGCGTGACGATCACCTGCGGCAGCGACAGCGTGGGCGTGCTGCCCATCGTGTTCTGATAACGGTCTAACCGTCGAACAGTCTAACGGTCTGACCGCCAGTTTCTTCGTCTAGGACGGGGTTGCTGGCGGTTGAAGCATTAGGGGAAAAGAGTTGGAGTGGACGCCCCCTCACCCTTCATCGGGCAGAGGGCAAGCGTCCAGCAC
>NZ_JAUNHK010000065.1:2934-4025 GCF_030523985.1 Deinococcus sp.
GCATGGACGATGAACGTTTGACAGCCCGCCGCCTCGACGGTTCGCACGAAATGGGAGAGATGCTCGTAGCTGTCGAGGTCGTCAATGCCGATGCGGTGCTTGACCGTGACGGGCAGGCGGGTGGCTCCGCGCATGGCCTCCACCGCCCGCGCCACCACGTCGGGCGTGCCCATCAGACACGCGCCGAAGGAGCCGCTGCTCACCCGGTCGGAGGGGCAGCCGCAGTTGAGGTTGACCTCGTCGTAGCCCCAGTCCTCGGCTATGCGGGCGCATTCGGCCAGCGCCGCCGCGTCGCTGCCGCCGAGTTGCAGCGCCAGCGGGTGCTCTGCCGCGTCGAAGTCCAGATGCCGCGCCCGGTCGCCGTGCAGAATCGCCCCCGTCGTCACCATCTCGGTGTAGAGCAGGGCGCGGCGGGTCAGCGTGCGGTGAAACACCCGGCAGTGCCTGTCGGTCCAGTCCATCATGGGCGCGACAGACAGGGTGTGCGGGGGAAGCGCGGCGGTCACAGCCGCCCAGTGTAAAGCATTTGCCGAAAAGACACAGGCGCTTTTCGGGGTAGGCAGCAGCGGGCTGGAGCATCCACAAGAAGACGGCCAGCCGCTCACGGGAAGCAGGCTGGCCGTCCCTGAGAGGAAGGTTTAGAGCCGTTTGTCGTCTTCGCCAGTGGTGCCGAAGGAGGTGCCGGTCTGGTTCATGCCCCGGTCGTTGCCCGTCACGGTAGGCACGGCGTCGGGGTTGGTCACGTCGGTGTTCGGCTGACCCACCGGAGTGTCGGTTTCGCCACTGGGCGACTCGTCGTAGTACCCTGCGCGGCTGCTCATTTCGTTGCCGAGGTCGCTGGGAAGGCCCTGCTGGTCTTGCGGCTGCTGGGAAAGGTCCTTGCTGGAATCGGTCATGCGCTCAGGCATAGCGTCTGTTCGCCCTCAGGTGGGTGAAGTCCCTTTGGCTAAAGGTTGACGTTCGGCGTCCAGCGCGTCGCGCCCCCGCGCCACGTCCCGCACGCCGCGTCGCCCGAAGGCGTGGGCGAGGTCGCGCTCGGACAGCCGCAAGACGGTGGGCCGCCCGTGTGGACAGGCCCAGGGCTGCTGGCA
>NZ_JAUNHK010000065.1:4125-6822 GCF_030523985.1 Deinococcus sp.
GTGCAGCAGTTCGGGGGCAGGCAGCTCCAGCGGCGGGGCGGCGGCCAGTTCGCGGGCCAGCCGTTCGTACAGCGCCCGCTCGTGCGCGGCGTGGGCGTCCACCACCCACAGGTCGCCCTCGCCCTGGGCCAGCAGATAAAGTTCCTGATACACCCCCAGCAGCGTCAGCGCGGGAAAAGTGCCGTCCGGCTGAGGCGCGGGAGACGGCGGTGCCATCAGGGCCGGGGCCGCCCGCACCAGCGGATGCGCCGCCAGCGCCGTTGCCACCGCCTCCTTGACCCGCCCCGCCACGCCCGGCAGGTCGGCCAGGGCCACCACCTGCTTGGCGGGGTGAATGTTGGGGTCGTGGTCCTCCGGGGCCACCGTGAGGTCGAGAACACACAGCGGCGAGGCTCCGGTGGGCAACAGCTCGGCGTAGGCGTCGATGACAGCCCTTTCGAGTTCGGGTGGGGCCACAATGGGGCGTCCGTTGACGGCAAAGTGCATCCGGTCCCGCCGCGCCCGCGTCAGTTCGGGCCGCGAGACTACGCCGCTCACGCCTCCGGCCTGCACCGTCAGCACCCGGTTGGCGCTGAGGGGGCCGTACACCGTCGCCACTGCGCCCCGGTGGTCGGCGGGCGCGTGGGTGAGGCGCGTTTCGCCGTCCACCGTCAGCCGCCACGAGAGCTGAGGATGATGCAGGACGTACCGCCCGACCAGCGCCGTGATTTCGCGCACCTCGGCGGCGGGGGCGGCCTGGGTTCGCAGGCGAGCGGGCAGCCGGGCAAAGAGCCGCGACACCGTGACCGTCGTTCCCGCCGGGGCCGACGTGCGGCTGACGTGAACGTCCTCGCCGTGCGCCTGCACCCGCGCCGCGCCCACCTGCGCCGCCGGACGGGTCACGAGGTCGAGTTCGCCCGCCTGGGCCGCCGCCCACAGCGCCTCGCCGCGAAAGCCGAGGGTGGTGACGGGCAGCGCCGCCGTGGGCAGCGAGGCGGGCAGTTTGCTGGTGGCGTGCCGGGCAGGGGCGAGCGGCACCGACTCGGCAGGAATCCCCACACCGTTGTCGCGCACCTGCACCCGGCCCAGCCCACCTTCCTCCACCTCGATTTCGATGCGGGTGGCCCCGGCGTCCAGCGCGTTTTCGACCAGTTCGCGCACCACGTCGAGCGGGCGCGACACCACCTCGCCAGCGGCGATCAGGCGGGCGACGGCGGGGGGCAGAAGGTGAATGGCTCGGGTCATCGTTATGTTCTGAGCATATCAGAGTCGCTCCCGCCGACTGGAACCTTGCGCTGCATTTCAGAGCGGGAAGGTCAGAGCGAACAGTCCAGCCGCAGCGCCGCCGCCAGCCGCTCCCCATACTCCTCGCCGCTGATTTCGTAGACCCCGAGGGTGGCGAGATGCGGATTCTGAATCTGGGCGTCGAGCAGCGTAAAGCCCTGGCGGTGCAGGTGCCCCGCCAGATGAATCAGCGCCGCCTTGCTGCCGTTAGTCACGCGGTGAAACTTGCTCTCGGCAATGAACGCCCCACCCAGCGCCAGCCCCAGCACGCCGCCCGCCAGTTCGTCGCCGCGCCAGACCTCGAAGGAGTGCGCCAGTCCCGTCCCGTGCAGGTGCAGATAAATGTCGGCCAGTTCGTCACTGATCCACTCGCCGTCTCGCTTGGGTGCGCCCGGCAGGTGACCCCGACACCCTTCCAGCACGGCACCGAACGCGAGGTCAATACTCGCCCGGAAGCGCGGCAATTCGCGGCGCAGACGGCGGGCGACATGCAGGCCCCCTTCCTCGGTGAGCGGCACCACGGCGCGGCCTTCGGCGCTGTACCATTCCAGCCCGTCGCCGTTGTCCATCAGGAAAGCTCCCTGCGCGTACCCCTGGGCAATTTCACGGGTCAGCGGGTCGATATGGTGCAGAAAAAAGTCGGCGGCAGGCATGGCTGGCCGCATCTTGCGCCAGAGGAGAAAGGCCACGCAACTGCCCTCCCCGGTTATCAGGCCCGCGTCAACCTCACCCGCTAAGCTGACCGTATGAAGCCGACCCTCCTGACCCTGTGGGCGCTGCTCGGCCTGAGCGCCGCCGTCGCTGCCGCCCCCCAACCCGCGCTGCCCAACTTGCCCGCGCTGGTGGAAACGCCGGGCCAACCGGAACCCGCGACCCACCCGACCACTCCGGCAAGCGTGGCCCCGGCCCGCCTGGACAACGTGAGCGCCGTGCTGAGTGTGCCCCGCACCGTGACGGGCAAAGTCCCCCTGACCCTGACGCTGAAAAGTAACCGCGCCGCCGCCGTGAAACTGGAAGTCCCCCGCGAAAACGAACAGAACTGCGCCACCGCGCCCACCGTGCGGGTGCTGCGGGTCGGCAGCCGCGAAGTGGTCTACCCGCCCGCTGGGCAGTCGCCGCGCCTGTGTGCCCAGGACCTGCGCTCGGACACGCTGGGGGCCGGAAAGCAGGTGGGCTACCTGCGTGACCTCGACCTGCCCGCCGGGGAGTACATGATTGAAGGCTGGCTGACCGGCTTTGCCGACGGGTTGCGGGTCAAGGTGCCTGCCCAGCCCGTGCGCGTGACGGTGAAGTGAACCTGACCCTCTCCGTCCTGGCGGGCGAATATGCCGTTTGCCGCCTTGACCCCCAGACGCCGCCGCCCGCCTGGGCTTTTGCCGGGGACTGGTGGTCGGTGACCCGCACCGCCGATGAACTCTCGGTGGTGTGCGGGGC
>NZ_JAUNHK010000065.1:6922-15597 GCF_030523985.1 Deinococcus sp.
GGGACTGGTGGTCGGTGACCCGCACCGCCGATGAACTCTCGGTGGTGTGCGGGGCGAAGCAGGTGCCCGACAATGTGCAGAGCAGCCGGGGCTGGGCAGCGCTCAAGCTGCATGGCCCCTTCGACTTCGGCCTGACCGGAGTGCTCGCCAGTATCCTTGACCCGCTGCGTGACGCTGGGGTGGGCATTTTCGCCGTGTCCACCTTCGACACCGACTATGTGCTGGTCGCCCACCGTGACCTGCCCACCGCACTGACGGCCTTGCGGGAAGCCGGGCACCAACTCCGCTGACCGCCGAAGCTAGAAAAAAGACCTTCCACCCGCCCAGGAAGGTCTTTTTTCTGGCCTGCTCAGCGTTGCGTCAGGCTTTGGCCCAGTCACGCAGATAGTCCGCCACCAACGCACTGACGCTGACGCCCTCGCGCTCGGCTTTGGCAAGCTGCGCTGCCTTTTCCTCACGGGTTATGGGCAGCCACAGGGCCACATATTCCTGACCGCCTTCCACCTTGTACTCGCCGCCCAGTTCGTCGCGCTGCACCACACCGTTTGCTTGCATGTCGTCTCCTCCGGCGGCCATCAGCCAGGCCACCACCCGCGCTTTCAGAAAGCGCCACTCGCGCCCGACCTTGCGGCCCGGCAGTTCACCGCTGCGCACCAGGGCGTAGGCGGTGGTTTCGCTCACCTTGAGATAGGCCGCCAATTCTTCCAGGGTCAGGACTTCATCACCACTCATCGTCATGACCAGACTATGCCAGCCCATCTCAGGTGACATCAAATTATGGCTTCTGATGTTATTTGTCAATATTTAGCACCAGATAACCTCAAGTGATACTTCTGAACGCAAGTTATCCCTCCCCCGCCAGCGCCCGTGCCACCTCTGCCGCCGGGCCGGGGCGCACCTGCCCCACGCCCGTTCCCGCCCACAAGCTGAGAAATTCGGCGCGTCCAGCCTGAGCCGCCGCCGTTCGCATGGGCCGGGTCAGCGCGTTCTGCTGCGGGTAGGGCAAGGGGTGCGAAACTCCCTCGGTCACGGCGTTTTTCAGTCCACGTGCTGGGCGTCCGCTGAAGGCACGGGTCAACACCGTTTCGCCGCCGCGAGCCAGCGCCGCCCGGTAGGGGGCCGAGGTTCCGGCTTCGTCGGTCAGCAAAAAGGCCGTGCCACACTGCGCCAGTTCTGCTCCGGCGTCCAGTGCCGAGCGCACGTCCCCGGCGGTCATCAGGCCCCCGGCGGCAATCAGGGGGAGGTCTATGGCCTGCGCGGCGGCCCGCGTCAGGGCGAAAGTGTCGGCCAGTTCGTCGTGCTGCCAGCCGCCCCGGTGCCCGCCTGCCGCGCCGCCCTGCACCACCACGGCGTCTACCCCCGCCGCCGCGAGCGCCCGCGCTTCGTCCACGCCCGTCGCCGTGCCTATAGCCAGCGCCCCCGCCGCCCGCACCTGCGCCAGTTGCGCCGCGCTCAGCAGGCCGAAGGTAAAGGACAACGCCGCCGGACGCAGCGACAGGGCCGCCGCCAGTTGTTCGGCAAAGTCGGGTTCGGGCCGCTCGCTGAAGCCAGGCGCGGGCAGGCCCAGTTCGGCATGAAAAGGGGCGAGTTCCGCCAGCGCCGTCGTCACTCGTGTGTCGGACACGGGCAAAACTTCCTGCGGAGCGAACAGGTTGAGCGCCCAGGGCTGCGCCGTTTGCCGCTGGATGTCCTGCCCTGCCCTCAGAATCTCGGCAGGCGACAGGTAAGCGGCCCCTAGACTCCCCAGTCCACCCGCCCCGGATACCGCTGCGACCAGGGCCGGGGTGGACACGCCGCCCGCCATCGGCGCGAGCACCAGCGGCAGACGCAGGCCCAGGCGTTCACGCAGCGAAGTCATCCTTCGCCTGCTCCGTCCAGCGCAGCCAGCGGCAAATCACGCTCGGCGGCGAGGGCGACCCAGTGGGCGGTGGGCTGGGTCCGCAGCGTGGCGGCAGCGTCTTCACCCAGCGTCTCGGTCCAGCGGGCGGCGAAATGGGGTTCCAGCGGCGCAGCGGCAATCCAGCCGTCGGCGGTCTGGTAGAGGCGGTAGTTGTCGTAGGCCCCGGAAAGCAGGCCGCCCGGCGCGGTCAGGCCCACCCGGTAGGGCGCGGCGGCAAAGCGGGCGGCGTCGCCCAGACCGACCACCCGTTCGCGCTCTGTCTGGCCCCGTTCACGGCCCAGCAGCAGGGCCAGCGCAGCGGCGTAGGCTTCGCGGCTGCCCATCAGGTCGGCCATCAGGGTGCGCGGCATGGCGGGCTGGGCAGGGTCGATCAGGCCCGCCTCGGCCTGGTAGGTCAGGTCGTGGCCCGCCGCCTCGGGGTCGCGGGTGTCACCCACGATGGTGACGCGGCACAATCGGGGAAAGTCGCGCCCCAGCCGCTCCGGCGATAGCCCCAGCCGCGTCAGCGCCCCCGGACGCGAACTGGTCAGCAGCAGGTCGGCCCCCGCCAGCAGGGTGTCGAGGGCGGCCCGCCCCGCTTCCGTCTTGAGGTCGATGACCTGAACGTCGATGCCCCGGTGCAGTTCGGCGTACCACTCGGGCGACATCTGGGCCAGGGGGTCACCCGCCGGGCCTTCGATTTTGACGACTTTGGCCCCGGCGTCTCGCAAGGAAGCCGCCGCGAGTGGCCCCGGCACGTTGGGCGCGAGGGTGATGACCGTCAAACCGCTGAGAACTCCTGTCATGCTTCTATGATGCGCCGTCAGCGCCCGAGTCTTGATGGGAGGGTAAAAGGAGAAAGGTCGAGCGGCCTACTGCGGCTATGCTCGACCTCTGCTCCTTGCGCCCGCCTACTTGAACAGCGGCCAGTCCTGTTCCTTGAACGTCACTTCCGTCCACTTGGGGTGCATGCCGGGCGTCTGCTGTAGGACGCTCAGTTTGGAAAAGGCGCACTTCTGGTAACGCAGCAGGACGGCGCGGCGCTGGGCGTCGGTGAAGTTGCGGGTCGCCAAAATGCGCTGCACGGCATAGGTCGGCACATCGGAAAAGCCGGGGTAACGCAGTGTAGCGGGGCGGTAGAAGCCGCTGAGGGTGCCCTGCGGCAAATCCAGCGGAATCAGCACGTTCTGGGCCGGGTTCAGGGCTTTGACCCAGTCGGCGGGTTGGCCGACCACCGCCAGCACCGCGTCCACCTTGCCCGCCGCCAGCGCCGCCAGCGTCTCTTCACGGGTCTTGTAGGGCACGACGCTGAAATTCAGCTTGCTCTTGGCCTGGGCGACCTTGGCGGTAATCACGCTGCCGCCCCAGGCCCCGAGCTTTTTGCTCTTCAGGTCAGTGAATTTGGTCACGCCCTTGGTCCGGCCCAGGAAATCCTTTTTGGCAGGGCGGGCAATCAGGTGAATTTCGTCGAAGTTGAGCGGCAGCAGCACCCGCACGTCCTTGGCGCGGGGGTCACGTTCGATCTGGTCACGGGCCTTGAGCACGTCGAGCTGCACGAAGGCGAGCGACACCTGGTTGCTCAGCAGCAGGTCGAGGTTTTCCACGCTGCCCGAAGTCTGGCGCTGGCGCAAATAAGACGCCTCGCCGCACACCCGGCCCACGTCGCGGAACATGTCCGAGTTGGTCGAACCCTTGGGGCTGGTCGCCACGTCCATGAAATTGGCGGGCGCGGCGTGGCCCCCCTGCGTCAGCAAGGCGACCGCCATTCCGAGAGCAAGTTTGCGCGTGAGCTTCATGCCTCAGGGGAGCAAGCAGATGTCAGGCGACCGTCAGCCCCGAGCTACAGGGATGAGCAGGCAAGCCGTGCCACCGCTTTCACAGGTTGCAAATGCGGAACAGTGAACCGAGCCGTGAAAGTCGTTGTCTTCCCTTGCCTGCCCTTGCTGCTCACGGCTTTCCAGACCGTTCCCTGTGCCTGCACGCATAAATCATCCCCCTGCCACCACATTTTGCTGATGTGGTCGGTTCGGGTCTGCGGCCCATCGCCAAAATTGTTCACCACAGTCAGGCGGCGACCGCCCACCAGATTCCACAGCCGCAAGGTGTTGCCTCCCGCCCCAATCAGGTACTTGCCGTCGGAGGACCAGAGCAGTTGTCCCTCGACAGCCCCACCCTTCAGTCGCAGAATCTGCCCGCCCGGACGCACCAGATCCACCTCACACAGCAATATGCCGAAAAAGGACACGTCCAGGCAAAATTGCACGGCGGCAGCGTCGCCACGCGGCGAAAGGCGGATAAGCCGGGCCTGGGCCAGCGCCACATCTCCCGATTTGGGAACGGGAACCTTCACCGCTTGCCCACTCGGGGAATGCACGGCGACCGTTGGGGAAGCCGCTTGAGCTACCGGACTGCCTGCCAATACCGCCAGCAACGCCAGAGTTCTGAACATGCCTCAGCCTAGGCGCGGGTCAGGAGGAAAGCGTCCGCCGAAAGTGGGAGGAAGGTCCAGAGTGGCAAGGTCAAGGGCGGAAAGGAAAAAACGCTTTTCTCCATCAACCATCAGGCCGAAGGCCGAACCCATCAACCATCAACGCCTCAGCCGCCAACCTCGCGCACCAGCCCCAGCACGGCGTTTTTCATGTTGCCCACCGCTTCGCCTTCCATCAGCACTTCGCCCGTTTCCTTGTCCACCACGCGGGCATGGATGATGGGCTTGCCGTCACGCCCCCGTTCCAGCACGATTTCCAGCCGCTGCTCGGGCGACAGCCCTTCCTTGGCGTACTGCAAACACCACGCGGCCCAGTTGACTTTTTCGGCAGGCTCGGCGGCGGCTCTGGCGGCCTGTTTTTCGTGGTACTGCTGGGTCTTCTGGGCGACGTGTTCGCGCACCACGTCGTAGCGCTGGGCGGGCGAAAGGCTGTCGAAGGCGACTTCCTCGCCGCTTTCGGGGTGGTAGACGGTTTTGTCGGGCGTCATTTTCTGCACCACGCCCGCCATGATTTTCAGTTCGGGGGCGGCGGCCTCTTCCCAGGGGGCCAGGTCGCCTTGCTCGGCGGCCTTGCGCTCCTCGACCAGACGGCCCACCATCCGCTGCTGTTCAGGCTCTAGCGCATCGAGAATCTTGACGGCGGGCTTGAAGCTGCTGGCCTGCTTTTCGTGCTTGGCCTCGATTCCCAGCGGCGCAAGCTGCCGGGCGACCACCGCCGCGTCCATGATTCGGTCGGCCTGCCGCAGATTGAAGCCCCAGCGGTCGCGCAGATAGGTTTCAAAGTCGGCGTGGGTTTCGCGGTAGAACCCGTTGTCCCGAATTTCCGCCAGCGCCTGTCCCGTGCGCTGAAAATCGCGCAGGCCGTCGCTGACGGTCTGTTCTAGGGCCTGAAAACGCTCTTCCTCATGGGGCGCGAGGGCAGCATCGGGAAAGGGGAGGTCGAGGTCGGTCATGGCGGTCATTTTGCCCCAACCGACCTCCGTAGGCCGTCCTTGGCACGACGACAGAGGCCATGCAACCTGTGTCGTCTCTATAGGAGTGACGAAGATACCCCTTCGTGCCTGCCCCGGTAACGCCCGAAAAACACGTCACGCGCTCTATGATGGGAAGGTAAGCCCCTACAGGCTCAATTCAAGGAGGATTTTCCATGTCGGACAAGGCAATGAATCTGTTTGGCACCCGCGATACCCTGACGGTTCCCGGCGGCCAGAAGTACTACTTCTACAACCTCAACAAGCTCCAGGGCCATGACGTGTCGCGCCTGCCCGTCAGCATCAAGGTGCTGCTGGAAAGCGTGCTGCGCGAAGCCAACGACTACGACGTGCGCCGCGAAGATGTGGAAACCGTCGCGGGGTGGAGCGCCAACAACCCCGAAGTGGAAATCCCCTTCAAGCCCGCCCGCGTGATCTTGCAAGACTTCACGGGCGTGCCCGCCGTGGTGGACCTGGCCGCCATGCGCTCGGCGATGGTCAAACTGGGCGGCGACCCTAGCAAGATCAACCCCCTGATTCCCGTTGACCTCGTGATTGACCACTCGGTGCAGGTGGACGAGTTCGGCACCGAGTTCGCCCTCGCCAACAACATGGCGCTGGAATTCGAGCGCAACCGCGAGCGCTACGAGTTCCTCAGATGGGGCCAGCAGGCCTTCGACAACTTCGGCGTGGTGCCCCCCGCCAGCGGCATCGTTCACCAGGTCAACCTGGAATACCTCGCCAAAGGTGTGCAGAGCCGCCCAGAGTCGGTAGATGGGGACGACGGCGAAGTCGTGTACCCCGACTCCCTCGTGGGCACCGACTCGCACACCACCATGATCAACGGTCTGGGCATCGTGGGCTGGGGCGTGGGCGGCATTGAGGCCGAAGCGGTGATGCTGGGCCAGCCCATCTACATGCTGATGCCCGAAGTGGTGGGCTTCAAGATTACGGGCCAGATGCCCGAAGGGGCCACCGCCACCGACCTCGCGCTGCGCGTGACCGAAATGCTGCGCTCGGCGGGCGTGGTAGGCAAATTCGTGGAATTCTACGGTGCGGGCCTGAGCAACATGACCCTGCCCGACCGCGCCACGATCGCCAACATGGCCCCCGAGTACGGCGCGACCATGGGCTTTTTCCCCGTGGACGACGAAGCCCTGCGCTACCTGCGCCGCACGGGTCGCCTGGACACCGAAATCGAACTGGTCGAGGCGTACTACAAGGCTCAGGGCATGTTCCGCACCGACGAAACGCCCGACCCCGTGTTCACGACCACCATCGAGCTTGACCTGGGCACCATCGTCCCCAGCCTGGCTGGCCCCAAGCGCCCCCAAGACCGCGTGGCCCTGGGGGACATGCACACCGTCTTCGATGAGGCGCTGAAGGCTCCCGTCAAGGCCCGTGGCTTCGAGCTGCCCGAAGGCAAGCTGGACGCCCAGGGCACCATCGGCGGCACCGACATCAAGATCGGGCACGGCGCGGTGACGCTGGCTTCTATTACCTCCTGCACCAACACCAGCAACCCCAGCGTGCTGATCGCGGCGGGTCTGGTCGCCAAGAAGGCCGTCGAGAAGGGCCTGAAGAGCAAGGCCTGGGTCAAGACCAGCCTCGCCCCCGGTTCTCGTGTGGTGACCGAGTACCTGGAAGCCGCTGGCCTGCAAAGCTACCTCGACCAGATCGGCTTCAACACCGTGGGTTACGGCTGCATGACCTGCATCGGCAACAGCGGCCCCCTGCCCGAACCCACCGTGCAGGCCATCAACGAAGGCGACCTCGTCGTGGCCTCGGTGCTGTCGGGCAACCGCAACTTTGAAGGCCGCGTGAACCCCCACATCAAGGCCAACTACCTCGCCAGCCCTCCCCTGGTCGTCGCCTACGCGCTGGCCGGAACCGTTGTGAACGACATCGTCAACGACCCCATCGGGCAGGACGCGGACGGCAAGGACGTGTTCCTGAAGGACATCTGGCCCACCAACGCCGAGATTCAGCAGGTCATGGACAGCGCCATCAACGCCGACATGTTCAAGAAGGTCTACGACGGCATCGAGAAGAGCAACCAGGACTGGAACGCCATTCCCGTGGCCGAAGGCGACCTGTTCGACTGGAAGGAAGACAGCACCTACATCCAGAACCCGCCCTTCTTCGACAACCTCGCGGGCGGGGCCAGCGAAATCGAGGACATCCGCAGCGCCCGCGTGCTGGTGAAGGTGGCCGACTCGGTGACCACCGACCACATCTCCCCCGCAGGCAGCTTCAAGGCCGATACCCCCGCTGGCAAGTACCTGACCGAGCGCGGCATTCCCGTCAAGGACTTCAACTCCTACGGCAGCCGCCGTGGCAACGACCGCATCATGACGCGCGGCACCTTTGCCAACATCCGCCTGAAAAACCAACTGGCCCCCGGCACCGAAGGCGGCTTTACCACCGACTTCACCACCGGCAACGTGACCAGCATTTATGACGCCAGCGTGAACTACAAAGAGCAGGGCATTCCGCTGGTCGTGCTGGCAGGCAAGGACTACGGCATGGGCAGCAGCCGCGACTGGGCCGCCAAGGGTACCTTCCTGCTGGGCGTGAAGGCCGTGATTGCCGAGAGCTTCGAGCGTATTCACCGCTCCAACCTGGTGGGCATGGGCGTGCTGCCCCTGCAATACAAGAACGGCGAAACCGCCGACAGCCTGGGCATCACGGGTGAAGAAACCTTCGACTTCATCCTGCCTGCCGACCTGAAGCCCCGCCAGGACGTGCAGGTCAAGCTGACGGACAAGGACGGCAACAGCCGCGAAATTACCGTGATGTGCCGTATTGATACCCCCGTAGAGATTGACTACTACAAGAACGGTGGCATTCTGCAAACCGTGCTGCGCGGCATCCTCGCCAAGAGCAAGGGTGAAGTGAAGGCGTAAGCTTAAGCTTAAACTGAGTCGAAGAAAGCCCCCACCCATTTTCGGGGCGGGGGCTTTCTATATATTTCTAGTTAGGATGGAGAAAATAGAATTACCTGTTGAACTTTATCTAGTGGAAAAGGGAAAACTATATCCCTGTGAAATCACGCCCGGAAATATTTTTTTGGGGATGTGCGTCAATTTTAAGTTTACCGAGGATGTCGCGCACTTTACGCTATATCCAGAGAAGCAACACATCCCCTTCTTTGTAACAATGATTGAAAGGGTTTTAGATAGCCCATTCACTGGAGAAGCATTGCGTCTTTGGATGAGAAGCACTGTCCCTAGTCATATTTTCGACGAACACATAGACGAGATTCACAATCCTATCAGCCACCTTACGGCGATTAGGGGTTGACAGTTGAGGCGGAAGGTGCGAAGCGAAGATTGTA
>NZ_JAUNHK010000066.1:0-10806 GCF_030523985.1 Deinococcus sp.
GGAAGAAGGAAGATGCCTTGTCGCTCTGAAGTGCGCGGCGAGTTGTTGCGCGAGCGCACTGGATTTGAACAGGTTGGCCCTGGAAGAAGGAAAGCAGGAGCGCACTGACTCGGCTTGCTGCTTCCCCCTCGCCCGGAACACCACCGGGCAAACACGGAGATGTCTCTTGTGAAAGAGGCAACGGATTTGAATACCATCCGGCCCCGCGCCCTGGAGATGGCAATGGAAACGTGGAGCACCCGCCAGAAGCAGGAGCGCAACCTGCGCTCGGCACTCGATGCGGGCCTCTACGATTAACGGTCAGTCTCCCATCCGGGGGGCTGGCCTTTTTTTCTTTTTCTTTTTTTCGGAAGTCTGGTCTGTGTCGGTGGCCCTGGGCGCAGAGAAGTGTCGCGGGTGCGAGGCCACCCTTGCCTGCGGCGCATCCACATCACTTCTCACTGCTCAGCGCCGGGAGACTTCCCCCTTTTTCTTTTTCCCTCGCCCGAAGAAACACCGGGCAGACTGAGCGGCATGAACACGCCCTTCTCTCTGCCCTGGGAAACTTGCGCTTCTGGAATCCAGTCACTTGCCGCACACGAGGTCTTTGTCTTTGGCAGCAATGCCACTGGCTTTCATGGAGCCGGGTCAGCGGGTCAGGCCATGCACGGTGACGCCCGCAACACCTGGCGCACCGACGCCGCGTTTCTCGCCGCCAAAGATGCACCTGCTGGCAGTCCGCTTCGCGTGGGTCACTGGGCCGTGTTCGGTCAGGCGCGTGGCCCGATGCTCGGACACTCGGGCAAGAGTTACGCGGTTCAAACGATTGTCCGCCCCGGCCAGAGACGCAGCTTGCCGCTCGGTGAGATTGGGTCGCAACTGGTTACGTTGCTCGACTTCGTTCGCCGCCGCCCGCACCTGACGTTTCTGGTCACACCACTGGGTGAAGGCAGCGCAGGCTACACGCGAGCAGAGATGGAAGCGACCTGGGAAGCGGCGCTTGGTGGTCAGCCGCTTCCCACGAACATGCGCTTCATCCAGATGGGTCACACCTGAACGCGCTGGGTCAGTCCCTTCACGGGGGCTGGCCCCTTTTTCTTTTGCCCACTCACGGGCACTGAGCTTTCCCCTCGCCCGGAAAAGAACCGGGCAAAACTTGCGGCATGACTCACTTCACCTCTTGCCGCAACTGCAACTTCGACACCGTAGACACAGACCAACTCTGCCCTGAGTGCCAGGCGGAGCAGGACGCTGAAGCTCTCGCCCAGCTTCAAGCCGAGTTCCCAGGTGGCTTCGAGCAATGGGAGGCCCAGGAAGCCAGGGACGCCGAAGCACTTCACGTCCGCCTCTCTTGAGGCACCGGGTCAGCTCCCTTCACCGGGGCTGACCTTTTTTCTTTTGCCCTCGCCCGGACAGACACCGGGCAAACCCAGGAGCATGAGCAAAGAAGAATACGAACTCGAACAACTCGCAGACCAACTGAATCTGGAAGTGTTCAGGGACGACAAGGCAACTGGCAATGGGCCGACGTACTTCTACCGCGTGACAGAAAAGGGCCTGTCTCAACTTCCTGCCAATTGGAACAACGAACCTGTGGGGCCGTTCGGAAGTTACCTCGAAGCACTCAGGGCCGCCACGCAAGACTGAACCGCGCCACTCCTTCCCTCGCCCGGAAAACGCACCGGGCAAAGAGCGCGGCATGAAGCTCTCCCAGATTCAGGACTACGGACGCCGCCTGCTTGTTGGCGACCTCACCACGCCCAAGAAAGAAGTCACGCAGCTCCTCACCCCGGAAGAAGTCGCCGCACTTCCGAGGAAGCACCACTGGAAAGACTGGACGGCTTCGGGTGGACTGAGCCACGCGCTCGCCCGCGCCGTGCTCAGGCATGACCACCATGACAAGGCGCAGCAGTTTCGCGCCGCCGCCTTCTTGCTCGCCTGCGGTTCCCGGCACGAACTCGGCATGGCGCAACTCTGGTGCGAAGCGAACCGGGATGAGGTGGAGCGCTTTCTCTCCCCGGCTCCCGCCCAGACCCGCGCCGCTTGAGTCCTTTCCCTTTCCAAGTGCAGGCCCCGGACGTGGGCTTGCACTTTTTTCTTTGTGGCCCTGAGCTTTCCGTCGCCCGGACAGACACCGAGCAAAGAGCGCGACATGACTTTCAATGCCTTTTGCCGCAACTGCAACATGGACGAAGTTCCCGAGCCTGGACAACTCTGCGACGAATGTCAGGCGCAGGCCGATGAGCATTACGCCGAGTACCTCCGTGAGCAGGCCGAGTACGAGAAGGCGGCGCGGCCCCAAGGCGACCCCACGTCCATTTCGTTCTGAGTGCAGGCCCCTACGCGGGCTTGCACTTTTTTCTTTGTGGCCCTCGGCCTCTGAGCTTTCCGTCGCCCGGAAAAGCACCGGGGCAAAGAGCGCGGCATGACGTACTCCATCTCTTCTGAAGTTCCGACTTGTGACCAGTGTGGCAAGCCTCTTGTCGAGCGCGACTTCCTGCTGTGCGAGGACTGTGAACGCGAGGCGGCTGAACTCCTCGAAGCCCTTGAGGGCATCAAGGACATCACAAGATTGCGCCGGATGTGGAAGAAGCTGCACGGTGCAGACAAGCCGCGCAAGTTGGACGCGGCTCAGGCCCTGCACGCCACCGGGCGGCCCGTGTGCTCGATGATGGACGACGACCATCTGTTCGTCTGGGTCATCCGAAACGGACAGGTGGTAGACCTGGAGCTGCATGACCTCTCCCCGCGCCAACCGCTCCAGCTCAAGCTGGCCCTGGAGCCGGGCGACACCGTGCTGAGTTTCCACAGCCACAGTTGCGCCGGGGAGTGCGACCACCCAGCTCAGGATTTTTTCCGGGGCTTCATCATCGAATAGCAGGGGGAACGTGTCCCCCTGCCCTCCTTCTTTTCCCTCTTTCCGTTGCCCGGAACTGCGCCGGGGCAAACTTGAGGCATGAACGACACCATCAAGATGATTGTCGGAGGGCAGCGCGTCACTCTGAGGCTCACCGGGAACGACCACGGCCTGCGAAAGACGTGGGAAGGCAGCTTCATGGGAGGCCGCCTCAAGGTCATCGAAACCTACTACGACAAAGAAGGAGTGGACGCCGTTCGCTACGAAGTCGAGGTCACGCGCTCCTTTGCGCCCGTCGGCAAGCCGGGGTTTCATCTCGGAGCCACACTGCAAGAAGCGTCCACGTTCTTCAACCTGGACATGGCGGTAGACGACAGCACGGACAAACAGGACCAGGAAGACATGCCTTTCTAAGCCGGGTCAGTCCCTCAGTCGGGGGCTGACCTTTTTTCTTTTTCCTTCGCCCCGGAACGGCACCGGGCAACGCCGGGGACATGAAGCGATACGCCCTGACCTACCAGATACCGGACCTGCCCCACCTTGCCCCGGCGCACTTCACCGCCGCGTCCTTGCACGAAGCGGCTGAACAGGCGTCCAAGCACATGATGGACACCTGGGGCTCTGGCGTGACCCAGTGCATGATTCGGGAAACGGAAGCCGTCTTCAGCGTGCCCTTCACGGCGATGCTGCGTGAAGTGTCCGGATGACCCTCCCCTTCTCTGGTCAGTCCCTCACGGGGGGCTGGCCTTTTTTTCTGTCGCCTCTGCTCAAGCGAAGTGGGGTGCCTTGGAAGAACAACCACGCACTTGGCCTGGAAGAACCGTCGCCCCGGAACTGCACCGGGGCAAAGTCCGTGGTATGAACATTCCTCAGCAACTCCGCGACTTCCAGGCCATGACCCGCAGCGCCACCGACCGCGCTCTGTTCCTGGCCCTGCTCACCAGCCGCGACCGCAGGCACCCGCCCGTCATCCGCCTGCTGGCCTTCGTCATCATGACCGCCCTGCTCTGGCAGGTGGTGATGCAGTCGGGCCTGGGCCTGTGGAACTGGGCCGACGACGGCGTGCGCCTGCTGCTGGTGATGCTCTCGGCCCTGCACCTCACCCTGCCCGTGTCCGGCACCCTCACCCTGCTGGCCCTGCTGCTGCTGGGCATGTGTGTGACTGGCGTTCGCGCCGCGAGGGTCGCCAACGAGCGCCTGCTGCTGGTGCTGGACGACGTGGAACAGGTAGAAGCTGAAGCCATCGCGTAAGTCTCTCTCTCCTGGCCGGTCCCTTCATGCAGGGGCTGGCCTTTTTCTTTGTGGCCTGCGCCTGAGCGGGAGAGGGCATCGGAAGAAGAGAAAGTTTTGTGGGCCTGGAAGAACCGTCGCCCCGGAACTGCGCCGGGGCAAAGCACAAGTATGAGCGACCCCCAGCACGACCTCGAATACGGTCCCGCACAGCCGCACATCGCCTCTGGCCCCCAACACGACGAGTACGACCTTGACCCGACTGTGGATTACAGCCCCAAGAAGGTCAGCTACACCCAGGCCGAGCGGAGCTACATCCAGCGCCACCTCGCCTTCGTCGAAACCCGCATCAAGGCCGAGGTTGCGGACGTGACCCTGGCGCACGTGCTCCTCAGCAAAACCCGCGCCCTGCGCCACGACATGCACAAGCTCAGTGACCAGCAGCTCTACCACGCGCTGGACGGCTACATGATGTAAACGGTCAGTCCCTCTGACGGGGGACTGGCCTTTTTTCCTGACCCCATCGCCCGGTACAGGCACCGGGCAAGGGCGGGCGCATGACCACGCCTCCAACGTTCGACGACCTTTTCTCCGACATCTTCCCCCGCACAGCGTCCGCACAGCCCGCCGCACCGGACTTGCTGAGCGGCCTCTTTGCCAGGCCTGCCGCGCCCAGTCCGCAGCGCCACGTCCAGGACGAGACGCACTTCTCCCTGCGCGGCGTGCGGTACGACCTCTCGGACTTCACCTTCGAAGTCATGACCACCGACCACTACCGCGAACTGTGCAGCATCCGGCCCCTGAGCGGCAACAGCCACCTGGCGTACCACTTCCTCAATCCCCAGACGGGGAAGGTGATGCATTTCTCCAGCAACGAGGTGTCCCACGAGCAGGTCATGACGGCCCTCTCGCGTGGCTGGCAGGTCTACGCCGCCCTGCTCAGTCACGACCCGGCCACCCCGAACAAGCTCGACACCCTCTGCCGCATCCTCCCCGCGCCGCAGCACGACATGGAAAAGCTCATCGCCCAGCTTGGCCTGTGACGTGCCCCGCCCTCACTTCTCCCTGACCCGCGCCGGGATATCCCCCCTTTTTTCCCTCGCCCGGTAGAGCACCGGGCAAGACTTGGGGCATGAACCTCGACCAGCGAATCAGCCTTCGGAAGATGCCCCGTGAAGAACTCGAAGCCTACCAGCGCCTCATCCTCCAGCGCGAGCGGCAGATAAAGCGTATCCAGCGCCGGGCCGAGCTTCAGGCACGGGAGGGTCTGGACTTCTGGACCTGGGCCGCCTTGGAAGAAGCCCCCGAGCAGGACCGCCGCCATTTCTTCGAAGCGCGGGCTTATGCGATTGGGAAAGACGAACTCCAGCGCCTCGAAGCGGACATCGCGGCCCTGAAAGAAGCGCGGCAGGGACCCCTGGCCCGTTTCGCCTTTCAGGAAGAGTGTCCCTGCGCCTTCTCCCCGCTGCTGGCCTGCGCTCTGGAACGTCACCCTGACCGCGACCTCCTGAACGACCTGCCCCAGTTCTTCACGGTGCGCGGCGTGGCCGAGTACGCCCGCGAACGCACCCTTGCCAGACGCGCTCTGCCCGAACGGGTCAGCGACACGCGCCAGGCGGTCAAGATGCTGCTGCTGCGCGAAGTCGGTGAAGTCAGGGGCGAGTATTACCACCGCTTCAGCTTCCAGAACCCCGCCCACCCCACGCGCTAAACGGTCAGTCCCTCAGTCGGGGGGCTGGCCGTTTTTCTTGTGGGGGATACCTTATATATAGGGTGTGCTTCCCTCGCCCGGTAGAGCACCGGGCAAGACTTGGGGCATGAACCTCGACCAGCGAATCAGCCTCCGGCAGATGCCCCGCGAAGAACTCGAAGCCCTGCACCACCTCATCACACTGAAAGAGCGGCAGATAAAGCGTATCCAGCGCCGGGCCGAGCTTCAGGCAAGGCAGGGCCTGGGCTTCTGGACTTGGGCCAGTCTGGAAGAAGCAGGCTACGAAGAACGCAACTGGTTCCTGCGAGGCCGGGCCTACGACATCGGCAAAAACGAAATCCAGCGCCTGAAAGAAGACATCACGGCACTCGAAGCGGCGCAGAGAGAAGTGCTTCCCCGTTTCGCTTTTCAGGAAGAGTGTCCCTGCGGCTTCTACTTTCTGCTGTCGTGCGCCGTGGAACGTCAGACAATCCGAAGGGTCAACAACATGCCCCAGTTCTTCACCGTGCGCGGCGTGGCCGAGTACGCCCGCAAACGCACCCTTGCCAGACGCGCTCTGCCCGAACGGGTCAGCGACACACGCCCCCCAGTCAAAATGCTGCTGCTGCGCGAAGTCGGTGAGGTCAGGGGCGAGTATTTCCACCAATTCAGCTTTGAAAACCCCGCGCATCCCACGCGCTGAGTTTTCCCGGTCAGTCCCTCTCACGGGGGGCTGGCCGTTTTTGTTGAGAGGCATACCTTATATATAGGTGCGCTCTGGCACCCCTCGCCCCACTGCCCCTTTCGCTGCCCAGCGCCGGGGGACGCCCCCCCCTTTTTTTCCTCGCCCGGAAACGCACCGGGCAAACGTCGGGGCATGACCCTGACCCACCACACGCCCGCACCGCTGCTGCCCCTGCGCCCCCTGAACCACTTCACTGCGCCGAGCCACGCTGAGGCTGAGGTGCTGCGGGCCGGGTTTTGCAGCGCCCAGGTGCTCGCCGCCCGCTCTCCAGTCTTGAAGGTTCAGGCCGCCCTTGACCTGCTGGCCCAGAGAAATCGCCGCCGCATCTCCGAGTGCTGCCACGCAGCTTTGCTTGAGGAAGCCCAGGCGAACGGAGAAGCGTGGGTCAAGCAGCTCCCCGAACGTGCCCGGACTCGCGTCCTGTCCGGGAACGCCTTGGAGCGTGACCTTGAGCGTTTCCAGACCCGGCACGTCGGCGTGCGGCGCACCCTGTGGTGCCTGACGTGGACTGACTCCCGCGCCGAAGGCGAAGTGGCCGCCCTGTGGATTCGCCACTCCAGCGGCTGGTTACAGCGGGTGCTGCTGAACCGGGAGGACGTGCCCACGAAAGCGGGCGTTCCCGAAGAGGCGTGGGACTGGAGACAGTTCATGCAGGACGCGGGCCGCCCGGACGAATGGAGTGACCTGACCCGCGCCGCCTATCTGCGGCTGGTGCGCCCCCATCTTCATCCCGACCAGGAAGCGGACATGCTCAAGGTCAGCGCGTATGGCTACACCCTGTCCGAAACGAGCGAGGTGCGCGACCATCCCTTCACAGAAGGCGTGCGCGAGTTCTACCACCTGAAAACCGAGTACGTCCTGAGCCACACGGCCCCGGACGGTCAGGGTGCCCCGGCCCGCTACGCCAAATTCTCCTGCGTGCAGATGACCTTCCGCGCCCAGTGGAACGGACGGCGGATGCTGGTGTTGAGCGGCGGCAAGCTCAACGACGTGTCTTACGGGCGGCTCCCTGATGACCTCAACGACCACACCCAGCTCCGTGGCCTGCTTGAACTCGCCCAGGAAGCCGCCCAGTCCCTGCGCCCCGGTGAACAGGCCGACTTGAAGCGCACGCTGTCCCAACTTGCCCCCGGTCTGCGCGAAGAAGTGTCGCTCACCCTGCTGGCTGTGCGCTGCCCGGAACTGCTGAGCATCCCCGGCCTCTTTCTGCGCGTGCCTTCCCTGAGCGCCCCCGCGTATCGGCGCTTTTTGCGCCGCCGCCCCGGTGCCAAAGCCTTACTTGCCGACCTGTGCGGCCCCCTGACGCGCTGGACGCGGGGGCAGCTTCAGTGTGCCGAGCAGGTCAGGCTGCTGGAGTCGCTGTTCCAGAGCGGCGTGCAGGGGCCGGAGATGATGGCGCGGGCACTCAGGGCCGTACCTCATGGCGTGTTCAGCGTGACGGCCTGCCCGGAGTACGTTCAGCGGGCAGGCGGCGAGGCGCTCATCCGGGGACTGGAGCAGGAAGGCAGCCGGGGGCTGGAACTTGCGCGGGACGCCGGGCGCATGTGGAAAGAAGTGCAAGTCGCGTGGCCGGAGTTCAGGCCAAAGGCAAAGGCCGTGCGTCAGTTGCACGACGAACTCTCGCGGCTTCAGCGCCGCCTCGCCAACGTCAACCTGCCACTGGAGAGCGCCACACAACAGCGGTACGACCGGCTGGACCAGACGCTGGGGGGCCTGACCTTTCGCCGCGCCGGAGACACCCATGAACTGATTGCGGCGGGGGAAGATTTGGACATCTGCGTCGGCAGTTACCGCCACATGGCGTTCAGGGGTGAGTGCGTCATCGTGCTGGCCCGCGACGAAGGGGGCAAGCTGCGCTTTTGTCTGGAAGTGCGGGGCCAGGAACTGCGGCAATTCAAAGGCGCGTGCAACGCCCGGCCCCAGGGCGACGACCTGACGCTGGCCCTGAAGTACGCGAAAGCGGCGAGGCTGAAGGTCAGAACGAGTGACCTGACGGCGGATGCAGGCGAAGCCCTTCCTTTCTGAAGCGCCAGGGGGAGGCCAGAAGGAGACCCTCGCCCCGGAACTGCGCCGGGGCAACGCGCGGGGCATGAAGAAAACCCTACTGGCCTTCATCCTGCTCGCCTCTCCCTGCGCCCTGGCCGCTGGCCCTGCGCTGCCCACCCCGAGCCGCCTGGGAAGCGCCCTGAACCAGATGCTGAGTGCCCAGCCGGTGCTCCCCAACCTGGGTGACGCCATCGACCGCCTGCTCAGCGGACAGCCGGTGCTGCCCACCCCCAGCACCCTCAGCAGCGCCCTCGACCGGATGCTGGGTGGACAGCCTGCCCCCGCGCCCGCGCCCACCAGCAGCGTCACGGTCAGCTTCCTGAGCGGCGAACTGCCCCAGCGGTGCCACGTCTCGCTGCAGGGCAGCCGCGCCGGACGCCTGGCGCTGGCCGGGGGCAGGAGCAGCACCCGCACCGTCTCGGTGGACGTAGACCCGCACACCCCGGTCACGGTGCGCCTGGTCTGCGCGGGCCGCACCGCCGACACGACCGTCACCGCCAGTGACGCCCACACCTTCATCACGCCCCTGGCCGAAAAGAACGTCGGCTGGGCGCACGTCTTCAGCCTGGACGGTCAGGGCGTACCGGGCCTGGGCATCAACCCGAACTGGGACGGTCAGGCGCAGCACTAAGCATCGGCATCAGGGGAGGCACCAGTCACGGTGTCTCCCCTTCTTTCTTTGTCGCTCTGGCCCCGGCCTGCTTCTTTGGTCCCGGAAGGAAAAGAACGCGGGTGCGCTCAGAAGGGCGGGCTGCTTCTGGAAGGAGAGCGGGGGGCGGGGGGCCTGGAAGCACGGGATTTTTCCAGGGAGGGATACCTTATATATAGGGTGTCTCTGGCACACCCTCGCCCGCAAAGAGAGCGGGCAAAGCGGGAGACATGAAGAAATCCTTCTCCATGCTGGCTCTCGCTTCTGTCCTTCTCGCGGCGTTCTCTGGTGCTGGTGCCCAGCAGGTCACGCCCAACCCCGTGCCGCGCTCTGGCCTGACGGTGTACACGGGGGGCCTCACCGACGACTGCACCGTGACCCTCGGCGGGGTGACCCAGGGCAAGACCATCGTGATGACGGCCACCGCCAGGGAAAAGGTCCTGGGCATTCAGGCCGACCGGGGCAGCGAGTTCCTTCTGACCCTGACCTGTGACGGGGCCTCGGGTGTCTACAAGGGCAACGCCACGCGCGATACCTTCTTCGCCTTCAGGGGCAGCGGCAGCAGTACCCGTGAGTGGCACGGCTTTTTCGGCCCGGTGCCGCCGCTGAGTGTGGGCCACTGATAAAGCGCCGTGCCCGCTGACGCTTCCAGGTTCAGAAGAGGCCAGTCCCTTCATCGGGGCTGGCCTTTTTTCTTTGGCTCTCCCCTGCCCATCGCCCGCTCTCCTGCGCGGGCAAGGCTGAGCGTGAGAATGTGGCCCAGGAGTTCGCCCAGTGGGTCATGCAGGGCGGCACCGGCGGTTGAGGCACACCTTCGCCCGGAACGGCACCGGGGCAACGCGGGAGGCATGACATTCCAGAACATCGTAAAAAAGGGCCTTAAGCGCATCGAGCAGGAAGAGCAGGAGGCCGAGCAACGGGACGCCGTGCGGGTCAACCCGGACCCCGAAGACCTGGGCGTGCAGTGCTGCCCTGTCCATCTCAGCCGCGCCCAGATGGGGTTTCTGGTGGACATCCTGCGTGGGCTGCCCTGTGACGGCCTGAGCAGAGCGGAGGAGCAGCACCTCACCCAGTTGCTCTACGCCTTCGCCCAGCCGCTGAGCGAGTGGCCGGACGCCGAATGCCCGCACGAAGGGCTGATGTCCACCCACTTCCGGGCCGCCTGCGGGGGCGACACCTACTGCTGAAGGGCAGGCCAGTCTCCGTGTGGGGGCTGGCCTTTTTCTTTTCCCTCCTCACGCGCCCCTCGCTTTCCCTCGCCCGGAAAAGAACCGGGCAAACTGAGCGGCATGATGAACCTTCCCCGTCTGTTGGAAAACGCCGTGCGCGTCCACCACGTCTACGCCCGCCCGCTCGATACCTTTGACGCCGCCCTGCATGGGGCCACCGTGAAGGACACCGAGGCGAAGTACGCCGCCAAGATGGATTGCGGCGAGTTCGGGCGGGTCAGGTGCAGGGTCGCCACCATGCACCGCCGCGCTGCGAGGCACAATGCGGCGGTCAGGCGGCACCTGGCCCGCTGCCGGGGGGCGAGGTGAAGCGCGTTCGGCTGGTCACGGACGGCGCGTGCAGCGGCAACCCCGGCCCCGGTGGTTGGGGGGCCATCCTGT
>NZ_JAUNHK010000066.1:10906-15546 GCF_030523985.1 Deinococcus sp.
ACGGACGGCGCGTGCAGCGGCAACCCCGGCCCCGGTGGTTGGGGGGCCATCCTGTCCTGCCAGGGCCGCGTGAAAGAACTCTCGGGCGGTGAGGGCAACACCACCAACAACCGCATGGAACTCACGGCGCTGCTCATGGGATTGAAGGCCCTGAAAGAGCCGTGCGAAGTGCATGTCGTGACGGACTCCAAGTACGTCTGTGACGCTTTCTTGCAAGGCTGGCTGGAGAACTGGCAACGCAAGAACTGGAAGAAAGTCGCCAACGTGGATTTGTGGCAGGCCGTCGTCGAAGCGGCCCGGCCCCACCGACTCAGCTTCGAGTGGGTGCGCGGCCACGCCGGACACCCGGAGAACGAGCGGGCCGACCAGCTCGCGGTGCAGGAGCGCAACAAGCACAAATAGGGTCAGCTTCCTTCTGGGGGCTGGCCCTTTTTTCGTGGCCTGCCTGCCCCTCTTCCTGCCCGACGCCGGGAAAGTTCCCCCCTTTGTGTCTGGCTTTCCCTCGCCCGCAAAAAGAGCGGGCAAACTGAGCGCCATGAGTCGAACTTTTCATGCCTGTCCGACGTGCGGAGGGAGCACCACCAACTCCGGCCCCTGTGCAGCCTGCCTGGAAAAGCAGCGCAACGCCGACAAATTCCATCACACGGCCCTGGGCCTGGGTTGGCTGTATGTGGCGTGGCGGGCGCGGAAGCCGCTGTTCTGGTTTTTGTTGCTGGGAACGGCGTTCGTGGGGTTTCAGGATAAAAACTGCTTGGCGCTTGCAGCTAATTCATTTTGCCCCTGGCAGGAAAGTATGTCAGTGCTCATGGAAGGAAGGGGAGGGGGTTAACCCTGTTGAGCCTTGGGCGAGGAGAGAATTTTTTCCAAAGAAGGCATCCCTTTTTCACCATTGATAAGGCTAAACGCCGCCCATAAGTGCGGTGTGCTAGGTGCGTTGAAAGACCTCATCCAGCGTCGTCACTACGTCGTACTTCAGTTCTGCACTCGCCGGGTCAGCGGCCAGCACGGCGAAATGCTTGCGACCACACTTGATTTTCTGCTGCTCGGCGCTCCGCAGTGCCTCAGTAAACAGGGTACTTTTCGTTTCGGCCACGAAGCAGAGCTTTTCCTGACCGTCCCGCCTGAGCAAGATGGCCCAGTCGGGGTTGTAGTTGCCCAGCGGCGTAGGCACCTTGAACCAGTTCGGCAACTTGGCGTACACCCTCACGTCAGCGTGATTTTCCAACTCCTGCGCGAACTGGCGTTCGACTTCCGAATCGAAAATCACCTGTTCGTATGCGCCCTTTTTTGCTTCCAGCAGCTTGCCCAGGCTGGACTGAAGCGGCGTATCCAGCAGCGACTGGGCGTATTCCTCGCCCGTTTTGTTGTACTTGATGCCTGCCACCAACTGCCCCACCTTCTGCATGTTGATGACCAAAGCCACCTGCTCGATAAACGCCTGGGGATTGCGGGTGAAGTCGTCCAGCCGTTCCGACTGCCTCAAGATTGCGCTGAGGGTGCGGCGCGTGAGTTCGGTACGGTCTTGCAAGCTGCCCAGCAGGTCGGGCAGTTCCAGGTCGTTTTCCTGCAAGGTGGTGGGCGCGTGGGTGGTGACTTTGCCCACCTGCACGCCGCCCCGGTTGACCTGCACTTCGGCCACAGCGGTCTGTACTCGCGTGCGGGGCACCAGCGGCATCTCCCGCACCGCTTCAGCACACGCCGTAATCAGTTGCTCCGTGTCTACCTGCACTTCGTAAGTGGTGCGGGCCTTGATGCGGTTCCAGAGTTCCTTGAATTCGGGGTCATCCAGCACGGCACGGTTGGGGAACACGGTACGCGAATCGTCGGCATCCCGGATGTCCAGTTTGCCCGCCAGTTTCCTGAGCACTGCTTCGACTTCGGCCCGCGCTTCCTCAGCTTCAGGCGGGAGTTGCACCGTGCCCGCCTTCAGAGCGGTTCGCAAGGTGTCTTGCACCTTGTTGCTGTGGTCTAAGTACCCCTGCTGGCGCAGGAAAGCGTGTAAGGCTTCGGACTGCGTGACCCCCAGCGCCACACGCTGCCCGGTTGCATCCGTGACCTGAATCCCTGCGAACTGGTGCGGCTCCACCACACCGAATTTGATTTGCAAGTCGTCTTCGATTTCCTTTTGAAGCCCGTCGGCAAAGTCCTGATAGGACTCGTTGGCAATGACCGTCAGCACGTTCACGCCGTCATCTCGCACACGCTCGCCCTGCTGGTTGACGGCCAGCCGCAGCCCGCGCCCGATGGTCTGCCGCCGCTCGCGCTCGGTGCCGATTTCGCGCAGCACACAAATCTGGAACACGTTGGGGTTGTCCCAGCCCTCGCGCAGCGCACTGTGCGAAAAGATGAACTTGAGGGGCGTGCTCAGGTCAAGCAGCCGCTCCTTGTCGCGCATGATGAGGTTGTAGGCGTCGGCATCGTCGGCGGTGCTGCCGGAAGTGTCCTTGGCACGGCCCTTTTTGTCCACGCTGAAATAGCCGTTGTGTACGTCTTCGGCAGGGGTGGTCAGGTCGGCTCCCTCGAACAGCAGCTTGTAGCGCGGGTCTTTGCGGGCGCGGTCGTACTCCTGCTCGAACATGACCGCATACGGCCCCTTCACCGCCTCGCCTTCCGCGTTGTAGGCGCGGTAGTTGTCCACCTTGTCGATAAAAAACAGACTGAGAACCTTGATGCCCTTGGGTCGGAGCAGCAGTTCCTTATCCAAGTGAGCGCGAATGGTGCGGGCAATCATGGCGCGGGCCATGTCGTCAGCTTTGACCCCTCCGTGTTCCTGGCCCACCCCCAGCCAGAGCACGTCGCCGGGCACCTTCAGCTCCAGCGCCGTGTCACCCTTTGCGGCGCGAATTTCGCCCACAAAAATGTCGCGGTACAGGTCGCGGTTACCTGACTCTGAGTACAGGTCAAAGCCGTCCTGCACTTGAATTTCCTTGCGCGTCACCTTGCCCACCTTGTCCGCCACATCTATTTCCAGCCTGGCTGTGGGAACGGTACGCGCCCCGCCCTTCTTGATTTCGGCCACGCGCACATACGGCTTGTTGTGGCCACTGACCACCTGCATGGACGCCACTTCTATACCCTTGACCAGCTTGCGTTCGTAGGCATCTACGGCGTCCAGCCGGAAAACCATTTGCGTTTTGTCCAGCGGTGTGGCGCTGTAGCGCAGCGTACACAGGGGGTTGAGCAGCGCCAGTGCCCTACGCCCCTGACCCTCGCCGCCCTTTTTGGCCTTACCCGTCAGCTTGCCCGCGTCGCCGTACACGCTTTGCGGCTCATCCACAATCAGCACCGGGTTGGTGGCCCGAATCAGGTCAATCGGCTTTTCGCCACCCGTCTGTTCGTTGGGGCGGTGGATGACCCGCTCGGCTTTGCGTCTGCTGCTTGACCCTTCAGCTTCTTCGGCGGCTTCCTGCACGCTATAGAGACTCTGAACGGTCGCCACCATAAAGCGCAGGCTGGAACTGGTGGCAAAATCGCGTACTTGGTTCAGCTTGGCGCTGTCGTAGGCGTAAAAGTCGTACCCCTTGGCTTCCGGGTAAAGCGTTCCAAAGTGCTCGCGGGTCATGTCCAGCGACTTGAGCACCCCTTCCTTGATGGCAATGCTGGGCACCACAATCACAAACTTGGTAAACCCGTAGCGCCTGTGCAACTCGAACGCCGTGCGCAGGTACACGTAGGTTTTGCCCGTGCCTGTCTCCATTTCTATGGTGTAGTCGCCCACCAGCGGCCCTGGCGAGGGGGCAAGGCCGTTTGCCAGCTGAATGGCGTTCAGGTTGCTATGCACTTCGTCGGGAAGCAGACTGAGGCGGTTGCCCACCCCTAGGTCTGTTTCCGCCATGCCCAGCGTGCTCATGTTGCCGCGCACGCCCGCCGTGACCGTAAATTCTGAGCGGTTAATCTGCTGACCTGCAAACAGCCCCGCCACCGCTTCTATGGCCTGGGCCTGATAGTCCAGATTCGACTCGAACTGGATTTTCATGCCACACCCCTCCGGTTCCAGAGTTTCTGGAACACCACCCGAAACTCTTCCACCTGCGGCGTGCGGCATTTGTTGCCATTCGCTCTGCTCAGGTGCGGCTGCGCCTTACCGCAATTCTTTTTCATATTGACCTGACCACCCAGTTGCGGCCCAGCACCTCAGCCCGCTGGGAGAGGTACTTGCTGAGGTTTAGCTTGGCATTGTCATTTTCAAAGGCACTGTCCAGAAACAGCAGGTGCGCCTCGCCCGCCGGGTTTTCGGCGGTCAGCCAGTCGGCCATGCCCTGGCCCAGTTCTTGCACCTGCGCGGCGGCAATACGGCGCTCCAGGCACGCCACCAGCGCCCCACCGCCCACCAGTTGCACCTTCAGGCCCGCTATGGTGCGTTCCTCTATAGGCGTGGTCAGGGGCAGCCCCAGCTTGAGCAGGACTTCGTACAGCACGTCCTGGTCGGTGCGCCCCGCCTTGATATTGTCCTCGGCGCTCAGCAAAGCCCCCTCAATATCAGCCCGCGCCGCGTCACCGTCCCAGGCCGCCACGTTGCTGCTGTCCAGCTTGAACACCCGAAAGCCCGTGTCGCCCGCGAACATAGGATTCTCGGCCTTCACCTTGGCCCCCGCCCGGCGCAGGCGTTCCTTGGTCAGTTCGGCAATGTTGCGCGGCAC
>NZ_JAUNHK010000197.1 GCF_030523985.1 Deinococcus sp.
GGCTGTTGCGCGACTGCACCAGTCCGCCGTAGGCCAGCGCGTCCAGCGACACGATCAGCGGCCCCGTGCGCGGCTGGGCGCCGAGCCACTCCTGCAGGGTGACCGCATTCCCGCCCTCACCCAGTCGCCCCAGCAGCGCCGCGTCAGGCACGGCCACTGGCCCCAGCAACCCGGCGATCTGGGCGGGCAGGGTCCGGGTGGCGGGCCGCGAGTCGAGCGGCAAGAGGGTCTGGGCCGAAGCGAGGCCACAAAACAGCAGGGCAGACAGAGCAAAACGCATGGGCCGAGACTAAATGGCGGGCATGAGAGGGAAACATCATTCTCACGTTCTGATATCGGAATCTGATAGTCCAATGGACTTGAACCTGTTGCGGGGCAATCTCGACCTGATTTTGCTGAGTGTGCTGGAACGTGAGGCGGGCTATGGGCAGGACATCGCCAAGCGGGTGAGCGCGCTGACGGGCGGAGAAATTCGCCTGAATGCGGGCAGCCTGTATCCGGCCCTGCACCGTCTGGAGGGCGCGGGCTACCTGCAAGCCAGCAGCGCCGTGCCTGCGCGGGGTGGGCCGCCCGTCAAAACCTACGCCCTGACGAACGCGGGCCGCGCCGAGTTGCAGCGCCGCCGCGAAAGCTACCGCAGCTTCGACGAGGCGCTGAGGAGGCTGTGGTGATGGGAGAGGTGCTCATTCCGCCTGCCGCCGAGCGTGCACTGACCCAGGCGACCTGCCTGTTGCCCCGTGCCAGACGCGCCGAGGTGCGGGCCGAACTACTGGGCCACCTCTGGCAGACCCAGTTGGACACGCAGGTGGGTGGCCTGGACGAAGACGGGGCATGGGCTGCCGCCCTGGACGACCTCGGCCCACCGCTGCGGCTGGCGCTCGGGCTGGGCTGGGGGTACTGGCGGGGGGCGCTGATGCGTGCCCTGCTCGTCGGGCTGGCGCTGGGGAGCGTGGGATACGCTATGCAGACCCATTCGCCTTCCGCGCAGACCGTGACGCAGGAGGCGCGACCATGAGAGGCAAAGCGGCAGTGCAAAAGCTCTGGCGCGACTGGCTCTCGCCGCTGGTCTGGGGACTGCTGTTCACACAGTTTGCGGCCTCGGCAGTGCGGGTGGACGGGGCCAGCATGATGCCCACCCTGCGCCACGGCGAATGGCTGGCGCTGCCTCAGGTCGAGGGCTGGGCGCACCGCCTGGGCCTGGGCCGATATGGACGCGGCGACATCGTGGTGTTCAAGCCGCCCGCCAGCGCGACCTTCGAGCGCACCAACATCTACCGGGGGCTGCGCTTGCCCTGGTCGTACCGTCCGTACCTGGTCAAGCGGGTGGTGGGTTTGCCGGGCGACACCGTGCAGATGCGGGCCGGGCGGCTCTACGTTAACGGGCAAGCAGTGAGTGAACCGCGAGTGCTGAATCACTGGGCGCAGTTTTGCCCCGACACGTCCAGCCCGCTGAGCAACACGCCGCCGCTGAAGGTGCCCGCCGCGCACTATTTCGTGATGGGCGACAACCGCAGCCCCGGCGGCAGCCTGGACAGCCGCGTCTTCGGCCCGGTGCCGGCCTGGGACATCAGCAGCCGGGCGGTCGCCAGCTTCTGGCCCCTGCTGCGAAAAGAGCAGGCGCGGCCCCCCTGTGACGGGCAGGCCGCGCCGGAGCGCCGGGTCGAGTTGTCGGGAGAGGTCACGCTCAATCCGCGCTGGCTGGCAGGGGAGAGCCGCTAAGTACATCGAACCTAACATTTCGCATTTTCGGAACAGAACCGAAAACGCTTCATTCCCGGTTCGACGTACTTTTTTCGGTACTCGCTCCGCTCGGTTCATCTAAAGATGAACTTCGAGGTACTTAGTCTCTCCGCCTCCCGGCCCCGGCCTCAGAACTTCAGGTGGTACTCGGCAAAGCCGTCGTCGCGGGTCTTGACGAAGCTGGCCCCCGTCGGCAGGAACTTCTGCGCGGTGGGGCTGCTCGACACCAGCAGGGTCACGCCGGG
>NZ_JAUNHK010000198.1 GCF_030523985.1 Deinococcus sp.
CGGCAGAGGCAGTCACGGTTTTCAGCGTAGCACGGGCATTTTAGGGGTCTGTGAGGGCAAGGCGGCAAGGCAGCGCCCGGCCTTCCGGTCTCTTGCCCCGGGGAAGTGGTGTGCGTTAGCTTGGTGCTGCAGTCTCGCAGTTCTTTTTGATGAGCTTTTCAGGAGTTCGTGCTGGTGTGGCGTGCCGTCGGCTTCGTTTTCCTCTCCTCCCGTCAGACGGCGGCGCAGGAGTCTGATCAGGTGACCCTCATGACCCAGAACGAGAAAGCGCAGCGCCCACAACACTCTTTGGTCGGTAAGCGCGCCCCCACCCTCGCCCACATTGACCTTAGTCGTTCGCCTGCCGAACATGACACCATCCACAACCGCTGGCACCCGGACATTCCTATGATCGCCAGCGTTGAACCCGGCGACGAGTTCGTTCTGGAATGTATGGACTGGACCGGCGGGCAGATCAAGAACGATGACAGCGCGGCCGACATCCGCGATGTGGACCTGACCAAAGTCCACTACCTCACTGGCCCAGTGGAAGTGAAGGGAGCCAAGCCGGGGGATCTGCTGGTGGTCGAGATTCTGGATATCGGCGTCTTTCCGGAGAGCAATTGGGGCTTTAACGGCATCTTTTCACGGAGCAATGGCGGAGGCTTCTTGACCGAGCACTACCCCGACGCCCACAAATCGGTCTGGGACTTCGAGGGCATCTACGCCCGCTCGCGTCATATCCCCGGCGTGCGTTTCGCGGGCACCTTGCATCCGGGCCTGATCGGGTGCTTGCCTTCGCGTGAACTGCTGAACGAATGGAACCGCCGCGAACGCGAGCTATATGAGAAAGATCCGGACCGGGTGCCGCCGCTGGCCAACCTGCCCTACGCCCCCACCGCCCACATGGGGCGCATGAAAGGAGAACAGGCACAGCAGGCCGCGCAAGAAGCGGCGCGAACCGTTCCCCCGCGCGAGCACGGCGGCAACTGCGACATCAAGGACCTCACGCGCGGCTCGAAGGTCTATTTCCCAGTGTATGTGGACGGCGCGGGCCTCTCCGTAGGGGACCTTCATTTCAGCCAGGGCGACGGCGAAATCACTTTCTGTGGAGCCATCGAGATGGCGGGCTGGATTCACCTCAAGGTGGACCTGATTCCGGGCGGCGTGCAGAAATACGGCATGAAAAACCCCATTTTCCAGCCCAGCCCCATGCAGCCGCGTTACAACAAGCACCTGATCTTTCAGGGCATCAGTGTGGATGAATCAGGACAGCAGCATTACCTAGACGCCCACATCGCTTACCGTCAAGCCTGCCTCAACGCCATTGAGTACCTCAAGAAGTTCGGCTACTCGGGAGCGCAGGCCTACTCGATTCTGGGCACCGCGCCGGTGCAGGGGCATATCAGCGGTATCGTGGACGTGCCAAACGTGTGTGCCACGCTGTTTTTGCCGGTAGAGATTTTCGACTTCGACCTGATGCCAAGCCGTAACGGTCCAGAGGTCAAGGTGCCGGACAACGTAGACCTGCCAGTTGCACCCGACGAGGGCCAGTAGTGCCCACCTACGACTTCCTGTGTGAGCCATGCGGCACCTTCGAAAAGCGCCTGAGTATCGCCCAGCGCGATGAGCCGCAGCGTTGCCCCCGCTGTGACGGCCCAGCGCGGCGGGTCTGGACTACGCCGCCGATGACGGCTCAGCTTTCTGCAGGCGCTCGCCTGGCCCACGGCGTCAACGAACGCAGCCAGCATGAACCAAGTGTGGGCTCAGGTGTAAGCACTTTGGAGCGGTCGAAGGCGGCCAAGCGTCCTACGCGCGGAGGACGGCCCTGGATGATCGGTCACTGAGGCCGCGTCCATAGGCAGGGAGATGCGGTAGAGGTCCAGGGCAGGCCGGTCCGAGCCGCTATCCTCTCCCCATGCACTTCACCATCATCGTTCTGGATTCCGTGGGGGCGGGGGCACTGCCCGACGCCGAGCAGTTTGGCGATAAGGGCG
>NZ_JAUNHK010000199.1 GCF_030523985.1 Deinococcus sp.
TGAGTTGGTCGGGGGAACGGACTACAACCTGGAGATGGTTGATGGATGATGGATGATGGAGAGGCTTTTCTCTGTCACCTATCATCCATCTTCCATCATCAACGCGCAGCGTTCGTTCAGGTGCTTTACCGCGTACCTCCGTCAGCGCCTCCACCCCTTCCCGCCGCAGGGCATTGAGCGCCGACACGGGCAGGAAGCCCGCGCCTGCAAGTTCGGTCGTCAGTTCGCCCAGGTGGTAGCCCGTGCCGCCCAGCTTGCCGAGCTGTTCGCGCAGGGTCTGCTCGTCCAGAGCACGGTTTCTGGCTTCCGAGAGAGGGGCTTCTCCCGCCACCGTGACCGAGTGGCCCAGTTCGTCCGAGAGCGTCAGCTGGGGCACTTCGCCCACCCGCCCCACAAAATGCGCGTCAATCGGGCGGGTATACACGGGGTCGGCACTGTCCAGCAGGGGCCTCACGCGGGCGTTCAGGCTGGGGTCCTGGGTGCGCCACACGGGGTCGCCCACGCGGATGCGCTGGGGGTTGATGGCTCCTTTGGCAAAACGGAGTTCGGAGACAGACCCCTCACCCTCCCGCCGCTGTCGCGGCTCCTTCCCTCTCCCCTGGGGAGAGGGCCTTGCGTCAGCAAGGGGTGAGGGGTCATTTACTTGGTAAACAAACCCCCCCTCCTCCTTCCCCTCGGGTTTGCGCCAGTTGGCGGGGTCAAAGACCAGCCCGTCCCCAGGTTTGACAGCTTCGGTGAGTTCGACCAGCACGCCGCGTTCGGTCAGGCCCGCCACGGTGCCGACGCGCACGCCACGGTGCCTCGGCGCACGCCCGCGCACCACGTTCTGGTGGTTCGTTCCACTCATGAAGTGCGGCCCCAACCCCCGCGAGTAGACCTGTTCCAAGTCCTGCTCTTCCTGCGGCGTGATGCTCAGCGGAAGGCCCGCCCACGCCTCGTCCACGACCTTGCGGTAGGCAGCGGTGGTCAGCGCCACGAACTCGGCGTCCTTGTAGCGGCCCTCGATTTTGAGGCAGTCCACGCCGATTCTGACCAGTTCGGGCACCTGATGCAGCGCATACAAATCCCCAGGCGAAAGCAGGTAGCGGGCGTCGCCCAAATCCCGGTACTCGCCGTCCACGAACATCTCGTAAGGCAAGCGGCAAGCCTGAGCGCACTGGCCCCGGTTGGCGCTGCGCCCGCCCCACGCCTCGGAGGAAAAGCACTGGCCCGAGTAGCTCACGCACAGCGCCCCATGCACGAAGGTTTCCAGTTCCACGTCGGTGGCGTTCGCAATGCGCTCAATGTCCTTGAGGCTCAGTTCGCGGCCCAGCACCACCCGCGAGGCCCCGAAGCGGCGGGCAAATTCGGCCCCCTCCGCGCTGGTGATGCTCATCTGGGTCGAGCCGTGAATGGGCAGGTCGGGCGCGATGTCGTGGATGAGGCGGGCGACCCCGTGGTCTTGCACGATGAGGGCGTCCACGCCGCTCTCCGCGAGGTGAATGATTTGCCGCTCGGCGTCGCGCAGTTCGCGGTCGAAGACCAGCACGTTGAAGGTGACGAAGCCCAGCACCCCGCGTTCGTGCAGCCCGCGCATCATCTCGGGGAGGGCCTCGGCCTCAAAACCCACTTTGGCCCGAGCGTGAAAGCCCGCACCCGTGCCGTCCGCCCGCCCGTCTCCCTGCAAGGGGTTCACACCAAAAAACACCGCGTCGGCCCCGGCTTCCACGGCGGCTTTGAGTTGGGCATGACCGCCCACCGGACTCATGACTTCGGGCTTTTTGTGGAGGCGGGGGGAGCGCGGCATAACGGGTCAGTTTAGCGCAGGAAAATCGCGGATGGCGGATAGCAAATAGCTTTTCGCCTCAAGCTATCTGCCCTCCGCTCTCCGCTTTCAACCCTTCCAGTTCGTCACCGGCTGCTCGCCACGAATCAGCACCACCGGCACCTTGGCATGGTGTAGCACGGCTTCGGCGACGCTGCCCAGAATGG
>NZ_JAUNHK010000200.1 GCF_030523985.1 Deinococcus sp.
CCAACCGCAACGGCGTGCGCGATGAGGGCGAGACCCTGCGCGAAGTGCGCCTGAACGCGGGCAAGAGCGACCTGTTCGTGGTGTGGTCCAGCGCTGCCGTGACCGTTCGTGGCGGCGGCGGCTATCAGGCCGACCTGAAAGCGGGTTGGAACGTGATGACGGTGGAACTGCGCAAGTCGGTGAAGGTCGCGCCTTACGCCGGCGGGTCGCTGCAACTCGACCTGAATCGCTGACCTGTGCGTTCTGGCGGGAAGGTGTCTCTTCCCATCTGCAACGTCTAGACCGCTTGAACCGCTGATCTGTTGTGTCGCACCGTAAGCTGGCGGACATGACTCAGCTTTTGCCCGCCCCGCCCCGCTCGCGCTTTCTGGTAGGGGCGCTGGTGGCTGGGCTGGTCGCGGTGCTGGTCAGCTTTTCCAGCAATATTCCGCTGTTCGTGCAGGCGTTCGGAGCGGCTCACTATTCGCCCGCACAGGGGGCTAGTGCCCTGGGCAGCATGTACTTGATGTTGGGCGTCCTGGGCATGTGGCTGTGCTGGCGATACCGTGTGCCGGTGGTGCTGGGATGGAACACGCCGGGACTGGCGGTGCTGATTGCCGAAGGAGGTCAGTTCAGCACCGCCGAAGTGGTCGGGGCGCTGCTGGTCACGGGTCTGGTGCTGTTCGTGGTGGGCCTGAGCCGCGCCTTCGACTGGCTGGCCCGCACCATGCCGCTGCCGCTGGCTTCGGCACTGCTGGCTGGGGTGCTGCTGCCCTTCGTGCTGCGCGGGCTGGCGGCCATTCCGCAGGCTCCGGCGCTGACCGTGCCCACGTTGCTGGTCTTTCTACTGGCGCGGGTGCTGGCGCCGCGCTGGGCCGTGCCGCTGGCGCTGGTGGCGGGCGTGGTGGCCTCGGCGCTGGGTGGCGAGCTTCACTTCACGGCGGTACAGCACACCCCGTTGTTGGCCCGTCCCGAGTTCGTCCGGCCTGTCTTCAGCGCCCACGCCCTCCTCACCATTGCCCTCCCCTGTACCATCCTGGCCCTGACCTCGCAGAATCTGGCGGGCATGGCGGTGCTGCACACCTACGGCTACCGCGAAGTGCCGCCCGCCCGATTGGTCGCGCTGACGGGGGCCGCTTCGGTTCTCGCCGCGCCGCTGGGCAGCAACACCATGAACATGGGCGCGATTACCGCCGCCATCTGCATGGGGCCGGACGTGGACCCCGACCCGCAGCGCCGCTATCTGGCCGGGATGTTTTGCGCGGCGGGCTATCTGCTGCTGGCGCTATGCGCCGGGGCGCTGCTGGGCCTCGCTGGAAGTTTTCCTGCGCCGCTGATGGCACTCTTGGCAGGGCTGGCACTGCTGGGGTCGGTGCTGGGTGGCCTGCAAAGTGCCCTGGCTGACCCGAAATGGCGCGAAAGTGCGCTGCTGACCCTGGCCTGCACTGCCGCCGGGTTCAGTTTCCTGAATGTTGGCGGGGCACTGTGGGGCCTGCTGCTCGGCTGGGGCAGCGCGGCGCTGGGCGGCTGGCTGGAACGTGAACGGGAGCGGGTGGCATAAAAAAGCTGGAGCCGTTGCCCCAGCCTTGTGCCTTCACCAGATGTCCCACATGACGCCCAACCTGCGCGGTTGTGGGTCGAGTTCCTGCGCTTCATCATGGAGCTCCAGCAAGTGCAACCGTTCCTGCTGATGCCCTCTCCTGCGCCACAGACGGCGATAACGGCGAGTGTAGTGACTGAGACCATCGTGAACGCTCCGACTCAGTTTGCGCTGTTGGCATTGCACGTCCCGCCCCCAAATCACCCCTTCGTCAGCAGAACTCCGAATGAAGCAGCCTGGATACCAGCGATTCCAGCCGTTGGGCGGCGTTCGTTTTCTCGCTTCTTGCCGATTTCAGTGGGCTTTCTCGTAACTGTGTTTTGCCATGACTACCGCTCTCCTCAAAGCGGTAATCGGGCAGGCCCCCC
>NZ_JAUNHK010000067.1 GCF_030523985.1 Deinococcus sp.
ACGGCTGAAATTAACACCTACAAAGCGCTGCTCAAGACCGTCAAGTAAGCGGGGCCGAGGGTCTAAAAGTCTCAGGGTTCAAGGGGGTCGGTGTTTGGCCTCCTTTGCTTTTTGCGAGGGAAAGATGAAACGGATGACATTGCCTTTGTTATTGACTGGGACGGCCCTTTCTTCGGTGGTCTGGGCGGGTGGGCGCGAACCTATGCCGACTCATCCTCCGCGCCCGCTGACGGCCTACGGGCAACTCAGCGCCGCGCAGGGGGCCAAGTTTGACCGCATCTTTCTGGCGACTCTGCCCGCCTATCTGGAAGTGGGGCAGCGAATAGCCAATTCTGCCTTCTATGGCAGCAAAAACCTCGAAGTCAAAGCGTTCGCCGCTGGGCTTTTGCCCAAGCTGGACGCCGAAAACATTCACGCCCGCGCCCTCCTGAAGACACTGAAATGACCAAATCCGGACTCCATCCTGACCACTGCCCCACCCAATCCGACCACCTCTGTATGCCCGAGGAGGCCCGCAAACGCGCCCGCCACCGCCTCAGCATTGCGCGGGGGCACCTGGAGAGCATCGTCAAAATGCTGGACGCCGAGGACGTGTACTGCGTGGACGTGCTGCGCCAGATTCGGGCCGTGCAGGGCGCACTCTCCGGCGCGTCCGACGTGGTGCTGCGCGGGCATCTGGAAGCGCATGTCGCCACCGCTGCCGAGCGCGGCGACACGGTAGAGATGGTGGACGAACTGATGGAGGCGCTCAGGTACCGCTAGTCCTCCATCTTTTGCCGGATGCCCGCTCGCCCGACCCCGCGCTACACTCGTTGCAGATATGGCTTCCCTGAAATCCGCCCTCCGTACCGCTCAGCAGCTCCGCACAGCGACACGGGGGGCCCTGCTGTGGAGCTACGAGCAGAAGCTGGCCCGTGAAGTGAAGGAACACGGCAAAATGCCCCGTCACCTGGGCCTGATTCTGGACGGCAACCGCCGCTTTGCCAAAGCCGTCGGAATGCAGCGCGAAATGGGCCACTCTTTCGGCGCAGACAAGGCGCACGAGGTGTTGCAGTGGTGCCTGGAACTCGGGATTCCTTCGGCGACCATCTGGGTGCTGAGCACCGACAACGGCGGGCGCGACCCCCAGGAACTCGCCCACATCCTGGGACTGCTGGAGCGTGAGGCGCGGAAACTGGCGGTGGATCCGCGCATCCACGGCAACCGCGTGCGCGTCCGCGCCATCGGGCAGCACGACAACTTCCCGCCCAACGTGCTCGCCGCGCTGAAAAACTTGGAAGAAAGCACCGCCCAGTACGACGGTATGCGCCTCAACATTGCCGTGGGCTATGGCGGGCGCGAAGAAATCACCGACGCCGTGCAGAGCTACCTGCGCGGGCAAGCGGCGGCGGGCAAGACCCTGAGCGAAGTCGCCCAGGCCATCACGCCCGAGGACATCGGGGCGCACCTGTACGCCGCCGACCAGCCCGACCCCGACTTCATCATCCGCACCAGCGGCGAAATCCGGCTGTCGGGCTTCATGCTGTGGCAAAGCGTCTACAGCGAGTATTACTTCTGCGACGTGTACTGGCCCGGCTTCCGGCGGGTGGATTTCCTGCGGGCGCTGCGGGATTTTCAGGGTCGGGACAGGCGCTTCGGGAAGTAATACGGATTCCGATTGAATCTGTTAGGTTCAGATTCAATCCGAGCGGATGCGAGTAGGAAAAGATACGGGTTTCGCGTTATGGATGCACAGGCGGTGCCTTTCCGACTGTGCAGGAATTAAGCGGAAACCGTATAAGGCATTCCCCAAACGTAGAAACGCCAATTTGCCCCCAGCGAAGGGCATTTTGGCGTTTTCACATTCGGTGGCTGGTCTTGCCTTACTTCACCACTTGCGACTGCTTCAGCACCATCTGAATCTGCTGCGTCATGTCCATGCCCAGACGCACGCGCATGCCCTGCATTTCGGTGGTCATGGTCATGTTCATGTCGATGTTCATGTCGCTGCTGTTCGGCAGCCCATCGGGGCGGTAAAGCTGCGTGCCGCTGGTCTTGCCGCTCAGCACTTCGATTTGCATGGTGGGCATGTCGCCCTTGCCTTCGATCCGCACCTGCCAGGGCTGATAGCTCATGGTGGTGGTAAAGCTGTGCAGCCCCTGGGGATTCAGGCCGTTGTAGGTGGTCGCGATGGTGGCGGCCAGGGGCGAACTCTGCACCTTCTGAATGAGTTGATCACCGCCGGGGCCGCTGCCCATGGCCCCCAGCAGGCCGCCCAGCAGATTTTGCATGTTCATGCTGACCGTGCGGGTATCGGTCTTGCCGACCACCAGCGGCGCACCGTACTGCACCGAGGGCTGCTGGTCGTTTTGCTGCTGCACCAGCTTGAGCATTTCGCCTTTCACGGCAGCCAGCGCCGCCTGGGTCTGCGGGTCGTCGCTTTCGACCTTCAGCAGCTCGGTTTTGCCGTTGGCGTCTATGGTCTGGGTGGTGCGGATGGTGTTGGCCTTTTTGCCGTCCATAGCGGGCAAAACGACGGCGTTGAGCAGTGTGGTCTTGCCTGCGGCGTCCCGCGCCATGACCCGGTAAAAGACTTTGCTGGTCACGGTCTGCACCGGGATGGCCTGGGTGCCGCCCGCCTGCATCGCCTGACGAATCTGGTCGAGTTCGGCCTGACTGACCTTCTGGCCCGGCAGCGCCTCGACGGTGGGCGTGGACATCTTCATGCTGACGCGGGTGGTCATGACGTACTCGGCAGCGGTGCCGACGGGAGCGGTCAGCAGCAGGCGGGCCGGAGCGGCAGGCTTGGCCGGAGCCGCTGCAGAAACAGGGGCCGTCGTCTGGGCCGCAGCCAGGGGAAGCGTGAAGAGGGCAGCAGTCAGGAGCAGCTTGTTCATGTCACCGAGTACGCGGCGGGTGGGGGACGAGTTCCCGCACGAAAGCTGCACCACCCCTTTCCCCCAAACGCTCTGCCCTCCACGCATTTGCTGCACGGCTGCGTCACAATAGGGTCATGACCAAAGAGCATGTTCTGCGTCCCGACGCCCGATTGGTTCGGCTGCACGCCGAGCGCGGCGACCCCCAGGCCCGTCTGGGCGAGGCCCTCGCCGCGCTGGAAGAAGCGGATTGGGGCCTGCTGCTCTCTGGCGAAGCGGCGCTGGCCCGGCAACTGGCTGCCCTGCTGGGGCCGGGAACCCTGCGGGTCGATGGTCGCCTGGACGTCAACCGCACGCCCCTGGCCGAAGCGGGACTGGCGGTGGCCGACCTGCACGGCGACCTGGGCGGAGCGCGGGCCGTGTGGCTGCTGGAACCTGACCGCGCCGCCTTCGAGCGTGCCCGCCGCGCCGGGGTCAAGGTGATTGTGGACGGCACGCTGGCCCCCGGCGGCGGCTGGCCTGCCCAGGGAGCCGACTACGTGGTCTACCGCAACGCCGTGACCCTGACCGGATACGCCGAGGCTCCGCTGGCGGCGCTGTTCGGGCAGGGTCAGGCCCCCGACCCGGCGGCTCCGGCTCCTTCCGACCTGGCGGTGGCGCTGGCGCTGCGCGACGTGGCGACCCTGCCGCTGCGTCTGGCCCGCTTTGGGCGCACGGTGGCGCACCTGACCGAACGCCTGGGCACGTCGGTGCGGCAGGCTGGCCCTACGGCACTGCTGCTGGCGCCCGACGCCGCTGCCGATACCCTGGCCCCGCTCGGCGGCATTCTGGCGGCGGCGCGGCATGTGCCCGACGGCCTGCTGCTGACCCCCGGCCTGGAAGACACCGACAGCGTGCTGGCCCTGCTGCGCGGCGAAAACCCACGTGAAGTCGCCGCCGAGGAAGCCGAACCCCAGCGCGAACGGTTCGAGCGTGAACGGCCCGAACGTCGCCCGCGTGAAGACCGTTTCCGGCCCGAACGCCGCCCCGACTGGAACCGTGACGGGGCAGGCCGCCGTGACCGTTTCCGGCCCCCGACCGACCGACCGCAAGCCGACCGCTTCCAGCCTGACCGCCCCGAACGGGCTGCCGAGCGCCGTGACCGCCCGACACGTTCGGAATTCAACCGCCCCGAAACCAGCCGCCCCGAAACCAACCGTGTAGCCGCGCCTGAGCCGGAAAGCATCAGCCGCTTTACCTTCGAGGCTCCCGACCTGCCCGCCGCGCCCGAAGTGGCCGCCGAGGAGCAGCCCTGGGAACCCGAAATCGTGTTCAGCGACATTCAGCAGCCGCCCGTGCCGCTGACCCACACCATCAGCAGCGGCCCCGACGCGGCGGCGCTCTCCGAACTGCCTCCACTGGCCGAGCCGGAACCCGCCGAAGCGGAACAGACCGAGGAGGAACAGGCCGACGACCTGCCCACGCCCGAAGCCGAGGCCACCGAAGTTTCCTCCGCCGAACCCGAACAGCAGGAAGCCCCCGCCGAGCCGGAACCCGAAGCGGCCCCCATTCCCCTGACGCCTGACCTGCCCGCTGCGCCCGCCGCCGACGCTGACGGCCCCGCCGCCGACCTGACCGAGGAGCAGGCCGCCATCTACGCCCGACTGCGCGAGTGGCGCAACGCCGAGGCCAAGCGGCAGGAAATCAGCCGTTTCATCGTGGCGAGCAACGCAGCCCTGGCCGAAATCGCCCGCCGCGTGCCCTACACCCTGGACGACCTCGCCGCCGTGCGCGGCATGGGGCCAGCCCGCCTGCAGAAGTACGGCGAGAAGATTCTGGAAGTGGTGCGCGGCTGACCCGGCTTCCTGTCATTCCCGACGAGCTGCGAACCCCGCGCCTGCTGCTGCGCCGCCCCGACCCCGCCGACGCCGAAGCGCTGCGGGCGGCGCTGGAGGCGTCGTTGCCGGAACTGCGCCGCTGGATGTTCTGGGCACAGGACATCGGCACGCTGGAGCAGACGCGGGAGAGGCTTCAGGTCGCCGCCGAGAAGTTCGACTGCCGGGAGGAACTGCGGCTGCACGTCTGGAGCGCCGACGGGCAGACGTTTTTGGGCAGCAGCGGCTATCACGCGCTCGACTGGCGGGTGCCCAGGGCGGAAATCGGCTACTGGATAGCGACCCCGCACACCGGGCAGGGCTACGCGCTGGAAGTCGCCCAGAGCTTGACCGAATTCGGGCTGGATGGGTTGGGCCTGCGCCGTCTGGAAATCCGCTGCGACCCGCGCAACGAACGCAGCGCCCGTATTCCCCGGCGGCTGGGGTATGACCTCGACGCCCATCTGGTCAATGACAGCGTGGCCCCCGACGCCCCCGGCGAACTGCGCGACACGCTGATTTTCAGCCGGGTGCGCTGAAAAAGCCCAGTTCGGTCACGGTGTTTCCAGAGAACCGTTGTTAGGGCACGATGCGGGTTCCGGCTTCGCCGCGTGCCGCCTTCGCCAGCACCCCGGCGGTCATGCCGCTGGCGATGGTGGCGAAGGGGGCACCCCGCTCCAGGGCGTCAAGTGCGGCCCGTACCTTGGGAATCATGCCTCCGGCAATCCAGCCCGCGCCTATGCCTTCTTCGACTTCGGCGCGGGTCAGCCGGGCGGCGCGGCTCTCGGGGTCGGGGTAGGCGCGGTAGACCCCGTCCACGTCGGTCAGAAACACGATGCCCTCTCCCAGCGCCCCGGCCACAGCTCCGGCGGCGGTGTCGGCGTTCACGTTCAGGGCGTCTCCGTCGGGGCCGACCGCCACGCAGCCGACCACCGGGGTCAGGCCCGCGCCGACCAGGGTGCGGAGCAGGGCGGCATTGACCTCCGTCACGCGGCCCACCCGTCCCAGCGCGGGGTCGAGCACCTCGGCCCGCAGCAGGTCGCTGTCGCGGCCCATCAGTCCCACCGCCTGCCCGATGTCCTGCGAAAGCTGCTTGTTCAGCTGGCACAGCGCCATTTCGACCACGTCCATCGCCTCGGGCGAGGTCACGCGCAGGCCGCCGACAAACTCGCTGGCTATCTGGCGGGCCGCCAGTTCGCGCTCGATGACCGGGCCGCCCCCATGTACGACCACCACGGCCTGCTCCCCCCGCAGCTCCGCGATTTCACGGGCGACGGCGCGGCGCAGGTCGAGGCTTTTCATGGCATTGCCGCCGTACTTGACAATCATGCCCGGAGTCTAATACCGATTCCGATTCAATCCCCCACGCTGGGGGCTGAAATCCGTATAAGACAAGGACGGCGGGTGGTCAGGCCGGGTGGCTCAGCAGCGTCCGGGCATCGGTGGGCGACGGGCCGAGTTCCTTGGCGTACCAGGTCATCACCGGGCGGGCGTCCAGCGTAAAGCGGTAGCCCTGGCGCTCCCAGAAGCGTGCGCCGCGTTTGTTGTCGCCCAGCACGCTGGCCAGAATGCGGCGGGTCTGGGGGGCGAAACGCTGCTCGAGCGCCTCCACGACGCTCTGGCCCAGGCCCCGGCTCTGGCAGTCCTCGCGGATAAGCAGCAGGTTGATGGTCAGGTCGCCCGGTTCGGGGTAGTCGGTCTTGTAGTCCACGCTGCCGACCAGTTCGCCCCGCGCGTCGTGCAGCAGTTCCAGATGGCGGTGGGGGTCGCTCACCACCGTCATCAGGTCGCGCTGCACCTCGCCCAGATTGGGAATGCTGCCGCCCAGCAGGTCGAAATAACCGGGCGTATCCAGATAGAGCTGGTGCAGTTCGGGCGCTTGGTGGGGGGCGACGGGTGTAAAGCGGATGGTGGGATTCAAAGCGCAAAGCCTCCGAAAAGGAACGGACGAAAAAAGGCTGACAGGTCATGCCAGGCTCAGCTCTCCCCGGCGGCTCGCCTGCCGAGTTCGTAAATAACGGAAAAGGTTCTGAGCAATCCGAATATAGCTCAATCTCGCCAGGGCTTGTTTGCCGTTAGGTGCCCCGCCACTTTCAGTTTCTCTTCACCCGCCGCCGAGTATTCAGGGCTTAGACTAAGCGGTTATGGACCCCTCTGCTGCCCCGCCCAGCGGCTTTTATGCCCAGCGTCTGAGCCGCCCCGGTGCCGTGCTGGCCCCGATGGCAGGCTACAGCGACGCCCCCATGCGCCAGCTCGCCGCCGAGGAAGGAGCGCTGTGGACGGTCAGCGAGATGATCAGTGCGCGGGGGCTGGTGCTGGGCAGCGAACAGGAAGACCTGAACCTGGGCCGCCCCTACCCCGGCGAGCAGGGCCGCGTGGTGCAACTGTTCGGGGCCGACCCCGACGTGCTGGCCGACGCGGTGGGCAAGACCGAGGCGTGGTTCGCTCCCGCCGCCATCGACCTCAACATGGGTTGCCCGGTGCCCAAGGTGCGCGGCAAGGGCGGCGCTTGCCTCCTGCAGACGCCCGAGGTGGCCTTCAACCTGATAGGGGCCATGCGGCAGGCGACCAAGCTGGACGTGAGCGCCAAGATTCGCCTCGGCTGGGACGACAACCGCAGTGTGGAAATCGCGCAGGGGCTGGAAGCAGCTGGCGTCAGTCTGATTACGGTGCATGGCCGCACGAGTGCCCAGCGCTATACGGGCGAGGCCGACTGGGACGCGATTGCGCGGGTGGCCCAGGCCGTGCGGGTGCCTGTCGTCGGCAGTGGCGACATCCTGAGTGCAGAGCAGGGCAGGCAGCGGCAGCGGCAGTCGGGTACGGCAGCGGTCATGGTCGGGCGGGGAGCCGTGGGGCAGCCCTGGCTGTTCCGTGCCCTTGCTACCGGGGAAGACGCCACTGGGGAAAACGCCCTGCCGGACGCTGAGCGCCGTGCCCGCATCGCCCTGCGCCACGCCGAGTTGCAGCACACCTTCTACACCACGCCGCACCGCCGCGACCCCACCCGCCTGCATGTGGCGAGTATGCGGCCCCTTCGCAAGGTGCTGCCCAAATACCTGCCCGACTTTCCCGAGCTGCACCCGGCGCTGCGGCAGGTCGAGCGCATAGAGGACGTGCGCGGCCTGCTAGAGCCTCTCATTGAGGAACTTTCTCTAAAGTTTTTGGCGACGTCCCCTAGCGATAGGGCGGGGACAGCACAGTATGCTGAACGGCAGTCATGAATGTCCGCGAGTACTACCGTTACCTCTCCGCTGCGCGCGAACAGCTCTGGCAGTTCCTGCGCGCCCTGCCAGAGGAAGACCTGAACCGCGACATGATGGAGAGCGGCGAACGCTTCCATAACATCAAGGATTTGATGCTGCACATCGCAGACGTGGAAGACCACTGGATACACGACATCGTGCGCGGGGACGCGATTCAGGGCAGTGGCTACGAACACGACTGGGTCAGGCCCCAGGCCGAGCGCTACGACCTGAGCTGGGTTCTGACCTACAGCCGCAAGGTCACCGAGGCCACCCGCCGCTTTCTGGACAGCGAGCCCGATCTGGAGCGTCCCGTCAAGCTGGTGCAGGACGACCCCGACAGCGCGACGGTGACCCTCGACCAGCTCCTGTGGCATGTGATGACCCATGAGGTGCGCCACACCGCCCAGATTGCACTGCTGGTGCGTCAGCTCGGGCACACGCCGCCCTGGCTCGATTATCTGCGTTTTGCCCGTCCTGCCTCTCCAGAACCGGCCAGCGCCTCTCAGGACGAGGATGGTCTGGGCCTCGACGAGAGCGACTTGGTCGAGACGCCGGAGTCCTAAAGACCGTTTATTTTTTCCGGGAGCTGGGCGGCGGTCATCGCTCCAGACTGGAAGCATGAGCGCTCATTCGGATTTTGCTGCATTCGGGCATGGTCAGGACGCCGCAGCCCATGCTTCTCACATTGAAACGGGCCGCATTCCGTGACGCTCTTCGGCAATGAGGAGCTGAAGACGCCCAACGCCGCCCAGCCTGACGCAGAGCGGGCCGCGCTGCTGGCCTGGGTCGCGGCGCAACTGCGGGCCGAATACGGTGGGCGGGAACTGCGGCCCCGGCGCGAGCCGCTGCACGAACTGATTTCGACCATCCTCTCGCAGCGCACCACCCACGACGACGAGGAAGCAGCTTACCAGGAACTTCGCACGCTGGGCGACTGGGACGCCATTATCGCCGCGCCCACTGCCGAGGTCGCCCACGCCATTCGCCGCAGCAACTACCCCGAGAGCAAAGCGCCGCGCATTCAGGAAACCCTGCGCCGCCTGCGGGACGCGCCCGGCGGCTACGACCTCGAATTTCTGCGCGAACTGCCTGTAAAGGACGCCCTGAAGTGGCTCACCGACCTGCCGGGCGTGGGGGTCAAGACGGCGAGTCTGGTGCTGCTGTTCAATTTCTCGCGCCCGGTGTTTCCGGTGGATACCCATGTCCACCGCATCAACACCCGCGTCGGCACCATTCCGCGCATGGGCGAACAGGCCGCGCACCGGGCGCTGCTGGCCCTGCTGCCGTCCGACCCGCCCTACCTGTACGAATTGCACATCAACCTTCTCGCCCACGGTCGGCGGGTCTGCACCTGGACGCGGCCCAAGTGCGGTCAGTGCATCCTGCGCGAGCGCTGCGACGCCTACGCGCAGTACGGCGAGCAGGTGCCGAGTTTCAGCGAGAAGCCCAGCCACAAGCCCCGTTGATGTCGTCAAAATTTTGAGAGAAGATGACCGGGCTTGAAGCATCCATCGTAAGCGCAGCCATTTCAGCAAGTCCTAGGAGGATGGCCGGGGATTGACTCTGGGGGCTGAGTTCATAATGAAAGCGGACATGCTAGAGCAGCTCACCACCCGCCTCACGGGGCTTCGCGTTTGGGTCGAATTGCTGTTCACGGCAGCCGTGGCTTATGCCATCTACCGCATGGGCCGCGCTCTGCTGCTTTGGGTAGACAATCTGGCCCAGCAGCGCGGGGTAACGCCGCTTTCTCCCTGGCTGAAGTGGGTGTGGCGGCTGGGTGTGGTGGTCGGCTGGGTGGCGGTGGTCACAAATATCCTGAACTTGCCGCAACTGGACGTGCTTTACGAACTGGGCCGCCGCATCCTGCGGGCGTTTCAGGCCAGTTCAGGGCAGCTCCTGGTCATCGGGGCGCTGGTGGCGATTGCTTGGCCGCTGGTCGGGATTCTCACCTCGCATATCGCGGCGGGCGAGGAACGTTCACGCGACGCCGTGCGGCTTCAGACCCTGCGCGGGGTGATCGAGAGTACCCTGAAAGTCATCCTGGTCATCGTGGCGGTGCTGGCAGGGTTGCAAGCGCTGGGCATCAACCCGACCAGTCTGCTGGCGGGGGTTTCCGTGCTCGGTCTGGCGGTGTCTTTCGGTGCACAGAACTTGGTGCGCGACGTGCTGAACGGCTTTTTCTTCCTGCTGGAAGACCAGTTCGGCGTGGGGGACCGCATCACCATCAACGGCAAGGAACTGACCGGCGATGTAGAGCGGCTCAACCTGCGCGTCACCACCTTGCGTCACCGCCAGACCGGGGCCATTCACATCATCCCGAACGGCGAGATCAAGAAAGTGACCGTCGAGCGCAAGGGCCGCAACTGGAACCGCGTAGAGGCGCTGGCCCGCGTTTCGTATGACGACGACTTGGACAAAGCCCTGGAGGTCTTTGAAGCGACCTGCCAGCAACTTTACGAGGACGCCGAGTGGCAGGAGGCGTTTATCGAAAAGCCCATCGTGCAGGGGGTGCATGAACTGGGCGAATACGAAATCTATCTGCGGGCGCTGCTGACGGTGCGGCCCACCAAGCAGGGAAGGGTCAGGCGCGAATTCAACCGCCGCATCAAGCACGCCTTCGACGAGGCCGGGCTGAATATCGCCCCGAACCGCACGACCACCATCGGGAACGTGGTGCAGATGCGGCTGGTAAATGATGAAACAGCGGGCGAAAACCCAGGGGATTTGCCAGGGCACAAGCAAAAGCAGGAAGACCAGGAAGAGTAATCCTGGCCCCCCTCCCCTTGCTGAAAATTACTTCTGCTGGGCGAACTCCTCCCCGAACATGGCCGGGTCAAAGGGTCGCGTATCCTCGCCAATCTCGTCGGCCACCAGCTTGTGCAGCTTGGCGGTCAGGCGTTCCAGCGCTTCGGCATTGTGCCTGGGGTGGTTCCGGTCGGCAATGTTCTCCATCTCGCCGGGGTCGTTTTTCAGGTCATACATCCCGATGTCGCCCATCCTGAACAGTTCTTCCACGCTGGCGGGGTTGCCGTACTCGTTGGGGCTGAAATAGCGCACCAGTTTGTAGTGACCGTCCACCACGTACCGCATAAAGCCGCGAATGCTCATATCCGGTGCGCCGTACTTCTCGCCAGCGGCAGCCACCGTTTCCGCCACTTCCTCCTCGGTTTTGGTGCCGCCTTCCAGGTCGGTGATGTCGTTGCCCGCTTTTTCTGCCCACTCGTGGTCAAGGGAGTGCAGCGCGTCCCACATCACCAGCACGCCGTCGCCGGGCTGCTCACCGCTCCCGCGTGGCCCCGCCTGCTCCGGGTTTTCGATGACGGAGCGCAGGCTGCGGCCCACCACCTTGGGGTGCTTCTCCTTCAGCTTCTCTTCGCTGACGCCCGCGAAATCCATGATGGTCGGCACGAGGTCCACCAGCGAAGCCACCGCGCCGGTGCGCTTGCCCTGCACGCCGCCCGGCACGCAGGCAATCAGGGGCACCACCGCCGCCTCATCGTAGTGAATGCCGCCCTTCTGGGTGAGCCCGTGCGCGCCGTTCATCTCGCCGTGGTCGCCCGTGTAAATCACGATGGTGTCGTCCCACAGCTTCAGGCGGTCGAGGGCGTCCAGAATCTTGTTGAATTCCATGTCCACCAGCCGCATGCAGTTGACCAGATAATTCCGCTGCTTGAGCCACAGGTCTTCGCGCTCGCCGGGAATCAGACCGAAATTCAGGTCAATGTACTCGCGGTAGTGCTGCACACCGCTCGGCTGCTGCTCGTCGTTGACGGCAAAGTTTTTGGGCAGCTTGATGTCCCACTGCTTCTGGAAAAAAGGCATCTCCTGAATGGGGTGCTGCGCTGCGCCCGCAAAGCCGCCGTTCGCGCTGATGCTCTCGTCGGGCACCATGAACATCACGTCGTGGGGGTTCACCAGACTGACAATCAGCATCCAGGGCTGATCCAGCTTGGAACCCTTGTTTTCCAGCCAGTCAATGGCTTCAAAGGCCGCCGCGTGGTCGAGCTGAATGCCTTGCATGGGTGCGCCGTACATCTCGCCCCACTGCTGCACGTCGCTGAAGCCGAACTTTTCCAGCGCGTTTTCGCTGCGGGGCATCTCGGAAACGTGCCATTTGCCCTTCAGGGCGGTGTAATAGCCCTCATCACGCAGCATGTGGCCCACCGTGGTCACTTCTGGGCTGAGGCCCTGCGCCGTCCAGGCGAAGTTGGTGTTGTCCCACATGCCGATGTTCACGGCGTGCTGGCCTGTCCACATGGTGGCGCGGCTGGGGGTACACATGGGCACCGTGCAGTAGGTGCGGTCAAAGCTGACGCCCTGCGCTTCCAGGCGGCGCAGCGCGGGCAGCGGCACGTCTTCGGGCAGTTCCATGTGGGTCTGCCACTGGTCTTCCACCAGAATCAGGATGTTGGGGCGCTTTTTGGGGGTGGTCTGAGTGGTCTGGGTCATGTTGGCTCCTTGGGTGAGGGAAAGCTCTGGCGAAAAGCGAAGGGTGGGGCGCAGGATTCAGGGGTCGTTGCCCCGAAGGACGCAGCGAAAGCCGATGTGACCCGTGCTGGAATCCGCCGTTTCGCCCTGCCGCGCCGAGGGGCGGTAGCGCTGGCAGTAGTTGGGCGCGCACAGGTGCGAGCCGCCCTTGACGACCATCCGCGCCTGTGCGCTGCCTGCGCGGGCGGGCGTGCAGCACCCCTTGCCGGGCTGGTGGCGGGCCGTGAATTCGTCGGCTGTCCACTCCCACACGTTGCCGATGAGGTCGTACAGGCCGTAGCTGTTCGGCGGAAATGCGCCTACGGGGGAAGTACCTACGTACCCGTCTTCCGCGAGGCTCTGCCAGGGAAATTCGCCCTGCCAGGTGTTCGCCAGATGCTGCCCGCGTGGCGTGAAGGCGTACCCCCAGGCATACGGCGCACCGTCCAGCCCGCCCCGCGCTGCGTACTCCCATTCGGCCTCAGTGGGCAGGCTTTTCCCCGCCCACTGCGCGTAGGCCAGAGCGTCGGCGTGGGCGACATGCACGACGGGGTGCTGCTCACGCCCGCGCAGGTCGGTGTCTGGCCCCTCGGGGTGCTTCCAGCACGCCCCCGGCACGTACTTCCACCAGCGGCGGTAATCCGTGAGCGGCACAGGCTCAGCGGGCGGGAGGAAGACCAGCGAACCCGCCACCGCCAACGCTGGGTCAGCGTCAGGGTAGTGGGTGAGGTCGGGGGTTTGCTCCGCCAGAGTGACATACCCCGTCGCCCGCACGAACTCGGCAAACTGGGCGTTGGTCACGGGCGCAACGTCCATCCAGAACCCGCCCACCTCGGTGCGGAAGGCGGGCCGCTCCTCGGGGTAGGCGTCGTCGCAGCCCATCGTGAAGGAGCCACCCGGCAGCCAGCGCATGTTTTTGGGGGCAGGGTTGGGCATTTTGGTCACTCCAATCTGATTCGCACGACCTGCACGCCGTCTTCTACTTTGACTTCCAGAATCTGCGGCTCTTTCTTCTTGGGAAGGACGCTGATGCTGCCATCGCGCTCTAGCACGGCACTTTCAAGCTGAGAAACATCCGACCTGACACCACTTGTACGCATCGCTTCTTCAAGGTCGCCGTCACTCAGATGAGAAGCGCGCATGGCCCGGCCATCTACCTGACCGTCCTTGACCAGTCGGCTGGTCGTGCCTTTCACCAGGGAACTCCACCACTCAGAGCGAAGGGCGAGCGCGGCAGTCAGGCGGTGCAGCAGGACCAGAGACAAACCGCCGATCAGTGCCGTAGACAGGCTGACACTCCCGGTCACGGCCCTGGACATGACAGAACCGAGCATGAAGCCCACAATCAAATCGAAGGCCGTGTTCTGAGCGATGAACCGCTTGTTGCCGATGCGGACATACAGCAGGGTGACGGCGAAGGTGATGGCCGTTCTCAGTACAATTTGCCACCACTGCACTTCTCCCGCGTTCAGGTGGTAGCCGAGAAACCCGTCAAGCGTTTGGGCAAAAGCGTTATCCATCTGCGGGTGCCGTGCCTTCGTCTTTACTGAGTTTCTTGGCCGCAGCCATCAGCCCGACGATACCGAGCATGCTGATCAGGGTGATGATAATCATGACTTCCGGGGTATCCGCAAAGTTCTGGGTGGCGATAATCATGGCGGCAGCGGTGCCCCGTTGCGCGGTCGCCAGTGCGCCCACATCTTGCAAGTCATCGCGCCCGTTTTTACCGCCTAGCAAGTAGCCCAGCCCGAACGAAATCACCAGAAACAAGATGCCCACCAGAAAGGCCCCTTCACCCAGAATGCCCCCTATGCGCGGCAGATAGCCCGCGATGGTCGCAAAAATGACGATGTAGAGGGTGTAATTGCCAATCTTGGCTATCCACGGCTGCACCGTCTTGGCAACCGCTGGCAGGAAGTTTGCCGCCAGCATCCCAAACGCCACAGGCAGCAGCAGTTGTGAAGCCAACTCCTTAGCGATCAGGCCGCCGTCTATCTGCACCTCGGGCATCAGCAGACCCATGCTAAGCGGCAGGGTCAGCGCCGTTGCCGCCACCAACAGCATCATCAGGCTCGCGCCGAGGGAAACGTCGTGGTCGCTGAGTTGGGTCAGGCGAATCAGGAAAGGTGCGCCCGCCGTGAGGCTGTAAATCAGCAGGCCAGTTTCTAGCGGGCCGCTGAACGGAGCCAGCTTCAGCATCAGAAACATGGCGAGCGGAGCCAACACGAAATTAGCCAGCAGCATCCGCAGAACAAAGGGCCACTCCTTGAAGATGTCCAGAATGTCGGCCAGCTTCTGGGTCAGCCCGACATTGAACATGGTGCTGAAAACGAAGACAGGCAGGGCAAACTGGCTGACCTTAAACGGCGATTAGGGGTTGACAAATCGGGGTGGGGTGTGGAAAGGGGATGAGGTG
>NZ_JAUNHK010000068.1:0-7835 GCF_030523985.1 Deinococcus sp.
ACCTCGCCCGTGACCTGCCCGGCAAGGTGCGCGTGGTCAAGGTCAACGTGGACGAGAACCCGCAGACCCCGGCCCGTTTCGGCGTGCGCGGGATTCCCACGCTGGTGATGTTTAGGGGCGGCGAGGAAGTAGACCAGATGGTCGGCGTGACCCAGAAAGCGGCGCTGCGGGCGCGGGTAGAGCACCTGAGCCACCTCTAAAGGCTCAGGCCGGGAAGGTCTGGGCGGCGGCCCTCTCGCGCAGCACTTGCGGGCTGAAGGACTGGCCCCCGCGCACCACCCGCCGCAGGTGGTCGGTGGCCCCGTAAAGGTGAGTCCACTGCCCCTTCAAGCCCGTCATGATTTCCCCTTCCAGGTCGCCCAGCGGGAGCGCCAGCAGGTCGGGCGCTTCGGCCTCGGCCAGTTCCTCGTGCACGCTGAGGGTCGGCACCAGGGCCGTGCCCGCCTCGACCGTTCGGGCCGCGAGGTCGTCCAGCAGGGCCGAATCGAGGGCCAGCGGGTCGCCGCTGTGCTTTCTAACTGGGGCGGAGGCGCGGGAGGTGCAACTGGACTTCATCCGGCTGATGCGAAAAGCTCAGGCGCTGGCGCAGCAGCAAGGAGACGCGCCGCGCCGTCCCTACCTGTTGCGGGTCGGCCTGGCCCCCCTCACCGACGAAGAAGCGCGGGGGCTGTTCCGGTCCTGAGGCGTGCCGCTACAGTGAAGCCATGCCGCGCACGCTGAACACGGTGGACCAGGCCATTGCCGTGCTCGAACTGTTCGATGCCGACCACACCGAATGGCAACTCAGCGACCTCGCCCGGCGGCTGGGGCTGCCCACCTCGACCCTGCACGAACAACTGACCACCCTCAGCGCCAGCGGCCTGCTGCTCAAGGTCGGGCGGGGCCGCTACCGCCTGGGCTGGCGGCTGCTCAAGCTCAGTTCGGCGCTCTACGGCTCGCTACCCTGGTACTCGCTGGCCCACGCCCAGATGGAGCGGCTGGCCCGTGGCACCGGGCTGCTGGCCTTCGTGTCGATGCTTCAGGGCGAACAGGTCATCTGCATCGCCCGGAGCGTGCAGGGGCGCGGCGACGCCCTGGTGGAGGGCGAAACCCGCTTCGAGTTGCCGCCCCATGCCACTGCCAGCGGCAAACTGCTCTACGCCCTGCGTGGCCTGGAACTGGCACCAGAGTCGCCGCGCTTTACCCCGCACACCCTCGCCCGGCCCTGGAAGGACGAAGCGGCTGAGATTCGCCGCACCCGACTGGCCCAGACGAGCGACGAATGGGCCATCGGCACCAGCAGCCTCGCCGTGCCGCTGGGCAGAGGAGAAGAGGTATTGGCGGCGCTGGGCCTGAGCCTGCCTACCGCCCGGCTGCGCGAACGCGATCAGCTGGTGCGGCGGCTGCGTGATGCGGCGGACGAGGTGCAGGAGCAGCTCTGAGCGGGCACGCCTGACCCATATCTGAGCGTCTGGTCAGCGAATCTCGCTTGCATGTCTGCGCTGTGTCACGGACACTGACTCCCACGCATGACCGACTCCTTCGACCTTCGCCTCTGGCTGGCTGGCCTCGACCCGCTCTGGCTGCACTTCGCCACCTTTTTTCTGATGTTTCTGGAGGGAGCCGGGGTGCCGGGCGTGCCGGGCGTGCTCCCCATGCTGGCGCAGGTCGCCGAGATAGACGCGGGCCACACCACCCTCGCCGCCGCCATCTTCTGGGGCACGCTGGGCAACTGGGTGGGCAGCGTCTGCGGGTACGGGGTGGGGCGCTGGGGCCTGCGCTTCCTGCCGCCGAAGTGGGTCAGCCGCCTTCAGAGCGAGCGGGCCGAAACGCTGCTGCGGTGCTGGGGCGGCCCCCTGATCGTGGTCAGCCGCACGGTGGGCAGCCTGCGCACTCCGGTCACGCTGGTGTCGGGGATGGTGAACTATCCGCTGGGGCCGTACCTGGTGTACAGCCTGATCGGGTCGCTGATTCATGTGGGCGTCTGGCAGACCCTGCTGTGGAAGTTCGGCCCGGTCATCCTGCCGCAACTCGAACGTTGGGGCCGCGAAATCGTGCTGTACGTCTTGCCTTTGCTGCTGCTGGGTGTCGTGGGGCGCTGGTGGTGGCAGCGCCGCCGAAGTGAAACCGAACAGGTACAGGCCGCGCCGGACGTGCCCCCCGTCACCGAGTCCGAAACGCGCCGCTGAGGGCTGACCTTATTCTCCCCTGACCGCCCAGGCTTTAGACTCGGAAACGACATGAAAAAAGCCATGCTCCTGCTGACTGCCCTGCTCGGCACCGCCTCCGCCGCGCCCGTGACCGTCACCCTGATTCACAACAACGACGTTCACGCCCACATCGACCCGTCCAAGGTCGGCGAAGGCATGTACGGCGGCTATCCCCGCATCGCGACGCTGGTCAAAAAGTACCGCGCCGAAGACCCCAATCCGGTGGTGCTGTCGGCAGGCGACCCCTTCCAGGGCACCCTGTACTACAACGTCTATAAGGGCATTTCCGACGGCATCTTCATGAACTACCTGGGCGTGCAGGCCATGAGCGTGGGCAACCACGAGTTCGACGACGGCCCCGCTGTCCTGGCCGCTTTTGCCCAGAAGGTCAAGTTTCCGCTGCTGGCCGCCAACCTCGACGTGAGCGCCGAACCCACCCTCAAGGACGTGGTCAAGCCCTACACCGTCCTTAACGTCGGCGGTGAAAAGCTCGGCATCGTCGGGGCCATCACCCCCGACACCGTGCAGATCAGCTCGCCTGGCCCGAACGTCAAGTTCCTCGACCTGACCGAGAGCGTCAGCCGCGCCGTCAGCGACCTTCAGGCTCAGGGCGTCAACAAGGTCGTGTTCCTGTCGCACCTGGGCTACAGCGAAGACCTCAAGGTGGCGGCGGCTGTTCCCGGCCTCGACGTGATCGTGGGTGGTCACAGCCACACGCTGCTCGGCAATTTCGAGGGCAACAAGGACTTCCCCAAGTCCGAGGGCGAATACCCCACCGTCGTGCAGGGGCCACAGGGCCGCGTGCTGGTCGTGCAGTCCTGGGAATGGGGCAAGGTGCTGGGCCGCCTGAAGGTGACTTTCGACGACGCGGGCAACGTGCAGAGCTACGAGGGCACGCCCGTCGCCGTGAGCGCCGACATTGCCGAGGACGACACCGCCAAGCGCATGGCGACCACCCTGGCCGTGCCGATTGCCAATCTGCGCCAGCAGGTCGTGGCGACGGCGGCTGGCCCCCTCAACGGAGCGCGTGAAGTCGTGCGCCGCCGCGAAAGCACCATGGCGAACGTGCTGGCCGACGCCGCGCTGCTCGCCGGGCAAAACGCCGGAGCCGAACTCGCGCTCGTCAACGGTGGGGGCGTGCGCGCCAGTATCGACCAGGGGCCAGTGACCTTCGAGGAAGCCATCACCGTGCAGCCCTTCGGCAACACCCTCACCATCATCACCCTGACCGGGGCGCAGATTAAGAACGCGCTGGAACACGGCGTCGCCACCTGGGACCAGAACAAGGGCCAGTTCCTGCACGTCTCCAGGGGCATGAGCTACAGCTTCGACCTCTCCAAACCCGCAGGCAGCCGCGTGACCGCCGTCACCCTGAACGGTCAGCCGCTCGACGACGCCCGCAGCTACAAGGTCGCCACCAACAACTTCACGGCGGCGGGGGGCGACGGCTTCACCATGTTCAAGGAAGCGCCCAAGCTGGAAACCGGCATTCTGGACGTGGACGTGCTGGTCAATTACCTGAAGGCCAACCCCACCCTCAACGCCCAGAATGAGGGCCGCATCGCCATTCAGAACGAACCGACGAAGTAAAGGCGGAATTGGAAGGCTCCCGGCGCGTGGCTGGGAGCTTTTTCCGTTCTGTAACCTCTACGACTTCTGGACTTGCATGGCGCGTTCGAACTGGCGGACGCCCGTGAACAGGCAGGCCTGCCAGCCCGCCGCACGGGCCGCCTGGACGTTTTCGGCAGCGTCGTCCCAGAAGACGATCCGGTCGGGCGCGACACCGAGGGCAGCAGTCACGGCGGTGTAATAGTCGGCGCTCGGTTTGCGGTGGCCTACGGCGTAGCTGGCGAAGTGCCCGTCGCAGAGGCTCCCCAGCCCCGTTTCTTCCAGCAGATGACGGGTACGGTGCCGCTCCTGGTTGGTGGCGAGGTAGACCCGCCAGCCCTGTTGCCGTAGTGCAGCGGTGGCCCTGAGCATCTCGGCGTCGGGGACGTTTTCGTACTCGCACCACTCCCGGTAGAACGCTTCGGGGTCGCCTTCCCGCCCGATGTGCTGCATCAGCATGGGCAGGTGGTCGAGCAGGTCGCTTTTTCCGGTCGAAGCCGACCTGAACGCCGTCTGCATAAAGTCGCGCATCACTTGCGGGTGTTCGCGGTGCAGCTTCGCCCCGTAGAATTCGGGGGGTCGCACCAGCACGCCGTCCACATCCAGCGAAAGGAGGTGGGTGTCCGGGGCGATCTCCGGCAGGTGAGCGGGTCGCCACCTTTCCAGAAGTGCCCTCCAGTTCAGACGCGGCACGCCGTCACCAGCCTCCGGGCCAGCGCGGGGTCGGCGGCGTAGTGCAGGTGCAGGTAACTGGCGAGGACGTTGCCCTGCGCGTAGCCTTCCTGCACGGTTTCGCCCGTGTGGGTCTGCCAGCTATAGGCCGGGTGCGTGGGCGCGTGGGTCAGTTCGCTGAAGTGGAATTCGTGCCCGCGCAGCACGCTTCCGGCGCGGACCAGCGGCGACTCTTGCAGGGCGGTGGCCTCGCGGTAGCCCAGGCTCAGGCGGCTCTGCATCCGGGTGTGGTAGGGGATGACGCCGCACATCTCATGCACCCGGCCATCCAAGTCGGTCAGCGACTCGCCCAGGTACATCAGGCCGCCGCACTCGCCCACCACGGGCCGCCCCGTTGCCGCGAAAGCACGGATGCTGCGGCGCATTTTTTCATTGGCGGCCAGTTCCGCCGCGTGCGCCTCGGGGTAGCCGCCGCCCAGCAGCAGGCCGCCCACGTCCTCCGGTAACTCCGCGTCCCGCAGCGGACTGAACGGCACCAGTTCCGCGCCTGCCAGCCGCAGTTCGTCCAGCGCGTCGGGGTAGTAGAAGTGAAAGGCCGCGTCGTAAGCGTAGGCGATTCTGGCTGAGGGCAGAGGGCTGAGCGTCGTCGGGAAATCGTCATTCGGCCCCTCATCCTCCTTGACACTCAGTTTCAGCAGCGCGTCCAGCCGCAGATGCTCCGCTGCCTTGAGCGCCTTTTCCTCGTCCCAGGCGGCCTGCTCGGCGCTCAACAGCCCCAGGTGACGCGAGGGCAGATGCAGCGCCTCGTCGCGCAGGATGAAGCCCAGCACCGGGAGGCCGACCTGCTTGAGCGCGAGTTCGCACAGTTCGGCGTGGCGCACGCTGCCCACCCGGTTCAGGATAACGCCCGCCACCCTCACCCCCTGCCCGAAGTCGCGCAGCCCTGCCGCGAGGGCCGCCACCGTGCGGGCCATGCCGCCCGCGTCGATGACCAGCACCACCGGAAGGCCCAGCGACCGTGCGAGGTCGGCAGTGGAGTGCTCGTCGCTCTGCGGGTCGCGTCCGTCGTACAGGCCCATGACACCCTCGATGACCGCGACATCGGCCCCGGCTGACCCGCGCCGGAAAAGCTGGCGCATTCGTTCCGGCGGCAGCAAAAAGGTGTCCAGATTGCGGGCAGGCCGCCCGGCGGCGCGGCTGAGGTGGGTGGGGTCGAGATAATCGGGGCCGAGCTTGAAGGGCTGCACCCGCAGGCCGCGTGTGCGGAGCGCCAGACACAGCAGCGAAGCGACCGTGGTTTTGCCGCTGCCCGAGTGCGGCGCGGCCAGGACGAAAGCGTTCACGAAATCACCATCTGACCAAGTGTAGCCACTGGAAAGGGGCGTGGCTCTATTTGAGCTTGAGAGGCAGCCCGCTCGCCACCAGATACGCCTCGGTGCTGGCCGCCGCCGCCCGCTGGTTCACCCAGCCCAGCACGTCGCGGTAACGCCGCGCCAGGGCGTTGTCGGGCACGATGCCGAAGCCGACCTCGTTGGTCACGAAAATGGTCGTGCCGGGGCGACTCCGGGCGGCCTGGGCCAGCGCATCGGCCTGGGCCAGAATCTGCTCGTCGGTCTGCTCGAAGTGCATCAGGTTGCCCACCCACACGCTCAGGCAGTCCAGCAGCAGCGTGGGCGTCTGTGCGTCCTGCACAGCCTGAACCACGTTCAGCGGTTCTTCGACTGTTATCCACTCAGCGGGACGGTCAGCGCGGTGCCGCCCGATTCGCTCGCGCATCTCGTGGTCGAAGGCCTGCGCGGTGGCGAGGTAGGTCACGGCCTGCCCGGTGCCTGCGGCCAACCTCTCGGCGTAGCTGCTTTTGCCGCTGCGGGCGCCCCCCGTCACGAAAATCAGAGCCACGAGCGCACCCTCTCCCAGTCCAAGCTGGCCTTGACCTGCGCCGCAATCGCGTCCAGGCGGGCGTCCAGGCTGTCCAGGCCAGCAGGCGCGGGGAGGCCCGCCCAGCCCAGAAACTGCTCCAGATAAGCGGGATTTTCCAGAATGCCGTGCAGGTAGGTGCCGCGCACGTTGCCCTGCCGCCACAGCAGCCCCGGTGCCAGCTCCTGCACGCCCGCCCCCGCTACGGTCTGCCCGTGGTGAATCTCGTACCCTTCCAGGCGGTAGCCCGTCTCGGCGTCGGTGAAGGTCGTCTGAAGCGTCGTTTTTTCGGGCGCAAATTCGGTGTGCAGGTCGAGCAGGCCCAGACCCGGCACGTCCTGACCACCCTCTACGCCGTGCGGGTCGGTGATACGCTGCCCCAGCATTTGCAGCCCGCCGCACACGCCCAGCACCGGCACGCCCGCCTGCGCCAGCCGCGAGATTTCGGCGGCCAGCCCCGTAGCACGCAACCACGCCAGGTCAGCCGCCGTGCTTTTGCTCCCCGGCAGAATGACCGCCCGCGCCCCCCGCAGTTCAGCAGGCGTAGTGACCCAGCGGGCCAGCTCGCCCAGCGGCGCGAATTCATCCAGGTTAGACACGCGAGGCAACCGCGCAATCGCCACAAAGCCATCTGCCATCTGCCATCTGCCTTCTGCCTGCTCCACCGCCACGCCGTCTTCTTCCGGCAACGGCACGTTCAGCCACAGCACCACGCCCACCGTCGGCACGCCCGTTTGTTCCTCCAGCCACTGGGGTGCGGGGGCCAGCAGGCGGGCATCGCCGCGAAAACGGTTGAGGATAAAACCGCGCAGCAGGGCGCGTTCCTCGGCATTCAGGCAGTGCCAGGTCCCCAGCAGGTGGGCGAATGCGCCGCCCCGGTCTATGTCGGCGGCCAGCAGCACGCTCGCCTGCACTTCCCGCGCCACCCGCATATTCACGATGTCGGATTCGCGCAAGTTGACCTCGGCGGGGCTGCCCGCGCCTTCTATCACCACCACGTCAAAATCACTCATCAGGCTGTGCAGCGCCCCCTGCACGTGCGGCCACAGCCGGGGCTTGCGCTCGCGCCAGGGCAGGGCGGTGATTTCGGGGTCGGCGCGGCCCAGCAACACCACCTGGCTTCGGGTGTCGGCCTCTGGCTTGAGCAGCACGGGGTTCATTCGCACGTCGGGCACGACGCGAGCGGCGCGGGCCTGCACCAGTTGGGCGCGGCCCATCTCCAGACCGTCTGGTGTGACACCTGCATTGTTGCTCATGTTCTGGGCCTTGAATGGGGCGACTTTCAGCCCTTCGTCACTCAAAATCCGGCACAGCGCCGCGCACAGATACGACTTGCCCGCGTTGCTGGTGCAGCCCTGAATCATGATGGCTTTTGCCGTCATAGGGTCAGCAGTGGCACTTCGGGAAAGTCGGCGTAGTCGGCGGTATTCAGCGTGAACAGTGAGAGGC
>NZ_JAUNHK010000068.1:7935-11807 GCF_030523985.1 Deinococcus sp.
GGCACTTCGGGAAAGTCGGCGTAGTCGGCGGTATTCAGCGTGAACAGTGAGAGGCCATGTGCGCTGGCATGTGCGCCAATCAGGAAATCGGTCAGGATACGGCGCGGCACGCCCCCGCCACTCTGTCTACGCCGCCGGGCATACGCTGCATGCGCCTCGCCTGCCCGCTGCCAGGCGGCCACGGGCATGTCTGGCATGAGGACAACGGGGCCGAGAGAAGCTTGAACCAATCTAGGGCCGTAACGCCCGACCAATTCGCCGTAGACTGCGCCGCACATCACCAGACGTTGCCCGCCCGAAAGTTCATTCAGCCGCCGTGTCAGTTCCGGTGCTGTCGGTTCACCACCCCACACAGCAGAAAAAATATTGGTGTCAACAGATACTCCGTTCACTGCCCTTCTTTCCCTGGCTCGAAACTCATCCCCAGGCGCGTGATATTGGGATGAGGCGGCCCCGCATGAAGTGCAGCGCGTTCTTCAGGGTCGCCCCGCATGTCTTCCTGCCACTCCACCGCACTCATATCGTCATCAAGCGGTGCAATGCCGATGAAGCGGCTGAAATCAAACGGTTCCGCCAGATAGACCTTGATTCCTCCGGCCTCTACTTCCAGGCGCACGCGGTCGCCCACGCTCACGCCCAGCCGCTCCCAAAGTTCTCTGGGCAGCGTAATCTGGCCTTCACTGCCAATTCTGGCGGTCACGCTGGTCATGCTTTAGCCTAGCACTTCGCCCATTCGTTTCACTAGAATTTCGTCGTTCTGGCCGCCCTGCGTACTCGCCCGGATATGCCCCGGCAGCCCGTAACTGGTGCAATCTCTCACTTTCACGCCCAGCGCCAGCAATGCCCGCGCCACTGTACTCGCTTCTCCTACTTTCAGCGTCAGGTAAGGCGTCCCACGATGCTCCACCGCACCGAACCGCGCCAACGCTGCCGCCAGTGCCAGCGCGTCCTGCCTGACCTGCGGCAATGTTTGCGCCAGAAACTCTTGCGCGTGGGGCAGCTTTCGCAGCAGCGCAGCGGTTCCGGCAGGTAGGTGCCACGCGGGGGCCAGATTTTCCAGGCGAGCCACCACTTCAGGCGCGGCGATGGCGTAGGCGGGCCGCGCTCCGACGAGGCCGTGGGCTTTGCCAGGGGAGAAAAGGTTGATGGTTGATGGGTGATGGATGATGGGCACTTCTACGAAGGGTGCGTAGGCCAAGTCCAGGATCAGCAGGGCGTTGGCCTGGGTGCAGGCGTCCGCCACGGCTTGCAACTCGCCCGCGCTCAGGCTGCGGCCTGTCGGGTTGTGCGGTTGCCCGACATAAACCAGTCGGATTTCGGTGGGCAACGCAGTGGGCAATTCATCCACCACCATGACCTCAGTGCGTTGCAAGCGGGCGGCGCGTTCCAGTTCGCCGAAGGGGGCGTGCAGGCTCAGTAGTTTTCCGCCTGCGGGCAGGAAGGCGCGGGCAATGCGGTGCAGCAGGTCGGAGGCACCTACCGACGGAGCCACCATGTCCGGCAAAACGCCGTGCCAGTCAGCCAGGGTCTGCCGTACCCCCAGATAGGTCGGGTCGGGGTAGTGGGTGTGGTCGGCATTCCGCACGGCTTCCAGCAGTGCCGGATTGGGGCCGTAAGGGTTGCAGTTCACGCTGAAATCCAGCCCCGAAAAGGCCGTGCTGGACGGGCCACCGTGGGGCGAGCGGGGGAGAAGTGGAGGCAAGGTCACGGCGCTCAGTATCCACGTTGCGCCTGCCGCTATGCCGTTTCCGGTTCAGCTGATAGCCTTCTGAACTGAACGAAAAGAAGAAGGGGCGGCAGTGAGCGGTTTCGCCGTACCCCGGTGGCTGCCGAGGAGGAGCTTATGCTGAACATGGATACGCTGGCGGAGCGCGTGCTGCGCGGTGAACTTCTTTCTGTCGAGGAAGGCGTGGCCCTGCTGAACCTGCCCGACACCGAAACCCTGCGCCTGGTGGACGTGGCCTGGCGGGTACGGCGTCAAGCCTTTGGAGACGAGGTGAAGGTCAACGTGCTGCTCAACGCCAAGAGCGGCCTCTGTGCCGAGGACTGCGCCTACTGTTCGCAGGCGAAGGGCGCAGACACCGGCATTCCCCGCTACCGCGTGCTGTCGCCGGACGAAATGGTGGGCGAGGCCAAGCGGGCGCAGGACGCCGGAGCGCAGCGCTACTGCATCGTGCTCTCGGGACGCGGGGGAACGTGGGGCGAGGTGGAGCACGTGGCCGAGGCGACCCGCCGCATCAAGGCCGAGACGAACCTTGAAGTTTGCGCCTGCATGGGCCTGCTGCTGGGTGACGAGGGCCGCAAAAAGGCAGAGGCGCTGCGCGGGGCGGGGGTAGACGCCTACAACCACAACCTCAACACCCACCACGACAACTACGGCAACATTTGCAGCACCCACACCTACGAAGACCGCATCGAAACCCTGACCCACGCGGCGGCGGCGGGCATGAGCACCTGCTCGGGCGTGATTGTGGGCATGGGGGAAAGTGAGCGGCAGATTGCCGAACTCGCCGCCACGCTGCGCTGCCGCAACGCCGACTCCATTCCTGTCAACTTCCTGATTCCCATTGACGGAGCCGCGCTTGACGGGCAGCAGACCACCGCCCACTTCACGCCTTGGTCCTGCCTGCGGGTGCTGTGCGTCTTCCGCCTTTTCAATCCCCGCGCCGAACTGCGGGCCTCGGCGGGGCGCGAGATTCACCTGCGCTCGCTGCAACCCCTCGCTCTGCTCGTCGCCAACTCGATTTTCCTCGGCAACTACCTGACCGAAGCGGGCCAGGAAGCGGGCGCCGACTGGCAGATGCTTCAGGACCTCGGCCTGCGCCCGGCGAGGAGCGGCGCTTTCAAGGCTGAGGCCAAAGAAGTGGTGCCCGTCGGCGTCTAAACGTGGCGGCTCAGGCCCGCTTTGCCCCAGGCACGCCGTTTTCGATGACGAAGGTGGCGTCGGTGCGCACCTGGGAAGTGCGGGTCTGAATGGTGTCCACCACCTTGAACTCGGTCTGCCACGTCTGCGGCGTCACACGCGCGCGGGCGTAACCGCGCTGGGCACCGTTGAAGTAGCGGACGTGCGGGGTCTGGGTCGCTGCCGCCGCGATGGGCGCGACGAACTGCGAGGGAAAGTCGGCGCTGATGGACGTGGTCACGAGTTCGGTGCCCAGCACCGCCGAGGCCGGGTCGCGGAAATCGGCTTTGAGGTCATGCACCCAGGCCGAGTGAATGTCGCCCGTCAGCACCACCGGGTTCCCGACCTTGCGGGCGGCGAGGTAGCCCAGCAGCCGCGAGCGGGCCGCCGGATACCCGTCCCACTGGTCCATGTTCAGCACTTCCACGCCCTGCGCAAGAGGCCAGTTGAAGGACGCCATCATCACCTGCTGCCCGATGACGTTCCACTGCGCCTGGGACGCACCGAGGCCGTCCAGCAGCCAGCGCTCCTGCTGCGGCCCGGTCAGGGTGGCGTTGGGGTCGGCCACGCCCTCGCACACCGGCTTGAAGTTGTCGCCGCAGGGCTGGTCGCTGCGGTACTGGCGGGTGTCGAGCATGGAAAATTCGGCCAGACGCCCGAAGCTCAGGCGGCGGTAGAGTTGCAGTGCCGGACCTTTGGGCAGCGACGACGCCCGCAGCGGCAAATTTTCGTAGTACGCCTGATACGCGGCGGCGCGGCGGGCCAGAAACTGTTCGCGGGTCACGGGCGCTTCGCCTTTCTCGCGGGCCTCGGGAATGTCGCCCGCGTAGTTGTTTTCGACTTCGTGGTCGTCCCACACCACGACCCAGGGCGCGGCGGCGTGCGCGGCCTGCAAATCGGGGTCGGCGTGGTAGAGCGCGTAGCGGCGGCGGTAGTCTTCCAGCGTCACGATTTCGGGGCCGTTGTGCTG
>NZ_JAUNHK010000068.1:11907-13199 GCF_030523985.1 Deinococcus sp.
AAGTACGTCCGGCGCGGCTCCAGCCCGAAGACTTCCACATGCACGGCGTACCCGCGCTCCGGGGTAGCGGCGGCCTGCCCACGTTTGACCACCCGCTCGAAGTTCTCGTCGTGGGCGACTTCCCAGGCCACACCGATGGGCGTTTTGGGCAGCCCCGCCCCCGTCGGCCCCAGCGGGTCGAGTGACAGGCGGGTCCACAGCACCACGCTGCCTGGCTGCGGGTCGCCGGACGCCACGCCGAGTTGAAAGGGCGTGACCGGGTAGCGCACGTTCACAGCGGGGGCGCAGCCCGTCAGGCTCAGCAGTCCGGCCCCGGTGATGACGGAGGCGGCCTGAAGCAGCGAGCGGCGGGAAATCAGATGGGCGTCTTCCTGAATTTTGGGCATGGGGCACGCTCCGGGAGGGATGAAGTCGGCCTCAGCTTGGGGCGGGGGCGTCAGGGGAGGGTCTGCCACATCAGCGCGAAGCAGGCGAAAGCCACCGTTCGCCCGGCCAGCCGCCGTGCCCGCTTCAGGTCGGCGGCTTGGGGTTCTCTGCCGCCCGCGTTCAGCACGTACAGCGCTTGTCCGTCTGGGCCGCGCTTATCCAGCCGCACGCCCAGCGCACCCGCAAAGGCACTCATGGGGTGGCCCGCGTTCGGGCTGGTCGTGTTGCGCCTGTCCCGCGCCCACACGCGCCAGCCCTGGCCGCCGCTCGCCGCCAGCGCACACAGGGCGGTCAGCCGCGCCGGGGCGAGGTTCAGCAGGTCGTCGGCCCGCGCCGCCACTTTGCCCGCCCATTCCAGTTCGGCGGTGCGGTAGCCCCACATGGCGTCGGCGGTGTTGGTCAGTCGGTAGGCGGCGGCGAGGGGCAAGCCTCCCACGCGGTAGGCCAGCAGCGGGGCCACCACGCTGTCCGAGAGGTTTTCCGCCAGACTTTCGATGGCCGCGCCCGCCACTTCCGCCGCACTCAGGTTGGACGTGTCACGGCTGACCAGATGCCAGCTCAGCAAACGCCGCGCTTCAGGCAGGTCATCCCGTTCTAGCGCCGCGCCCACCTCCGCCACCGCATCGAACAGGGCTTGACGCGCCAGCAGCGGCTTGAGCAGGGCACCCTGCGCGTACCAGGGCAGGCGGGAAGCCGCGAGGCCCACTCCCGCCGCCAGCCCCGCGCCCAATGCCCAGCCCGCCGCGCCCTCGGCCAGTTGCTCCCCAGGCGTAAGCCCTCGCCAGTTTTTCCGCGCCCACTTGAGGTAATTCCCCATATGGATGACGGGATGAACACGGGCGGGCGGTTCGCCCAGGGCGTCCAGG
>NZ_JAUNHK010000068.1:13299-14787 GCF_030523985.1 Deinococcus sp.
ACCACTTCGCCGTAAAGGTCGTATTCGTCGCTGTCCTCGATGCGGGCGCGAACGATGTCGCCAATCTTGACCTGTCCGGCGAAGTCGCCAGCGAACAGGTACACCTGACCGTCGATGCCCGGCGCGTCGCCCTTGGTGCGCCCGATCAGGCGGGTGCCGGGGGCGTCGTCCTCGTCGTCGTTGAATTCATCCACGATCACGTCCATGACCTGCCCGACCTTTTCCGCCAGTTTCTCGGTGCTGATGCGCTGGGCGACTTCCATGAAACGGGCCAGGCGCTCCTGCTTGACCTCCTCCGGCACGGGATTCGGCAGCGCGTTGGCGTCGGCTTCTTCCACGTCGGAGTAGGGAAAGGCCCCCACGCGGTCGAGGCGGGCGTCTTCGAGGAATTGCAGGAGTTCCTGGAAATCCTCTTCGGTTTCGCCGGGAAAACCGACGATGAAGGTCGAGCGGATGACCAGTTCCGGGCAGATTTCGCGCCAGCGGCGGATGGTATCGAGTTGCTTGCCCGCACCGGGGCGGCGCATCAGTTTCAGAATCTTGGGCGAGGCGTGTTGCAGCGGAATGTCGAGGTACGGCAACACCTTGCCCTGCGCCATCAGTTCGACCACCCGGTCCACATGCGGGTAGGGGTAGACGTAGTGCATCCTGACCCACGCGCCCATTTCGCCCAGTTTGACGGCGAGGTCGGTGAGGTGCGCCCGCACCTGTTCGCCCTGAAATTCGCTCTCGCGGTAGCGGATGTCCACCCCGTAGGCGCTGGTGTCCTGGCTGATGATCATCAGTTCCTTGGTGCCGCCCGCAATCAGCCGGAACGCCTCGTACAGCACCGCACCCGCGTCGCGCGAGACTTGCAGGCCGCGCAGCTTGGGAATGATGCAAAAGGCGCAGGTGTGGTTGCAGCCCTCGGCGATCTTGACGTAGGCGTAGTGCCGGGGGGTGAGCTTGACACTGGGCGCGAACACGTCGCCGTGCTTGGTGTTCTCACGCTGCGGCGCTTCGATGCCCGCCCGCATCCCCGGCGCAGCCACCGGCAGCAGCCCGGTAAAGGCGTCGAGGTCGAGCGGCAGCAGTTCGCGGACATGGCCCATCACCTCGTCCACCGCCTCCGACCCCGTGATGGCGGCGACTTTGGGGTGACGCTCCATGATTTTTTCGGGGCGCTCGCCCAGGCAGCCCGTCACGATGACTTTTCCGGTGGCGTCCAGCGCCTCACCGATGGCGCTCAGCGATTCCTCGATGGCAGGCGTAATGAAGCCGCAGGTGTTGACAATGACGGCGTCGGCCCCGTCGTAGCTCGGCGCGACTTCGTAGCCCTCGGCGCGGAGCTGCGTCAGGATTCGTTCGCTGTCCACCAGGGCTTTGGGACAACCGAGCGAAATGAAGCCGACTCGTTTGGCCGCTTGGGGGGCGGCGGTGGGGGAAGTCGGGGGCAAGGGGTCGGTGGTGGTCACATTGTCCTCCATGCGCCACGTCCGGCGCGGGGTT
>NZ_JAUNHK010000069.1:0-11167 GCF_030523985.1 Deinococcus sp.
TGACGGTGGTGCCGCGTGGCCGCAGCCTCGGCTCGGCGCTGTATACCCCCGAAGACCGGATGCACCACACCCGCGCCGCCCTGCTCGACCGCATCTGCGTGGCGCTGGCCGGACACGCCGCCGAGGAAGTCGTGTATGGCGAAGTGACGACAGGGGCACAAAGCGACTTTCAGCAGGCCACCAGTCTGGCCCGGCGCATGGTTACCGAATGGGGCATGTCGGAGGTAGGCCAACTGGCGCTCGCCCAGGAAGACGAGGGCTATCTGGGCTTCGCCCCGCGCTCGACGGGCTACAGCGACCACACCGCCCAGCAGATTGACCAAGCGGTGTCGAACATCCTGAACGGTCAATATGAACGTGCCCGTGCCCTGCTGAGCGAACACGTCCATGTGCTGCACCGTCTGACCGACGCCCTGATTGCCCGTGAAAGCCTGAGCGGTGAGGACGTGCAGACCGTACTGGCGGGCGGCACCCTGAATGAATGGCCGACCTTGACCCAGTCGGTCAATTTGCCTACCCCCAGCGCCACGCTCAAGCCGGGGCCTGCCTGAAAACGAAACGTGAAAGCGCCAGTGGCCTTATGCATAGTCTCCTGGCGCTCGGTTTGCTGCTCTATTCAAGAAGACGCGGCTTGGGCTTCTTCCTCGTGCAGCGGGACGCCCTTCACACTTCTGAGTTTGCGGCTTTCGATGTCGGCGTGCTGGTTGAGGTAACGCAGCCAGCCTTTGGCGGTCAGCGGCCCCAGGCCATTGTGTTCGACCACGAAGTCGTCATCGGGCGGGCGGAAGTGGAGCTGGCGGGCCAAATCCACGGTGCGGGCGCGGGTTTGCGACAGCAGCGATTGCAGTTGCCCCAGCGTGCTTCCTTCGGCGGGGCGGTAACCGTGGTACTCGTCGCGCACGAACTCGCGCTGACCGAGGGCCACCTGAATGCGGCTCTGGCCCCAGCGCTCGATGCCGATGATGTGGGCCAGCAGGTCACGGTTTTCGGGCGTGTCGGCGGCCTGCTCGGCACGGCGGGTCAGGAAGGTGCCGCCCCGTTCGAGCTGCTGCCCCAGGTCAGTGAAACTGGAGCGCCCAGCGGGCTTTTCCAGCACGTTGGCGACCACGAATTCCTTGATTTCGCCCTGTCGTCTGCGGGCCAGCAGCGCTGCTCCGGCTGCCGCGCCTACCGTCGCCACCGTCACCAGAACGGCTGCGCCTACATTGGGTTTTTTACGGTCAGTCATGGGCAAATTGTAGGGCGCGGGGCAGTGAGCGACCTGAAGGTGGCCTGAACATTCGCCTGGAGAGCGAAAGTAGGGTCTATATCACCGCCATGACCCAGTTCAGCCCTCGCCCGTCACCACGTCTTCCCCACCCTCACCGGGCTTGCGGGTCTGGTTCGGCGTGGGGTCGGGGAACTCCGGGTTGGCCTTGCGGTCAGCTTCACGGGGCCACTCGGCGGCGTTGACGCGGTAGTCGGTCTGGGACGGACGCAATTTGTAGCGGGTGACTTTGGCAGGCAGGCCCATGGCGATGCCGTGCGGCGGAATGTCGTCGCGCAGCAGGGCGTGGGTGGCGAGCATGGCGTCGTCGCTGACCACACTGCCCGCCAGAATGGTCGAATGGTAGGTCAGGCGTGCGCCGCGCCCGATGACGGTCTTTCGCAGGGTCACGTCGGGGCCGTCCAGCACGCTGTGGGTATGGCTGTAGATGTTGACGTAATCGCTGACCGACGCGCCGTCGTGCAGTTCTATGCCGCCGATGTCGTCCAGCAAAACATGCCGGTGCACCACCACGTCGTCGCCCACTTCCATGTTGTAGCCCACCGAAAATTCGACGTTCTGCCAGCATTTGAAGTTCTTGCCGACCTTCTTGAAGATATGTCCCGCCAGAATGCGCCGCAGCGGAATGCCCGTCACCGGGTTCTGACCGAAGGGCGTCTGGTCAAGTGTTTTCCAGAGCCACAGCAGCGGCTTGACGCGGGCGAATTTTTCCTGGTCGGTCGCCATGTAGTACTCGGCCTCGAAGGTGACGTGGCGCGGGTCGAGGTTCAGCGCCGCGATGGGCATCTGCGCCAGCAACTCGGCGTATTCGCGCCCATACATCACCTGGGCCAGCACTTCGCGGCAGAGTTCGTTGCGATCGGTCGCGGGGTCGGACAGTCGCCGTTCCAGTTCGCTCAGAAACTGGTCGAAGGCAGACTGCGCGTCTGAGTCAATAGAAATCGGCACCAGCCAAGTCATTGGCCTACTTTAACTCTTAAAGCAATAGCGCGGTGCGGAGTTGTCAAGAGAGGTTAAACTCTGACCATAAACGAGCCATCGGCGCTGGCCTGGGCTGCGTCGCTGCTCCTGGGGTGAAATGAGTTACGACTGGGAACTGGTGGACGCCTGGGGCCGCGCTACTGCCTTTCGCGGAGCGGTGATGTATCCCCTGCCAGCGTCCCGCCTGAAGTGCGGAGCCGGGGCCACCTGCACCGTTGCGCTGAATGGAAACAGACCGACAAAAGCTGAATTGGGGAGTCTTCGACGTTCCCGTGACCGTGCAACCCTGACCGTCCGGGGGCCGCTATCCTGACCCCATGACCGCGCCCGCTGCCGACCACCCGACGCCCGACATTCTCGTCATCGTGGGGGGCAGTATGGCTGCCGTCAAAGCGCCGACGGCGCTGCGGCGAATGCGGGAGGGTGGGGCACACACCGCCGTAATCGCCACCCGCGCCGCGCTGGAATTCATCACGCCGCTCAGCCTCGCTACGGCGGGCAATTGCAAAGTCGCCACCGACGAAACGTGGTTCGCGCCGCAACCCCGTGCCCAGCATTTGGCCTTGGCCCGCGCCCGCGTGGTGGTCGTGCTGGGCGCGTCGGCGGAGTTGCTCGCCGCTGCCGCCGGGGGCCACGCCGATACCCTCGCCGCCGCCACGCTGCTCAGCGCCGAGGGCCGGGTGCTGTGGGTGCCCGCCATGAACGAAAAAATGTGGCTGCATCCCGCTGTGCAGGCCAACGCCGAGCGGCTGCGCGGCTGGGGCCACCTGTTTCTGGGGCCAGAGGCGGGCACGTTCGGCACCCCCGGCGAAGGCGCGGGCGTGGGCCGCATGAGCGAACCCGAACAGATTGCGGCGCGGGCGCTCGAACTGCTGCGCGAGGGGGAAGGACGGGCGCAGGATTTGGCGGGATTGCGGGTGGTCGTCTCGGCTGGCCCGACCCGCGAATACCTCGACCCCGTGCGCTTTATTTCCAATCCCAGCAGCGGAAAAATGGGCTTTGCGGTGGCCGAGGAAGCCCGGTCACGCGGGGCGGAGGTGGTGCTGGTGACTGGCCCGGTCAACCTCAAAGACCCGGCAGGCGTGCAGACGGTTCGTATTGAAACCGCGCTGGAGATGCAGGCCCAAATCATGCAGGCCGCGCAGGAGGCCGACATCGTGGTGATGACTGCCGCCATTGCCGATTACCGCGCCGCCGCGCCCAAGACCGAGAAGGAAGCCAAAACACCAGGGGACGTGACCATTCACCTCACGCCCAACCCGGACATTCTGGCGGGCCTGGGAGCGGAGCAGGCGGGGCACCCGAACCGCGTGCTGGTCGGTTTTGCGATGGAAACGCACGCGGGCGTCGAACGGGCGGCCCTCAAAGCCCAGCGCAAAAATGCCGATTTTATCCTGCTCAACTACCCCACCCGCGAGGGCACGGCGTTTGGCGGCGACGACAATCAGGTGACGCTGGTACGCGCCGACGGCACGCATGAGGACTGGCCCCGCATCAGCAAACGCGAGGTGGCGGCCAAGCTGCTGGATGAGGCGCTGCGGTTAAGAAGCCAGCGCTGAGGGGAGCAGATGGCGGATGGCTTAGGCCAGCTCGCGTAAAAAGCCATCCGCCATCTGCTTCACACCTGCGGCAACTGCGCCTCAATGACCGTTCCCTGCCCCGGCGCGGAGAGGATGCGGTAACTGCCGCCCCGCGCTTCCAGGCGTTCACGCATCTGCACCAGCCCCAGCCCACCGGCGCTGCTGATCCGCCCGCTGACCGCCTCGGGGTCAAAGCCCACACCGTCGTCTTGCACACGCAGGGTGACGCCCCCGCAGCCGTGCAGCGACACGCCGACCTCACGGGCGCGGGCGTGCTTGGCGACGTTGTTCAGGCTCTCCTGCAACAGCCGGAACATCACTGCCTCGTCGCCGGGCGACAGCGAAATCTGGCCTGTCACGTCCAGATTGGTGCGGATGTTGTTCTGCTCCCCGAAGTCGGCCACGTAGCGCCGCACCGTTTCCAGCAGGCCGTAGCGTTCCAGGTCTACCGGACGCAGCGCAAAAATCGAGCGCCGCACTTCCCGAATCTGTTCGCGCAGCAGCGCCGACGCCGCGCCCACCTCGGCCTCGGCCTTGTCCGGGTTGCTGCGAAGTTTGCGGCCCACCAGGTCGAGCTTGAGGGCCACGAACGCGAGCGACTGCGCCACCCCGTCGTGAATTTCGCGGGCAATGCGGGCGCGTTCGTCGCTGATCGCCAGTTCCTCGGAATAGAGGTAGGCGCGGGCGTTGCGGACGGCCAAGGTCGCCTGACCCGCCATAAAGGCCAGCAGCGGCACGCGGGCGCCCTCGAAGGCGTCGGCGCGGGCGTCGCCCAGCACCAGCACACCCACTGGCCCCTGCTCGTCGCGCATGGGGAGGCCCAGCACACTCACCGCATGGGGAAACACCCCGGCGGCTTCCTCGCTCTCGCCCAGCAGGGGCCGCCCCGCTTCGGCGACCCGCAGCGCGAAGGCGGGCGCGGGACTGCCGCCTTCTTCCTCGCGGCCTGCAAAATCCTGGGCGTATTCCAGCCGCAGTACGCCGTCCTGGTCGAACAGGTAAGCGGCGCGGGCATCGGCCCCCAAGCGCTCGGCCATGTTGCCCGTGACCCGCGAGAGCAGGCGGCGCATGTTGCGCTCGGCGCGGATGGACTGGTCCACCCGGAACAGGGTGCTGAGGTCGAGGGTGCGCTGCCGGGCGGCTTCCAGACCGTTGGCGACCTCACCCGCCAGGGCTTCTGCCAGCGCGACCGTCTGTGGCGAGGGCGACACGGCGAAATGCAATGTCATGGCCCCGCCCGCCGGGATCACCACCTTGAGGGCGTGCAGGTCGGCACTGGGAGCGGCCAGCAGGGTGCCACCACGCACGCTGCTGCTGAGGCCGCCCGGCACGCTGAGGGTGGCGTGGGTGGCCCCGGTCACGCGCACCGCTCCCCGCGTGGCGACCTCGACCGCCGCCGCGAGGTCGGGGGCTTCGGAGAGGTCGCGCATAAGTTCCTGCACGGCCCGCAGCTGCCCGTTGCTGGCGCTGAGTTCGCCGTACAGTTCACGCAGTTCCAGTTCGGCGTGTTCACGGGCGCGGGTGCCCTGAGCAATCCACTCCACACTGAAAAAGGTCACCGCAGGCCCGACCAGCCCGTAAAACAGCAGGTGCGCGATCAGTTCCGAGCGGCGGTCGGGCAACTGGGTGATCAGGAGTTCGACGCCCACCACCACCAGCACGATGAGGGGCGGCAGGACATTGCGGACCAGCCGCACCCGGTCGGAGAGCCGCACATCACGCGGCGGAGGAGCGGGCGGCGGGAGAGGAACAGAATCCGGCATCGCCCTTCAGGATAGGGGGGTCTCGGGGTCGGGTTCAGGCCGGGCCGGGGAGTCTGCCTGCGCCGCCTTGCCCACCGTGTCCACCTTCCATTTGACCTGCCGCAGCAGCCCCCGAAACAGCCGACTCTCGGCGCTGCTCATCAGGGCGCGGTCGAGCATGGCCCGCCACAGCCGCATGGTGTGCCGCGCCCGCACCGCGTCGGTGTAGCCGATCAGGTGCATGGTTTCTTGCAGGTGTCCGTACATCGCTTCCATTTCTTCACGGGTGGCGGTCTTGCGGGTGAGTTCGGGCAGTTCGTCTTGCCCCTGCAAAAACTCGTAGCAGACCAGCAGCACCGCCTGCGCCAGATTGAGGCTGGCGTAGTCGCCTGTCGGAATCCTCACCGTGACCTGACACTGTTCCAGGTCGTCGTTGATCAGGCCCGTTTCTTCGGGGCCGAACACCAGCGCCGGGGCCGCCGCCTCGCGCACCAGCGGGCGCAGCACGGCGGGGTGACGGGGCGCGGGCAGGTCGGCGCGGATGCGGGCCGAGGTGCCCACGCTCAGGTCACGGTCGGCCAGGGCTTCGCGCAGCGTCGGATAAATCTTGGCCCCGCGCAGCAGGTCTCCCGCGTGGGCCGCCATAGCGACGGACTGCGAATCCAGATGGTCGCAGCGCGGCGCGACAATCCGCAGGTCGCTGGCCCCCATGTTGAGCATGGCGCGGGCGGCGGCCCCGATGTTGCCGGGAGTTTTGGGAGACACGAGGACGACAGCGAGAGACACGCCCGCGATGATACCCGCCCGGCGGAGGCTACCCGCCGCAGCCCCCGCTCCTTGTTCTCTTTCCTTGAGCCTCCCCCACTCAATCCCCTTGCGCCGAACAGACTGAAATCGTTCAGATGTATGTCATACGGGCGGGCTATACTCCGGGGGTCATGTTCCGTGTCCTCAACAAAGTTTTTGATAACAACAAGCGCGATGTAGAGCGCATCATCCAGACGGTGGTGAAGCCTGTCAACGCGCTGGAAGAAGAAACCAAGCAGATTGATAACCTCGCCGAAGCGTTCATGGGCCTGCGCCGCCGCGTGCTGGAAGGCGGCGAAAGTCTGGATAGCCTGATCGTGCCCGCCTTCGCCATGATTCGGGAAGCGGGCCGCCGCTCCATCGGCAAGCGCCACTACGACACCCAGCTCATCGGCGGGGCCGCGCTGCACCAGGGCCGCATCGCCGAAATGCGCACCGGGGAAGGCAAGACGCTGGTGGCGACCCTGGCGCTGGCCTTCAACGCGCTGGAAGGCAAAGGCTGCCACCTGGTCACGGTCAACGACTACCTCGCCCGCGTCGGGGCCGAGGAAATGGGCCTGCTCTACCGCACGCTGGGCCTGACCGTGGGCCTCGCCAACCGCGAACTCTCGCCCGCCGAAAAACAGGCCGCCTACGCCTGCGACATCACCTATGTCACCAACTCCGAACTGGGCTTCGACTACCTGCGCGACAACATGGCCCAGAGCCGCGAAGCGCTGGTGCTGCGGGCCGATACACCGCTGCATTTCGCCATCGTGGACGAGGTGGACTCCATCCTGATCGACGAGGCGCGGACCCCGCTGATTATTTCGGGCGCGGCGGAAAAGGCCACCGACCTGTACTACGTCTTTGCCAAGCTGATCAAGCGGCTGCAAAAGGGCGAACCCGCCGAACCCGGCGTCCGCACCGAGCCGACGGGCGACTACACCATCGAGGAAAAGAACAAGGCCGTTCACCTCACCGAGCAGGGCATCACCAAAATCGAGCGGCTGCTGTCTCTGGGGGACCTCTACAGCCCCGAAAACATGGACAAGGCCCACATGATCACCCAGGCCATCCGCGCCCGCGAGCTGTACCACCGCGAAAAGGACTACATCGTCAACGCGGAAGGCGAAGTCGTCATCGTGGACGAATTCACGGGCCGCTCCATGCCGGGCCGCCGCTACGGTGAAGGGCTGCACCAGGCGATCGAGGCCAAAGAAGGCGTCAAGATCGAGAACGAAAACCAGACCCTCGCCACCATCACCTACCAGAACTTCTTCCGCCTGTACGACAAATTCGCGGGCATGACGGGTACGGCCAAGACCGAGGAAAAGGAATTCCTCGACATCTACGGCAGCGACGTGCTGGTGATTCCCACCAACAAGCCGGTGATTCGCGTGGACAGCAACGACCTGATTTACCGCACCCGCATGGGCAAGTACGCGGCGGTGGTGAAGGAAGTGCAGGAAATGCACGCCACCGGGCGGCCCATCCTGATCGGTACGGCGAGCATCGAAACCAGCGAGCAGCTCAGCGCCCTCCTCACGCAGGCCGGGGTGCAGCACGCCGTTCTGAACGCCAAGTTCGAGGCCCAGGAAGCCAGCATCATCGCGCAGGCTGGGCGCAGCGGCACCGTCACCATCGCCACCAACATGGCGGGGCGCGGCACCGACATCATGCTGGGCGGCAACGCCGAGTACATCATCGGTGAAAGCATCGAGTCTCAGCTTGGCGTCAGCCGCTACGCGCCCGAGGTCGAAGCGTTCATCAAGGCCATCAGCCGCGAAGACCCCGAAGCCGAGCGGCTGGGAATGCAGATTCCCGGCATCACGCCCGACTTTATCCGGCAGGCGCAGGAACTCCACCGCGCCACCGTCGAAGACCGCCAGCGCGTGCGCGACCTCGGCGGGCTGCACATCATTGGCACCGAGCGCCACGAGTCGCGCCGCATCGACAACCAGTTGCGCGGACGCGCCGGGCGTCAGGGCGACCCCGGCAGCAGCCGCTTCTACGTGTCGTTCGAGGACGACCTGATGCGCCTGTTCGCCAATGACCGCATGGTCGGCATGATGGACCGCCTTGGGATGGACGACTCGCAGCCCATCGAGGCCAAGATGGTCACGGGCGCGATCGAAAAGGCGCAGGCCCGCGTGGAAGACCGCAACTTCGGCACCCGCAAGCAACTGCTCGAATTCGACAACGTGATGAGCAAGCAACGCGACGAAATCTACGCCCAGCGCCGCGAAGTGCTGCTGGGGCCGGACGAGGACATCGAGGAAACCACCGAGGGCATGATTGGCGACTTCGTGGACATGCAGCTCGCCAGCTTCGCGCCCATCGAGGCCAGCCATGAGCACTGGGACATGGACGGGCTGCGTACCGCCATCGTAGACGCCGTGCCCGCGCTGGAAAACTTCGACTTCGAGGGCCTGCGCCAGCTTTCGCCCGCCGAAGCGCAAGACCGCCTGCTGACCGCCGTGGCCGACGCCTTCGACGCCCGCAAGGAAGAACTCAGCCCGACCATGATGAACAGCCTCTCGCGCTACGTGCTGCTGCAAGTCGTGGACCAGCACTGGAAAGAGCACCTGCACGGCATGGACGTGCTGCGCCAGGGCATCGGCCTGCGCGGGTACGGTCAGCGTGACCCCTTCACCGAGTACAAGTTCGAGGCCACCAACATGTTCAACGAAATGGTGGACAACCTGAAGGCGGACGTGGCGAAATTCATCTTCCGAATGCAGTTCGGCGGACAGTAAGGGGGCAAGGGTTGAGGGTGGAGAGCGGAGGGGAAAAACCCTCACCTCTCCACCCTCTCCCCTTTTCCTCCTACGGAATCAGCCAGGTCAGCGCACGGGCGTCGCCGAGGTTGTTCAGCAGGCTGCGCGGCTGCCAGTTGCCGTTTTGCAGGCCCAGCACGGCGTCGTAGCGGGTCAGGGCCGTGCGCGACAGCAGGTAGAGGTTGCCGTCGGGGGCCAGCGTCAGGTCGCGTAGGTCGTTGACGTAGGTGACGTTCTGCGCGGTGGCCGAAGTGCCGTCCCAGACGCGCAGGTACTGGTCGCCGCCTCCGGCAATGGCATTGTCGCGCCAGGCCAGCAGCAGGTTGCGCGTGCCCAGGTTGGCCCCCCAGAGGCGGTCATAACGCCGCTCGCCTAGGGCCACCACCCGCTTGGTCAGGTCGGGCAGCCCCGTGTCCAACAGGGGATACACGCCGCTGTCGGTGGCTGCGTGAATGACCGTGCCCAGCAGCGCCAGGTCGCGAATGGCGACGGTGCGTTCGGGGGCCGAAGTGACCGCGACTTTGGCAAAGGCCGGGTCGGTGGACTGGTTCGGCGCGGCGCGAATCACCTCGCTGCCGCCTCCCAGCGCGGGGCGGCTGACCACCGCCACGTCCCCCACCACCGCCACCCGCACGGGCGGGGCGTCCACCGTGTTCGTCGTGACCGGAGCCGTGCCCAGCGAGGCCGTCCAGATGACCGTACCCGCCGTGTCATAGAGCGCCAGCCGCTGCACCGCGTCGTTGGGGCACTGGCTCAGCACCGCCAGCCGGGTGCGTGCCGGGTTGAAGGCCGACTGCTGCCAGCAGGGGGTGAAGGGCGGCGCGGCAAAGACATTGACGGGTTTCAGCGTCACGTCGCGGCTCTCGGCGGCGTCCTGCCGGACCAGCAGCAGCGTGCGCCCGCTGACCGTGTAAAGCTCGCGGCCCTGCGCCACGTCCAGCGGCGTACTCAGGGTCGGCGTGTAGGTGGTCGCCGCACTGCCGTCTGCTGGGGCCGTGTCCACCGTGGCGAGTTGCGTGCCGCCCGCCAGCAGCAGCGCCAGCCGCAGCGCCGGGGCGGTTTCCTCGGTGCCCGTGCAGCCGGACAGCGTCCCGGCGACCAGCAGCGCCCCCAGCAGTTTCAGCGCCGGGCGCGGGCGAAGGGAAGAAGAAAAGGCCGTTTGGGACATGGTTCACCTCATGAGGATGGTTGATGGTTCCGCTTCACTGCTGGTTGATGGAGAAAAGGGGATGGACGTGACTGGAGGTTGCGCCGCTTCTACGTTTCTTGCGGCAGTCGATTTTAGAAAGGCAGCAACGGCACCCGCGTTCCGTCTGGGCCGCCTTCGAGCAGCGGGTAGAACTGCCCCGGCAGACCGACAGTCAGGCGGTAGCGTTTGCCCGTCACGTCCCATTCGCCCTGCATGGCCCAGCAGCAGCGGTCGAGGGTAAAGCCCAGCACAGGCGAGAGCGGTTCCTTTTCCTGCCGCACCCCGTCAATGAAGGTCAGGCGCTGGCGCAGGGCCGCTGTGAGATACACGTCGGGCTTTTCCATCTTGCCCAGCGCCACCCCCACGCGCAGCGGCTCGAAGGCGTAGGTGTCTACAGGCTTGTCGTTGGGGTAGATGCCCGTGCGGGTGCGGCTGTAACTCGCGTTGCCCGACACCGAAAAGCGCCCGCCCTGCCACTCGCCGTCGAGACTGGCGCGGCTGACCTCGGCCCGCTGCTGGTCGAGGCCGCGCAGGTTGTAGGTCAGCGAGGTGCTCAGGCGTTGCCCCGGACGGCTGGTGGTCAGCGCCCCGGTCAGGGTGGGCCGGGTAAAGCCCATGCGCCGCAGGTCGTAAGCGCCACCGTAGCTGACTTGCCAGTTGGTCGCGTTACCCGAGCGGTTGCCCACGCTGAAGTTGACCGAGCCGCTTTCCTTGGCGGTTTCGGGCTGGTCGAGTTGCAGGTCGTGGCTGGTGGAAAAGGAATAGTCGCGCCAGATGACGTTCAGGTTTCCGGTCAGGCGCGGGTACTGCACGCCCAGCGTTTCGCGCCCCGAGACGGTGAC
>NZ_JAUNHK010000069.1:11267-14685 GCF_030523985.1 Deinococcus sp.
GCTCAGGCGCGGCGCGGGCCAGTTGCTCGTGCGCTCGTAGTGGGCGGGCACGGCGGGCTGCGCGGGGGTGGTCGGCGTGGCGGGTCTGGCAGGCACAGCCGCAACGAGCTTGGCGGTGCCGGAATCGGGGTCGGCCAGCGTCAGGCTGTAGCTGAGCGCCCGCAGTTCCTGGGTGGGCAGGTGATAGTCGAGCGAACCGCTGAGGTTCACCGGGCGGCGGTTGACCCCCACGCCAAAGCGCAGCGGCGGCTGGTTTTCCGGCGAGAGGAAGCCGTCGCGGGAGTAGCTGACCGTAAAGGACGTATCCGGCGCGGGCACGGTGCTGAGGCTGAGGCTCAGCGGCGCACTCAGGCGGCGGCCCGCCACCGCGTCGAAGGCGAAGGGGCTGGTGCCCTCGTAGCGCAGGTATTCCTGCCGGGCGGTCAGGGTGGCGCGGCTGCCCCAACGCTGCGTGACCTGCCCGGCGGCGTTGAGTTGCACGGTTCTGGCCCCGGTGCCGTAGTAGCGCCCCACGAAGGAGTTGGAAAATTGCAGGTCGGCCCCCTGCCACAGCGTGCGGGAATAGCGCAGTTCGTGTGCTTCTTCAAGGCGGGTGGTGTCTATGTTCGGCCCCTGGCGCACCGCACTGGGCGAAAAGGGGTTGCTGGCCGCCGCGTACCGCCCTGCCGTCAGTTTCACGTCGGCGCTGAGGTCGCCCACCTGAAACGGCTTGGGGTCGACGACGACCTCGGTTTTGCGGTAGGGCAGGCTCACGGCCCCCTTCGGCTCCGGCCCGGCGCGGCCCAGCAGATTCAGGGCAGCGCTGAAGCGCGGATAGTCCACCTGCGCCGTGAATTCGCTGCGGGTCACGCCATAGTCGGGGTCGGTCGCGGCGCGTCCGATGTCTTTGCGGCCCACCTTCAGCGAGTAATCCAGGTCGCGCACCGCTTCGGGCAGGTCGATGCGGCCCTGAACGTTGAAATTGAAGTCGATGTCGTAGCCGGGCTGGGGCGTGCCGTCGAAAGCCACCGGCTTGGGCAGCGCCAGCGCGTACAGGTCGGCGCGGTCCACCACCGAAAACGGCGAGTACACCTGAAGGTCGACGCCGCCGCCGTAGCTGGGCGAGCGGTTCTGGTAGTAGCGCAGCATCGCCGTGCCCAGCATGTTGCTCCGCACCGCAAAGGGCAGGTCGGCCTGCACGGTGTAGCCGTCCACCGCGTCCTGACCGATCTGAATTTTGGGCTGACGGGCCTCGTCGTTGAGCGGCAGCACCACGACGGGCAGGTACAGCACCGGATGCTCGGCGATCAGCAGTTGGGCGCGGTAGGCCACCAGACGGTCACCCGGATAAACGATCAGGCGTTCGGCGCGAAAGGCGTAGTCGTTGGTGGTGCGCCCGCACTTGGCACAGGGGGTGAAATAGCCCTGGTTGGCCCGCAACTGCCCCGGCACGCGCTCGACCTGCTCACCCCGGATTTCCAGTTCGCGGTCACTGATCAGCACGTCCTGCCCAGTCAGCGACTCGGTGCCGAGGTCAACCACCAGATTGTCGCCCCTCAGGGTCTGCCCGTCTTTGGCGGTGCGGTAGCTGGCCGCGCCGATCAGGGTGAGGGTGCGGCGGGTGCGGTTGAATTCGATGCGGCGTGCCCGCACTTGATCGTCGTCCACCTGCAACTCGACCCCACCGTCGGCCTCGCTGGTGATGATGACGAGTTCCTGCTCGGACACGTTGCGAAGTTCGAGCGTCTGGGCCGACACGATGCGGACGGTTCGGGCCTGGGCCGCTCCGGTCAGGGCCAGGGCCGCCATCAGTGACAGTGATGCCCGCCGGAACCGAGCCGCACGCCGCGCCCAGCGCTTCACGGGCTCACCTGCACGCCGCGCCTGCCTGAATCAGTTTTTCTCTCAACGAACAACCCCGCATGACCTGATGGTATCCCGCCCGCGCCCCTGAAAGTGTCGTGTTCATCCGCCCGCCACTATCGCAGCCCCGCGTGCGCCCCGGCTGACAGGATTCCCAGAAGCATGAGAGCAGCCCGGCGCGGCATCATGGCGCCATGTCTGCTGCCGACTCTGCCTCCACTGCCCCGCGCTCTCAGGTCTGGGCGCATGTGGGCCAGCCCTTCACGCCCGACTCCTTCGACATCGTGGTCGTCGGTGCCGGGCGGATGGGGGCCGCCTGCGCCCTGTATCTGCGCCAGCTTGCCCCGCACCTTTCGCTGCTGCTCGTCGAAGAAGGCGGCCTGCCCAACGAGGAAGGCGCGACCATTCTGGCCCCCGGTGTCTGGACGGCTTTCGACGTGCCAGAGGGCCAGGAAGCGGCGGCGGAGTGGACCCGCGAACAATTGCTGAGCGGCATCGAAAAGCTGGAAGTCGAGTCGCGCCCGCTGGTCGAACTGCTCAGGGACGGGGCGGATACCGTGCCTAGCAGCGAAGCCCTCGCCCACGCCCCCGAAGCCCTGGCGCTGCTCGACCCGCAGGTGTACCCCTGCGCCCACGTGGATGACCGCGCCCTGACCTACCGTCCGGGGCAACTGGCCCTGCAGGCGGCGCAACAGGCCATTCGGCTGGGGGCCAACCTGCTGCTCAACACCCGCGCCGAGCCGGGCGTGGGACAGGTCAAGCTGCACCGCCTGACCGTGACGAACACCCACCAGATCGTCGTCCACGAAACCCGGCAGGTGCGGGCGCGGGCGGTGGTGGTGGCGGCGGGGGCGGCTGGCCCGGTGCTGGTCGAACATGGCGTAGGGCTGCACACCCGGCACGGACGCGCCTACGTGCAGTACCCGCGCCTCAACCTGCCGACCTCGGCCCAGACCCCGGTGCTGCGGGCGGGCGGGCTGACGCTGCGGCCCCAGAACGACGGCCTGACCCTGATTCCGCCCATTCATCACCGTGACCCCCAGGGCTACCAGCCAGCGGGCGGACAGTTGACGGGCGTACTGACGGGCCTGCGCCGTGAAGTGCTGGAAGACTTGGTGGCCCTGATGGACGGCCTGCCCGCCCTGAGCAGTGACCGCCTGGAACTGGGCCGCTCCAGTGCCGACATTGCCGGAGCCTGGGTCAGCCTGCCGGGGGGCCAGCCCGACACCATTCCCACTGCCGAGCAGCCCGCGCCGGGCCTGTTTCTGCTGCTGGGTGGCCCCAGAGCAGACACGCTGGGCTTGGCGACAGCACACGCTCTGGCAACCGAAGTGGTCGCTACGCTGGATTAGCCTTCCGGGTCAATTTTGCTCAGGTCCCCCCGCCACGCCTGGGCGTCCAGTCCGTCGGCCCGTAGGTAACGGGCGGCGAGGTCGGCCTGGGTGCCACGCTGACACACCACCAGCAGCGGCCCCAGCGCCGGGGTCAGCCCGTGCTGGCCGTCCTCGATCTGCTCCAGCGTCAGCGCCGTGACCTGCTCCGGCGGGGCCAGTGGCGCGGCGGCGCGCTGCTCGGA
>NZ_JAUNHK010000070.1 GCF_030523985.1 Deinococcus sp.
TCATACGGGGCTGGGCTTTACTCCGCACATCCGAGGAAAGCGCTCGAATGTGCTCTGCTTCGCAGCTTTGCAAGTCCGCGCCGCCCAGCCCCGTTTTTTCTTCCACTCGCTCTGCTCGGAAAAACAGTTTGAATACCCAAACTATTTTTCGAAGCCGTATCAGCCCTCTGCCCTCTGCACCCGAATGCGCGTGTTGTGAAAGGTACTGCCGCCGCCCAAATCGGTCAAGGTCTGGGCGGTGAGTTCGTTGATGCTCAGGCCATCGGGGGCGGACAGTCCCCACCACGTCCCCTCGACCACCGCCACGCCGACCTGCACCGCGTCCGTCACCCTGACTCGCCGCGTCACTGCGCCCTGCTCGCTGGTCAGACGGGCGTATTCGCCGTCCTGCACACCGTAAGACACAGCGTCGGCGGGGTGCAGCAAAACGTGCGGTTCGCCCCCCTCGGCACGGTTGAGGTTGTCCAAGTTGCCGTAGGTGGAATTGAGGAAATGATGCGCGGGCGGGGTCAGCAGTCGCAGCGGGTACTCGGCATTTTGCGCGGCCTGCACGGGGACAAAGCGCGGCGCAGGCGCGAGTTGCACCTTGCCGCTGGGCGTTTCGGCTCCTTCCGCGTAGGGCAGGAAGCCCTTGGGGATGTTCAGCGGCAGCGTGCCTTCGGCCTTCAGGCGCTCGGGGGTGATGCCCGCCAGATACGGATGGTCGGTGTCCAGCACCTCGCGCAGCAGGTCGTCTGCCGTCCAGTACACCGTTTCCTCGGTCACGCCCAGCCTGCGGGCGAGTTCGGCGAACACCCAGGAATTGGGGCGGCACTCGCCAGGAGGGGACAGTTCGGCGCGATTGTAGCCCAGCCAGAAATGCCCGTAACTGGTGTAGAGGTCGGGCGATTCCATAAACGTGGTCGCGGGCAGCACATAGTCCGCCAGCCGCGCCGACTCGGTCATGGCCTGTTCCAGCACCACCACCAGCAGGTCGTCCCGCGCCATGCCTGCCTTGACCCGTCCCGAATCGGGCGCGACGACGGCGGGGTTGCAGTTGTAGACGAACATGGCCCCAAAGCCGCGCTCGGGTGTCAGGGCGTCGGCCAGTTCGTTCATGTTGACGCGGGGAGCCTCGGGGCGGGTCAGGTGCGCCGCGCCCAGCCGCGTGCGGTTGAGCCTAAATGCGCCGCTGGTACTCAGCACGCAGCCGCCGCCCCTGTGCCGCCAGTCGCCCGTCAGCGCGGGCAGCAGCGTCACCGCCCGCAGCGCCGTGCCGCCGTTTTCGTGGCGGGTCATGCCGTAGCCCACGCGAATGTAGGTCGGGCGAGTGGTGCCGATGAGCCAGGCAAGTTCGCTGATTTCGGACACGCTCAGGCCCGTCACTTCGGCGGTGCGTTCCAGCGTCCAGCCCTCAGCTTCGGCCCGCAGGTCGTCCACGCCTTCGGTGGCCTGCGCGATGTATTCGGCGTCCGTCCAACCATTCACGAACAGTTCGCGCATCAGGCCCAGCGCCAGCGCCGTGTCCGTTCCTGGCCTGATTTTGTAGTGCTGGTCGGCAAAAGCGGCGGTGCGGTTGCGGTACGGGTCAACGCAGACCACCCGCGCCCCCTGTTTGCGGGCCGCCGTGATTTGGGGCGTCAGGTGCGAGTGGGTCGAAAGGCTGTTGATGCCCCACAACACAATCAGGCGGGCGTGTGGCACATCCAGCGGGTTGACCGCGAGGCGCGTGCCGTAGCCCAGGGTCCAGGCCGCCGTGCCCGCCGAAGCGCAGATGGTTTCTTCCAGTTCCGCCGCGCCCAGGGTGCGCCACAGCGCGTGGGCATGCGACCCTTCCAGCAGCCCCATCGTGCCCGCGTAGTGGTAGGGCAGGATGCTCCCCGCGCCGCGCGCGGCAATGAGGCTTTTCAGGCGGGCGGCGATGTCGTCCAATGCCTCCTCCCACGTCACGCGCTCCCATTGTGGTTCTTCAGTTTTGGAATTGGTGCGCCGCAGCGGGTAAAGGGGCCGCTCGGGGTGGTTCTGGCGGGCGGGGTAATGCACCGTCTTGGCGCAGGCAAAGCCCCGCGTGTAGGGGTGCTCTGGGTCGCCCGTGACCTTGACGGCCCTTTCCACGCCGTCTGGCCCGCGTTCGAACGTCACTTTGAGGCGGCAGGCGTCGGGACAATCCAGCGGGCAGGTCAGCAGGGCGTGGCGGGTCATGGGGGCAAGATAGCGGTGGGGTGTGGGCTATGGGCCGTGAGCTTTGCGAAGCCTCATGGCCCATAGCTCAAAGCCCACGGCTCAATCAAAAGGCTGACGCTTTGGCCTGCCCGCGCTGGCAGACTGGGGCATGTTCATTTCTATGGTGTTGGCGTCCTTGCTCGGCGGGTCGGGGCAGCCCGCGCCCGATGCCGAACTTTCGGCGCTGCGGGCCAAATATGTGGGGAAAACGGTGTGGGTGTATGGGGGTGGCAAATTCTCCTGTTCACAGAAAAACAGCACGTCTTGGCTGACCGCTCTGCCCACCGAACCCGTGCAGGTTCTCGCGGTAGAGCGGCTCAGGGTCACTTTCCCTGTGTCGCCTGTCAAGCGCAGCGGGGTTCTGCCGCCCCAGAAGGTCGAGAATCCTTTGCGGCTGACGCTCCGTCTCTCGCCCAATTACGCGGTGACTTCGTGGGGCTTTGGCGGCGGCGTGGACAACCACCCCAAAGCTGCCGACTGCCGCCGCGTGACCGAGACTTATCTGGACGGGGCCGACCTGGAAAAGAATTTCAGCCTGACCCCACCTAACGCCAACATCAGACAGATTTTTGCCGAATATCTGAAAAATGGCCCCCTCTCTGCCCCCAACAGCCTCGGCCTGACGCATAGCAAGTGCTGTGGCTGCGCGGGATTCCAGAAAGCCCGGTGGGCGACCTCAAGGCCATCCTCAGCGCCCCCACCTGGCTCTGGAATGGCCCTCCTGGGCGCGGCGACAACGTCTTTTACTTCCAGAATGACCGTGTGGTGAAAGTGGACGTACCCAGCATGGGGCCGTGAATCAGCCGACCTGCGCTGCTTCCTGTTGCCTGAGCCGCCGCCCGACCACCGCACTCAGCCCCGCCACGCCCAGCAGGGCCAGCGCACACAGCCCCGCCACCGCCCGCCAGCCGCCCGCGTCGTAGGCTGCGCCCGCCGCCACACTCGCTACCGCCGCGCCCGCGTAGTAGGTGGCGTTGTACAGCCCGCCCGCCAGACTGCGGCCTTCGGACACACTGAACTGGATGGCACTCTGGGCCGCCGCCTGCGCGATGAACACCCCCGATGACGCCAGCGCCAGCCCCGCGATGACGACCCACAGCGGCGTAAAGAGTGTCAGCGCCAGCCCTAGCAGGCTCAGGCCAGCAGCGGCGACCAGGGCGCGGGGCGTGCCCAGCCGCGCCACGAAGGGAGCCGACGCGGGCGTGACCACCACCCCCAGCAGGTAAACCGCAAAAATGCCGCCCAGCGCCCCGCTGCCCAGGTGGTAGGGCGGAGCCGACAGGCGAAAGGGAATGGTGTTGAACACCGCCACCAGCACGAACAGAATCAGGAAACCGACGACGCACAGGGTCAGCAGGCGCGGGTTTTTCAGGTGGCTGCGGAGGGTTCGGGCGGCGGCGTGCCTGTCCAGCGCGGGCTGAAAGTGGCGCGAGGGCGGCAGCCGCCACACCAGCGCCAGCCCCAGCGCATTCGTCACCATCAGGAACCAGAAGGCCGCGTGCCAGTTGCCCCCATGCGCCACCAGCCCGCTCACGAAGCGCCCCAGAAAACCGCCCAGCACCGTCCCGGAGATGTAGGCGCTGACATAGCGGCCCAGCGCGCCCGGCGGGGTTTCTTCAGCCAGGTAAGCGGTCAGGGCCACAGTGACAAGCGGAATCAGCAAACCCTGGGCAAAACGGGCCACGTTCAGCGCCGCAAAGTTGCCTGCAAAGGCCGCGCCCAGGCAAGGCAGCAGCAGCAGCGCAAAGGCCCACAGCATCACCCGCCTGCGCCCCAGCGCGTCCGCCAGCAAGCCCGCGACCGGCGAGGCCAGCGCGATGGCGAGCGTGGTGCTGCCAATCGCCGCGCCCACCTGGGCCGTACTCAGGTCAAATTCCCGCGCCAGCAGCGGCAACAGGGCTTGCGGCGTGTAGACGTTCATCAGCAGCAGCAGGCCAATGGCGAACCCGGTCAGCGGCCCGAAGCGAGCAGGGGCAGGCGAGAAACTCACCGCGCCAGCCTACGCCTTACGGGGAGAGGGTGAATGGAAGAGGGCAAACGCCGCACCCCAGCCCACGAGGAGGGGGGATACGGCGTTTGCGCGAGGTTGAGGTTAGCCCTGAGCCTGGGCCTGACGCTCGGCAATCACCTTCTTGGCGATGTGGTCGGGCACGTCCTGGTAGCCGTGGGGCTTGACGCTGAAGGCGGCGCGGTCACCTGTGAGCGAGCGCAGATCCGCCGAGTAGTTTTGCAGTTCGGCTTGCGGCACCACCGCCCGAATCACGATCAGCGTACCTTCGGGGTCCATGCCCTGCACGCGGGCGCGGCGGGTCTGTAGGTCGCCAATCAGGTCGCCCGTGTACTGCGAGGGCGCACGCACACTCAGCAGCATGACGGGTTCCAGCAGCCCCGGCTTGGCGTGTTCCAGCGCGTTTTTCAGGGCCAGTGCGCCCGCCGTGCGGAAAGCGATGTCTGACGAATCCACGTCATGGTACGAGCCGTCCAGCACGGTGATATGCACGTCTTGCAGCGGGAAGCCTGCCAACGAGCCTTTTTGCATGGCTTCCTGAATGCCTTTTTCGATGCTGGGGATGTACTTGCCCGGAATCGCGCCGCCGACCACCGCGCTCTTGAACGAGTAGCCTTCGCCAGGTTCGATGCGAATCTTGGCGTCGCCGTACTGCCCGTGTCCGCCCGACTGCTTCTTGTGCTTGCCCTGGGCTTCGGCGGCGGCGTGGATGGTTTCGCGGTAGGCAATCTGAGGTGTGGTGGTGTCCACGTTCACGCCCAGCGCCGCGAGTTTTTCGGTGGCAATCTTGAGGTGCATGTCGCCCATGCCGCTCAGGAGTTGCTCACCCGTCTGCGGGTCGCGGGTGAAGTGCAGGGTGGGGTCTTCTTCGCTGAGGCGGCTCATGGCGGTGCCGAGTTTGTCCTCGTCCTGGCGCGTCTTGGGGTGTAGCGCCAGCGTGTGGGCGGGGTCGGGCAGCCACAGCGCGTCGTACTCGATGGGATTTTGCGGGTCAGCCAGCGTGTCGCCCGTGTGCAGGTCGTCCAGTTTGGTCAGCACGCCGATGTCGCCCGCGTGCAGTTCGGACACTTCGGTGAGTTCCTTGCCGTGCATCACGTACAGGTGAGCAGGCTTGAGGTCTTTGCCCTGGGTGGTGTTGCGGACGGTGTCGCCCGCCTTGAGGGTGCCGCTCCACACGCGGATATAGGCTTCTTTGCCCACGAAGGGGTCAACACTCATGCGCCACACGCGGGCGCTAAACGGCGCGTCGGCCCTGGGTTCGCGGGTCTGACCGTCTTTGCCCGCCACCGCGCCGCGCTCCTCGGCGGTTCGCAGGCTGCCGACCAGCAGGTGCAGCAGTTCGGGGACACCCACGCCCGTTTCGGCGCTGACGGGAATCACGGGGTACAGCTTGCCCGCATGAATGGCGGTACGCAGCGCGGCTTTCAGCTCGTCGTCGCTGATGTCTTCGCCTTCCAGATAGCGGTTCATCAGGTCGTCGTCGGTTTCCACGATGGTGTCAATCAGGTTGGCGCGGGCTTCTTTCAGTTCCGAGCGCATGGAGGTCGGCACGTCCACGCTGCCCACGCCGCTCATCACGTTGACCACGCCCCTGAATTCGCCGCCTTCCATGATGGGCAAGAAGGTTGCGGCAACAGGCCCGTTGAGGCCCGATTTGACGCTGGAGAGCGCCATGTGGAAGTCGGCGCGTTCTCTGTCCATCTTGCTCACGGCGATGATGCGCGGCATTTCGAAGCGGTCAGCGGTGGCCCACACGCGCTCGGTGCCGATTTCTGCGCCGCTCACCGCACTCACGACCACCAGCGCGGCGTCGGCGGCCCGCACCGCTCCGCGAATTTCGCGCACGAAGTCGGCGTAACCGGGGGTGTCCAGCAGCGTGATTTCGGTGCCTTCGGTTTGCAGCCGCAACACGCCCGTCTGGATAGAAAAGCCGTGCGCTTTTTCGGCGTCGGTAAAGTCGCTCTGGGTCGTGCCGTCTTCCACGCGGCCCTTACGCGAAATCGCCCCACTCGCCAGGAGCAGGGCTTCGGCCAGCGAGGTTTTCCCAGCGCCACTGTGGGCCACCAGGCTGACCGTCCGAACAGGAGCATTCCGGGTCAACATATTCAATCACCACATCCTTTTTTGGGGGAAAACATTCAGACCAGATGGGCCGCCGCTGGGCCACATCCGAGGGAGGGGAAGCCGTGTGTTTTACGCTTCCGCAAACGCTTTTCTTATGCCCCGAGTCTACTCCTGTTGGGCCATTTGGCAAGAGGAGACACGGGCACTTTGAGACCCGCTCTTTGGCCGCCGCAGTAGGCCAAGACGGGAGAAGAGTGCGAACGGGCTACACTGCCTCCTATGATTGGAAAGACCTACTCCACCATGCTGGGTGGACGCGAACTGACGATAGAAACGGGCAAACTCGCCAAACTGGTCTCGGGCAGCGTGACCGTGCGCTACGGCGATACGCTGCTGCTGGTCACGGCGCAGGCCAGCGACTCCCAGAGCAAACTGGACTTTTTGCCGCTGACGGTGGAATTTGAAGAGCGCCACTACGCGGTAGGGAAAATCCCCGGCTCCTTCCAGCGCCGCGAGGGTCGCCCCGGCGAGAAAGCCATTCTGAGCGCCCGCATCACGGACCGCCAGATTCGCCCGCTGTTTCCCAAGGGCTACCGCCACGAAACGCAAGTGATTATCACGGTGCTGAGCGCCGACGGACAGAACGCCCCCGACGTGCTGGGGCCAGTTGGGGCCGCCGCCGCGCTGGGCATTTCCAACATTCCCTGGGACGGCCCCACCGCCTGCGTGCGCGTGGGCCAGATTGACGGTCAGTACGTCATCAACCCCACCGCCGAAGCATTGGAACGCAGCCGCATGGATTTGGTCGTGGCCGGTACCCGCGAGGCCGTGATGATGGTGGAATGTGGCGCCCAGACTGTGTCCGAAGACGAACTGGTGGACGCCATCGAATTTGCCCACCGCGAGATGCAGCCCGTGATTGACCTGCTGGAGCAGATGCGCTCGGAAGTGGGCCAAGAGAAGTTCAACTTCCTGCTGGAGCAAGACCTCGCCAAAGACTACGTGCCCGAACTCACCGAAAAGGCGCTGGCGGGCGGCCTCAAGGACGCGCTGCTGACGCGGGGTAAGAAAGACCGCAGCGTTAAGACCAAGGCCCTGCGCGACAGCATCATCGCAGGCTATGTCCCCGACCCGGAAGCGGAAGGAGCCGCCGACCTGATGACGGCGCTGAAAAATGCCTTCGCCAAGGTGGAAAAACAGGAACTGCGCCGCCTGATTCTGGAAGACGACCTCCGCGCCGACGGACGCAACTCGCGCACCGTGCGCCCCATCTGGATTGAGGCCCGCCCCCTGCCCACCGCGCACGGCAGCGCCATTTTTACCCGTGGCGAAACGCAGGTGCTGGGCGTGACCACCCTGGGCACCGAGCGCGACGAAATCCTTATTGACGACCTGACCGCCGAATCGGGCGACAAGTTCCTGCTGCACTACAATTTCCCGCCTTACTCCACGGGCGAAGTCAAGCGCATGGGCGGGCAATCGCGCCGCGAAATCGGGCACGGCAACCTCGCCAAACGCGCCATTCGCGCCGTGCTGCCCTCCTTTGAGGAGTTCCCCTACGTTATCCGCGTGGTGGGCGAAGTGCTGGAATCCAACGGCTCCAGCTCCATGGCGACGGTCTGCGCCGGGACGCTGTCGCTGATGGACGCGGGCGTGCCCATCAAGGCTCCCGTGGCGGGCGTGGCGATGGGCTTGGTCATGGAAGGCGAGCAGTACCGCGTGCTGACCGACATTCTGGGCATGGAAGACGCGCTGGGCGACATGGACTTCAAGGTCTGCGGGTCGGCGGAAGGTGTCACCGCGCTGCAAATGGACATCAAGGTGGGCGGCATCACGCCGCAGATCATGCGTGAAGCGCTGGCCCAGGCCAAGGAAGGCCGCCTGCACATCCTGGGCAAGATGGCGGAAGTCCTCGGCGCACCCCGTAGCGAACTCTCGCCCACCGCACCGCGCATCCTGTCCATGAAAATCAACCCCGAACTCATCGGCAAAGTCATCGGGCCTGGGGGCAAGCAGGTGCGCGAACTCGAAGCGATGGGGGCGCAAGTCACCATCGAAGAAGACGGCACCATCCGCATTTTCAGCGCGTCGGGCGAGAAAGCCGAGGCTGTCAAGGCCCGTATCGAGGAAGTCACCCGCGAGGCCAAAGTGGGCGAAACCTACGACGGCACCGTGGTCAAGATTGCTCCTTTCGGCGCGTTCGTGAACATCTTCCCCGGCCAGGACGGGATGCTGCACATCAGCCAGATCAGCGAAGACCGCATCGAGAGCGTGGAAGAAGTGCTCAAGGTCGGGGACAAGCTGAAAGTCAAGATTGTCAACATTGACGACCGGGGCAAGCTCGACCTGATTCGCCCTGAACTCGAAGGCAAGGTGGCCCCCCGCGAACCCCGCGCCCCGCGTGGCGACCGTGGCCCGCGCCCCCCGCGTGACGGGGACCGGGGTGGGGACCGTGGCCCCCGCCGCGACTTCGGTGACCGTGGCCCGCGTCCCGAAGGCCAGCGTTCCGAAGGTCAGCAGCGCACCGATGCCCCCCGTCCCGAGCGCCCCGCCGAAGCGCCCGCATCTGCACCGGCAGCAGAGGGCAGCGTGTTTCCCAAGCGCGAGGATTGAGCGCCCAGAAATCTGAGGTTTGAGAGGCCGCTTCCTGCTGGGGGCGGCTCTTTTCCGTCCTCTATGTCTATGCCCCGCGTGCGCTGACAGTTCCCTGTGACGCCCCGGCTTTTAGACTTCGGGGGTGAATCCCGACCTCCTTTTCGTCATCCTCGCTGGCATCCTGGGCCTGCTGGTGGGGTCTTTTTCCAATGTGCTGATCTGGCGGCTGCCACGCGGCGAAAACATCGCTTTTCCGCCCAGCCACTGCCCCAAGTGCGACCATCCTCTGGCCCCCAAAGACTTGGTGCCGCTGTTTTCCTGGCTGTCGCTGGGCGGCAAATGCCGCTATTGCCGCGCCCCCATCAACCCGCGTTATCCCATCGTCGAGGCGCTGACGGGCATCGGGTACGCCGCCATTGCCGCCGCTTTTCCCTTCGCCGTCTACGGGGCGGGCACGCTCGGCCTGATGGTGCTGTTCACCACCCTGCTGGTCGGGAGCGCCATCGACCTCGACACCATGACCATTCCCGACGAACTGACCCTGTCGGGCACGCTGCTGGGGGTGCTGTTCGGGTTGGCGGGGGCCGGACTGTATGCCCGCGAGGGCGTGCTGGGCCTGCCGAACGTGAGTCAGGCGGTAGAGGGCGCTCTGCTGGGCGCGGGCGTGCTGGTCGCCATCGGGGTGTTCGGGTCGTGGGTGATGCGTCGCTTTCGCGAGCGGCGTTTTCCCGAGATGCCGCTGGGCTACCAGCAAATCAGCCTGGGCCTGCTGGCGGGCGCGTGGCTGGGGCCGTGGTGGGGTCTGGGCGTGGCCGCGTTGTCCATTCTGGTCAACCTGCTCGCCAAAAGGGTGGTGCGGATTCCCGAACTGCTCACCCTGGGCGGCTTTCTGGTCAGTCTGGTGCTGAGCAGCGGCGGCACTGGCCCCAGCATCGGCGCTATGGCACAGGGCGGCCTGATGGCGGCGGGCGCAGTGGCGCTGGTCTGCGGCGTGTACTGGTGGCTGTATTGGCGCAGAAATCCCGAAACCGAGGACGACGCTGCCGACGAGGACGGCGACCCGGTGGCGATGGGCTTCGGGGACGTGAAGTTGGCGGCGGCCATCGGCGCGTTCCTGGGGTGGGAAAGGCTGCTGATGGCGGTCGTGGCGGCCATTTTCGCGGGGGCAGTGCTGGGGCTGGTGCAACTGGCCCTGAAAAAGGGGCGGCAGATTAAATTCGGCCCCTATCTGGCCTTCGGGGCGATGGTGGCACTGTTCTGGGGCGGCCCGCTGCTGGACGCTTGGCAGCAGTGGCAGAACTCTTTAGTGCAGCCCTGAAAGCCGTAAAAGAAGTCCCCACCTGACTGTTCGGTGGGGGTTTTTCTTTGCAGGCAGCAGTCAAGGCTGAGCAGGCGGCAGCGGCGCGGGTCTTCCCACCGCCCGGATGCGCTGGCCCTGACGCAAGCGGTTGAACTGCACGTCGGCCACCGCTTCGACCTCGTGGCCCAGCAGGTGCGCGGCGTCCTCGGCCACGGTCTGCACGAAAAATTCCATGTCGCGCACCACCGGGTGCCCCACGAAGCCGTCTATGTAGGCGTCCAGGCTGAACAGTTCGAGCAGTTGGGCCTGGGCACGGTAGCGCAGGGTAAGGGTACTACCGGGCTTGGGATTTTTGGTCATGGGGCAGAGTTCGGGCAGGTGCAGCACATGTTCCACGTCGGTTTCCATGTCGGGGCGGGCGTTGGCGATGGCCCGTAGCAGGTGAGCTTGGTCGCTCATGCGGCCTGCAGGGTCTGGCCCCGGCGCACGCGGAAAGCCAGCAGCGCGGCAATCAGATACTTCGCCAGAATGTCCGCGAAGATAATTTGCAGGATGTCGCGGGTGCTCATATCGCCCCAGAAGGCCAGTAGCGTGAAGATGATGGAATCGAGCGGCACGCTCACGGCGTTGCTCGCCAGCACCCGCGTCCACCAGTTGCGGTGAATCAGGCTCTGGTAGACGCCCGTATCGGCCAGTTCGCCCACCAGAATCGCCAGGAAGGACGCGCCCACGAAGCGCAGCGGCGTGCCCAGCAGCAGCGCCGCCACCGTGTTGACCAGCAGCGCCAGCGCGATGGCGAGGTAGACGGTCCGCAAGCCGCCGCTCTGATGAATGCGGTCGCGCAGGGTAAAGACGGCGGCAAAGAAAATGGTGCCGATGCTCAGCAGGCCGAACACGGGCAACTGAATGAATTTGTCGAGGGTCAGGTTGGCGAGCAGAATGCTCAGGGCGTACAGCACCACGAGAATGGTCGGCAGCAGGGCAGGGCGGCCCAGGCCAGTCGGCAGGGTGGTCATCTCTCTCCTCCTCGGCCACAGCGACAAAACAGGTCACGGGCCAGTGGCCCAGGATAGCGGAAGGAGAGCGCCGAAAAGAAAATTCCCTGACCACCAGGGGCCAGGGAGACAGATCTATCAGCTGAGGCTTACCAGAAGTTGCCGATGCGGAAGTGGAAGCGTCCGCCGTTGATGGGCGTGCCGTTGCCGTCAGCGCGCTGGGGGCTGTAGCCGTAGTCGAAGCGCAGGCTGGGCAGCTGCGTGCCGCCAAAGCCCAGGTTGAGCTGCACGCCCGCGCCGACGCCGTAAGCGCTCTTGGCGGCCTCGCCACTCTTCCAGGTCGTGCCGTAGTCGGCGAACAGCACCCCGTACAGCCCCTGCGCCACGCCGCCCGACAGACCGAAGTCGTAGCGGTATTCCAGGCTGGAGGAGAAGTAGTTGGTGCCGAACAGTTGCCCGTCTTCCAGGCCGCGCAGTTCGCGGGAGGCCAGGGGGTTGGAGCCGCCGAGGTAGTACCCGGTGCCGTCGGGGAAGTTGCCGCTGGTCATACCCGTGTTGGCACGGGCCGCCAGCACCTGCTTGTAGGTTTCCAGGCCGAAGGACCGCTTGACGCGCCCGCCGAAGCCGTAATAGCCACTCACACCGATTTCGCCATCCGTCCAGCCCAGCGGCTGATCGCCCTGACGTCCGAAGTTGTAGCCCACCGCGCCGTAGGCCCGCACGCCACGTCCGGGGAAGTTGGCGTCGTCGGTGTTGTCGTAGTTCAGGGCGGTGCTCAGGCGGGTGGTCAGGCTGGTGGCGGGCAACAGGGCCGCCGCTTCGGTGTCGGTCAGGGTGCTGACTTCGCCGTCCTGCTTGGTCTCGAGGTAGTAGTTGCGACTGTTGAACGACGCGCTGACGTTGCCGCTGAGGTTGGGGGTGATGTTGCGCCCCAGGCCCAGGCTAAAGCCCGAAGTCCGCACCGTGTAGTCGCGCCCGGTGTCCTTGTCGCTGCTGTCGAGCAGGGCATTGTTGCCGCCCACCGTGCTGCCGACCCCGAAGCTGAGGCTGGTGCGCTTGCTGCGGAAATCGGCAAAGTCGAGGTCGAGCCAGGGAATGGTGTAGTTGAGGTTGCCGAACCAGTTTTGCCCGGCCTGGTTCTGGGTGGCCCCCAGGTTCACGCCGAAGTTGTGGCCCAGACCGAAGACGTTGGAGTTGACATACCCGATTTCACCGTTCCAGCCGCCCTGCATGCTGTCGTAGCCCAGGCTGAGGTTGACCGGAATCCCGGTGCGGCCTTCCGACACGGCGATGACGTAGGTGATCTTTTCCGGTGCCTGCGGGTCGCTCTTGACGCGCACGTCGTTGATGGTGACGTAGCCCAGCGCACTGATGCGGCCCAGGGCGGCCTGCACGTCCTTGCTGTTGAAGGTCTGCCCCGGCAGCGGTAGTTCGCGCAGAATCACGCGGTCCTGGGTCTTGTGCTGGCCCTGCCATGCCAGTTCGTAGCCCGCCAGTTGCACCTCGCGCACGGTGTAGGTCAGCACGCCGTTCTGGAAGGAAATGGCGTCACGGGTGCTGATTTCGTAGCCCGCCTGACGGTAGAGGTCACGCAGCGCGATGAAATCGTCCTGCGCCAGTTGCGGCGAATACACGTCGCCCACCTTGGTCTTGAGGGCCGCCTGAAGCGCCTTGGTTGGCACCTTGGTGTTGCCCACGATCACGATGCTGCTGACCGGGCCGCTTTCCACGTCCGCCGCGCCGAACAGCACCCGCACCTGGGCCGGGTTCTGCGGGTCGGCGTCGAGGGCAAAGCCCACCGCCTTGCCCGTCTGGTTGGCGAGGGTCCGCACGTCGGCCTGAAGCTGCGAGAGGCGCAGCGGCTGCCCGGCCTGGGTTTGCAGCGTGGGCGTCTGGGCGAGTTCACCCAGCGGCGAAAGGTCCACGCTCGCCACGCGGCTTTCGAGCACGGTGGCTTTCAGGACGCCATTTTCCAGGGTCACGCTGCGGGGGTCGAGGCCTGCCTGGAAGTACCCGGCTTCGTCGTAAGCGGCCTGAAGCGCGTCTGCCGCCGCAAAAAACGCCTGGGTGGTAAAGCGTTTGGCGTTTTGCATCGGCTTGAAAATCTCGACGATTTTGCTCTGGGGCAGCAGCGTCACGCCCGAGATTTCCACGCGGGTCAGCGGGGCCGACTCGTCCACCACGAACGACACGCTCACGGTGCCGTCGCTGTTGGTCGTGGTCTGGGTGCTGATGCTGGGCACGAAGGGAAAGCCTTCCTGGCGGTAGTTCTGCGCCAGGGCTTCCTTGGCCTGCTCCAGGCGCTTGGTGTTCAGGGTCGCGCCGGGGGCGATGTTCAACAGTTCGGCCACGCTGGCCTTGAAGGCGTCGCCGGGCAAGAAGGCCATACCGCTGGCCTGCACGTCCTTGATGGTGGGGTTGGGCGTGACGGTGACGACCAGCGTGTCCTGCCCGCCCACGGTACGCAGTTCGGCGGCAGCAGTCTTGAAATACCCGCTGTCCAGCACGTCCTGCTCGACCTGACGCAGATTGACGCTGGAAAGGGGCGTGCCGGGCTGCACCGTCAGCGTGGTCTTGACAAAGTCCGCGAGCAGGTCGGTGGTCCCGACCACGCTGATTTGCTGGACGGTGCCCGCCTGCTGGGCAAATGCCGGAGCCGGGGCAATCAGGGCGATGGTGACGGCAAATGTCAGGGGGTGTCTCATGTTTCTCCTAGTGTCGCACGGTCTGGCCCTCGGGGGATAGGCAGCAGGTCACGGACGTTGCGTCACAGTTGCCCAAGGCACGCTGAGAAGGGTGAAGGGAGGTTGACTCAGGACTCATCACCTGGGCCGCAGCTCACCTCTGCTACCTTCCTTTGCCCAGTTTCGGCGGGCCGGAGCAGGCGCGGGTGTCCAGAGAGACGGACGCCATACAATAAATGACCGCCAGTTCTCTGTACTGGTGAATACCTTCACTTTGAGATGTACGCGGAAGGGTTACGATTCTGCGGTGTCTGCCGGTCCTTCTCGCCCCCTCCGCGCCCGTAGCGCCACCGAAAAGAGTCGCCGCCGGGATGACATCCTTCAAGCGGCGGAGCGGCTCTGGACTGCCGGGGTCTACACCGACCTGAGCATGAGCCAGGTGGCGCGGGAAGCACGTCTCGCCAAGGGAACCCTCTACCTCTATTTCGACACCAAAGAAGAATTGTTTCTGGCGCTGTTGACCGACCATCTGCGGACTTGGTTGCAAGAACTCCACACCCTGCTTCAGGAACGCCGTCCCCAGCAGCCCACCGAAATCACGGCCACGCTGCTCCAGTCTATCCAGGGCAAGGAAAACCTGCGCCGATTGCTGCTGCTGCTCAATACGGTTCTGGCCCGCCGCCTGTCGCCCCAGACCCTTCTGAATTTCCGGCGTGACCTGCGCCACCTGTACGAAGCCGTGCTTCCCTTGCTGCCCTGTCGAGCGGCTGGCAGCACGTCGCAGACGACTACTCCTTTCCTGGTGACA
>NZ_JAUNHK010000071.1:0-7990 GCF_030523985.1 Deinococcus sp.
CCGAGCTTACGGGCTGCGGGGGCCGGGGCGCAGGGTTTGTCTGACCGGGACGCCCGAGCTCTGCGGGTTTCCGACGCCGTGAATCCGCTATCTTAACTCACCTTTTTTCTTTTCAGTTGTTCCGTACATTCATTTCCGTCCCTTTTCCCTGAAGGAGTTTCCATGACCGTGTCCACCCCTCCCCGCTCGGCGGGCGCTGCGCCTGTGCCCCCGCCCAAAAAGACCGCCTTTGCCGCGCTGCAAGAGGTCGGCAAATCGCTGATGCTCCCGGTCGCCGTGCTGCCCGCTGCCGGGTTGCTGCTGGGCTTCGGCGCGGCCTTCAACGACCCGAGCTACAGCTGGCACGCCTCCATTCCCGCGTGGCTGCAATTCGTCGGCAAGATGATGGTCGGCGCGTCCGACGTGATTTTCGGCAATCTGCCCATCATCTTTGCGATGGGGGTCGCCATCGGTCTGGCGGGCGGCGCTGGGGTCGCGGCGCTGGCGGCACTGGTCGGCTTTCTGGTCATGCACGCCACCATGAGCACCTACCTGGGCCTGGGAGACGCCGCCAAATTTGCCGAACTGAGCGCGGCGTCCAAGGGGGCGTACGCGACGGTGCTGGGCATCAACTCGCTGCAAACCGGGGTGTTCGGCGGGATTCTGATGGGTGCCCTCGCCGCCTTCCTGTACAACCGTTTCAAGGACATCAAACTGCATCCGGTGCTGGGCTTTTTCGCGGGCCGCCGCTTCGTGCCGATTGTAACGGCGGCGGCGGCCATCGTGGTCGGCGTCTTGCTCACCTACCTGTGGCCCCCGGTGCAGGCGGGCCTCAACGCCTTTTCCAACGCGGCGGTCAACGGCGCACCCGTGCTGGCGAGCGGCATTTTCGGCTTCGTCAACCGCCTGCTGATTCCCTTCGGCCTGCATCACATCTGGTATCAGCCCTTCTGGTTCATCGCGGGCGAATTCACCAAGCCTGACGGCACCGTGGTTCACGGCGACCTGACCCGTTACATTGCCGGAGACCGCAGCGCCGGGATTTTCATGACCGGGTTCTTTCCCATCATGATGTTCGCGCTGCCCGCCGCGGCCCTCGCCATCGTGCAGGAAGCCCGCCCCGAGCGGCGGCAGGCCATCACGGGCATCATGCTCTCGGCGGCGCTGACCAGCTTCCTGACCGGAATCACCGAACCCATCGAATTCGCGTTCATGTTCGTGGCCCCGGTGCTGTACGTCTTTCACGCGGCGATGACGGGCCTGAGCTTCATGGTGATGGCGGCGCTCGGTTCGCACAGCGGCTTTACCTTCTCGGGCGGGGCCATCGACTACTTCCTGCTGATGCCCAAGAGCACGCTGCCCTGGCTGGTTCCGGTGGTGGGCCTCGCCTTTGCCGCCGTGTACTACGTCACCTTCCGTTTCGTGATTCGCAAGTTCAACATCATGACGCCGGGCCGCGAAGAACTCACCGAAGACGCCGTGAACGAACCCGTGGCAAATGCGGGCGGGCAAAACCCCGAACTGGCGCTGGGCATCCTGCAAGCCCTCGGCGGCCCCGACAACATTCAGAATCTGGACGCCTGCATCACCCGCCTGCGGGTCAGCGTGAACGACAAGTCGCTGGTCAACAAGAGTCGGTTGCAGCAACTCGGCGCGGCGGGCGTGCTGGAAGTCGGCAACAGCGTGCAGGCCGTGTACGGCACCCGCAGCGACCAGATCAAGGAAGAGATTCGTCAGGTCATCGCGCAGGGACGTTATGTGGCGGCTCCGGTGCAGGCGGCTGCGGCTCCGGCAGTGGCTGCTCCTGTGGCGGCTGCCGCCCCTGCCGCTCCCGCCACCGACTCGCCGCTGCCCGCCGACTTCACGCTGCCTGTGGCGGGCCGGGTGCTGCCGCTCTCCGACGTGCCCGACCCGGTGTTCAGCGCGGGCATGATGGGCGCGGGCTTTGCCATTGACCCCTCGGACGGGGTGGTGCGCTCCCCGGTCACGGGCGAGGTCGTGACCCTCTTCCCCACCCACCACGCCGTCGGGCTGCGGGCCGACAACGGGCTGGAAGTGCTGGTCCACTTCGGCATCGACACGGTCAAACTCGGCGGCGCAGGCTTCCGCGCTCTGGTGGGTCAGGGCGACCGGGTGCAAGCGGGCCAGCCCCTGCTGGAAGTCAATCTGAACGAGGTGCGCGGCAAGGTGCCCAGCGTGGTCACGCCCGTGATTTTCACCGACCTGGACGAAAGCTACTCGGTGAAGCTGGAGGGCGACACGGTGCGGCTCGTGCGCGGCTGAGTCCTCCCCGTCCCTTTCCCTGGCTTCGGTGTCCCTGAAGCCGGGGATTTTTTTGCTGGCTCCCGTCTTCAGGGCAGGCTGACCCGCACCGTCCTCGGGTCGGGCAGGGCGCACGCTGGCCCGCTGCCGTAGCCCAGTGGCGCGAGGTTGTCGCCACACACGGCGACGTAGGCCCGCGCATAACTTTCGGCAAAGCCTTCCACCGCTGGGCGGTAATACTCGCCGTACACGGCCCCCTGCGCGCCGATGCCGCCATGCCCGTATTCCAGCACCGAGGCGTCCAGACAGTGCCCGACTTCATGCGCGAGCAGCAGCGTGCGCTGCCGGGGCGTGCCGTTCAGAAAATAGTCACGGTCGAGCATGACCAGGCAGCCGTGTCCCAGCGGCACCGTGCAGCCCACCAGTTTGGGCGAGCACACGCCGAACTCCTGCCGGGATACCAGCCGCACCTCGCCCGCCGCATCGCCTATCCGAAAGCTCCAGCCCTCGGCGCTCAGCACACGGGGAGAGCAGGCGCTCAGCAGCGCGGCCAGGGTGAGCAGCAGGGCGCGGGGCATACGCTCCCTATTCTGGCACCCCGTCTGCGCAAAATGGCGGATAGGCAGCCGGGGCCAGCGGGGGCTAGTCTGACGGGCATGAAAGACTTCGCGCCCGGTCAACGCTGGACTTACCGCACCCGCCCCGGCGAGGAGACTTCGACGCTGCTGGTGCTGGGCCGCGACCAGAACGCCGAAGGGCTGGTGGCGGTCAGCCTCAAGGTCGAAGACATTTCGCTCCGCCCGCCCATCGGCGGCACCATCACCGAGTTGCAGCACGCGCCTTTTGCCGAAGAGGTGCTGCGCCAGAGCGTGCTGGAACTGCTTCAGGAGAACGTGGCCCTGCCCGCCGACCTGGGCAGCTACGAGGCGTGGCGGCTGGCCTTCGAGACGGGAGAAGTCGGGGCCTTCGACCTGGCGCTGGCCGATACGCTCGACCTGATTGACCGCGCGACCGGGCAGCAACCGCCCTCGCCGGAGCATCCGCTGTTTACCAAAACCAACCTGCGAATCATCGAACCCGCCACGGAGGAAGTGCCGAACTCGCCCATTCCCCAGGGGCGCAGGGGGCAGGCGTAAGGGAAAAGTTCGTCGAGGAGTCCGGAAGTCGGGAGGCCGAGAAAGCCGAGTCTTGACGCCTGGACTGCTTGACCCCTCGACCAGGGCCTCGTCCCCGCCGCAGAGTCGGCCTTACAGTCCTGACAGGGCTGCCGCGCCTACAATGGGGGATGTGCGTCTCTCGGCCCTCTCGACCCTGAATTACCGGAATCTCGCGCCTGGGACGCTCGATTTCCCGGAAGGCGTGACCGGTATCTACGGCGAGAACGGGGCGGGCAAGACCAATCTGCTCGAAGCCGCGTACCTCGCCCTGACCGGGCAGACCGATGCGCCGCGCCTGGAACAACTCATTCAGGCGGGCGAAACTGAAGCCTACGTGCGGGCCGACTTGCAGCAGGGCGGCAGCCTCAGCATTCAGGAAGTGGGGCTGGGGCGGGGGCGGCGGCAGCTCAAGGTGGATGGCGTGCGGGTCAGGACCGGCGACCTGCCACGCGGCGGCGCGGTGTGGATTCGCCCGGAGGACAGCGAACTGGTGTTCGGGCCACCGTCGGGCCGCCGGGCTTACCTCGACTCGCTGCTGTCGCGCCTCAGCGCCCGCTACGGCGAGCAGCTTTCACGGTACGAGCGCACCGTGTCGCAGCGAAACGCCGCCCTGCGGGCCGGGGAAGAATGGGCCATGCACGTCTGGGACGATGTGCTGGTCAAACTCGGCACCGACATCATGCAGTTTCGCCGCCGTGCCCTGACCCGGCTGGACGAACTCGCCCGCGAAGCCAACGCCAACCTGGGCAGCCGCAAACCGCTGACGCTGACGCTCTCCGAGACCACCTCGCCCGACACCTACGCCGCCGATCTGCGGAGCCGCCGCGCCGAGGAACTGGCCCGTGGTTCCACCGTGACCGGGCCGCACCGCGACGACCTGCTGCTCACCCTGGGCGACTTTCCCGCCAGCGACTACGCCAGCCGGGGCGAAGGCCGCACGGTGGCCCTGGCCCTGCGCCGCGCCGAACTGGAACTATTGCGCGAAAAATTCGGTGAAGACCCGGTGCTGCTCCTCGACGACTTCACCGCCGAACTCGACCCGCACCGCCGCCAGTACCTGCTCGACCTCGCCGCCAGCGTGCCCCAGGCCATCGTGACCGGAACCGAACGTGCCCCCGGTGCCGTGCTGACCCTGCAAGCTCAGGCGGGGCGCTTTACGCCCGTGGAAAGGGTGGAGGGTAAAGAGTGGAGGGTAGAGGGAACAGCATGAACCTCTCTACGCTCCGCTCTCTGCCCTCTGCCCTCCGCCCTCCGCCCCTCTGCGGCACCCCATGACCCGCCGCAGATCCGGCCCCCTCGACATGTCCGTGCTGATGGGCGCGACGCTGGCACAGGGCAAACTCGGCACGGGCGTGCAGCGGGCGCGGGCGCTGCTGCTGTGGCCTCAGGCGGTCGGCCCCGAAATTTCCCGGCTGACCCGGCCCCGTTCGGTGCAGGGCGGCACGCTCTTTGTCGAGGTGCGGGACAGTGCGGCGGCCCACCACCTCACCATGCAGCGCCACCACTTCCTGGAGCGGCTCAACAGCCTGCTGGACGAACGGCAGCGCCTCACCGAACTGCGCTTTTCGGTGGGCCACATCCGGCCCCCGCCCGACGCTCCCCGCGCCGCGCCACTGCCCGCGCCTGACCGCGCCCGCGCCCGCAAACTGGTCAAAGAGGTGGCCGACCCCGAACTCAAGCAGGTCGCGCTGAGGGCCGCCGAAGCCGTGACCCGCGCCCGGCGCTGGCGCGAGGAACAGGGCTGGCGGCCCTGCCCGGTGTGCGGCGAACCCAGCCCGCCCAAGCCCGCGCAGGAGCCCTGCCGCGACTGCGCCCTGACGCTGGACGACCCGTTGGTGCGCCGGGCCGCCCGGCTGCTGCTGCGCGACCCCGAGGGGCTGGCGGGCCTGCGCGAACGCCTGGGCGACAGCGGAGCCACCGGAGCGAGGTATCTGGCGCTGCGGCAACTGGAAGAGCAGCTCGACCTGCTGGCCCTGGAGTGCGCCCGCAGCGGCGGCGAGGAGGGATATGTGATGTTCCTGAAGGCACAGGCCGAAACCTATTTGTGTTTGCACCTGGGCAAATCCCGCTCGGAGCTGCGCCGCACCGACCGCCGCGCCCTGCCCGAAAAGGCGCGGCAGGTGCTGGGTGCCGGGAGAGACACATGAGCGCCGGGCGACTCGAACTCCGCAAACTGCGCCACATCGAAGCCTGCCTGCTGCCCGAAAGCCAGTATCAGAAGGTCAAGACGGGCCTGGAAACGGTGCCCTGGCCCTACCGCGCCCTGCCGGAAGGCGACCTGGAGGACGTGCGCCTGAACACCACGTTTCTGGGACGGCCCCTTAAAGCTCCGCTGCTGATCGGGGCCATGACGGGCGGCGCGGAGAAGGCGCGGCAAATCAACCGGAATCTGGCGCTGGCGGCCAAAAATCTGGGAATCGGCATGATGCTGGGGTCACAGCGGGTCATGCTGGAACGGCCCGAAACCTGGGACACCTTCAACGTGCGTGAGGTCGCTCACGATATCCTGCTCATCGGCAACCTCGGCGCGGCGCAGTTCATGCTGGGCTACGGGGCCGCCGAAGCCCGCCGCGCCGTAGACGAGGTGATGGGCGACGCCCTCGCCATTCACCTCAATCCCCTTCAGGAAGCCATGCAACTCGGCGGCGACACCCGCTGGAAAGGGCTGGCCCACCGACTGAAACAGGTGGCCCGCGAACTCGATTTTCCGGTCATCGTCAAGGAAGTCGGGCACGGGCTGGACGCGCAGACGCTGCAACTCCTCGCGGATGGCCCTTTCGCGGCCTTCGATGTGGCGGGCGCAGGCGGCACGAGTTGGGCGCGGGTCGAGCAACTCGTGGCGCACGGACGGGTCATCGCGCCCGACCTGTGTGAACTGGGCATTCCGACAGCGCAAGCCCTCCGGCAGGCCAAAACCGCTGTGCCCCAGACCCCGCTGATCGCCTCGGGCGGCATTCGGAGCGGGCTGGACGCGGCGCGGGCGCTGTGGCTGGGGGCCGAGGTGGTGGCGGTGGCCCGGCCCCTGCTCGAACCCGCCCTGGACAGCAGCGCCGCCGCCGAAGCGTGGCTGAGGAACTTCATCCAGGAGTTGCGGGTGGCCCTCTTCGTGGGCGGATTCAAAGACCTGCGGGCGCTGCGGGCCGCCGGAGACGCGGCGCGGGGGGCGCAAGCGGGCTGAGCAAGACTCCGTTCTACTCTGCCAGCCGCCGCTCTACCCGCCCGCCCACTCCGGTCAGCACCTCGTATTCGATGGTGTCCCCCCAGGCCGCCACGTCGGTCACGCTGATTTCGCCCGCGCCCCAGACTTCGGCCCAGTCGCCCACCTTTACGTCCAATCCGGTCACGTCCACCATCACCTGGTCCATGCAAACGCGGCCCAGCACCGGGCGACGCTCGCCGCCGATGATGACCGAGGCGCGGCCCGTGGCGTTGCGCGGGTAGCCGTCGGCGTAGCCCAGGCCAACCACGGCGATTTCGGTGTCCTGCTCAGCCCGCCACAGCCCGCCGTAGCTGACCGTTTCACCCGTGTAGGCCGTGTGGCGCTGCGTCACCCGCGCCCGCAAGGTCATGACCGGGCGCAGGTCACACACGCCGCGCAGATGCTCTGGGGCAAAGCCGTAGGACGCCAGCCCAGGCCGGGCCAGGCTCATGCCGTCCAGTCGCCCAAAACTGAGGATGCTGCCCCCGTTGGCGCAGTGGGCCAGGGCAGGCGGCAGGGCGTCCAGCACGCCCCGGAAGCGTTCGAGTTGGGTGCGGGCAAACGACAAATCCGCTTCGTCGGCGGTGGCGAAATGGGTGTAGATGCCCTCCAGTTGCCCCCGCTCTGCCAGCGTCCGGCCCACGTTCACCGCGTCGGCGGGCCGCGCTCCCAGGCGGTTCATGCCCGTGTCCACCTTCAGGTGCGCCCTGGCGTGGGCAGGCAGCGCCCCCGCCTCCGCCAGCGTACCCACAGGCAGCCGCACGCCCAGGTCAGCCAGCGGCCCCACCTCGCCCGGCGCGGGCGGCGTGAGCAGCAAAATGGGCTTGCCGGGCACAGCTTGGGCCAGCGCCGCCGCCTCTGCCGGGGTCGCCACCGCCAGCCCCCACACGTCGGGGTGCGCTGCCGCCACCCGGCCCACCAGCGTCATGCCGTGCCCGTAGGCGTCGGCCTTGACGGGGAGCAGCAACTGCGTCCCGCTCCGCGCCGCCAGTGCGCTCAGGTTGTTCTGAAGGGCGGCGGCAGAAATGTGAGCGACAGCGCGGGCTTGCATGACGGGCAGAATAGCCCCGCGCCCCGACCCTGCCAAGAAGACCACCAACCGCCGAAGAAGTGCAGCGGTTGGTGATCGAAGGGTCAAAAGGTCGAAAGGTCTAACCGTCAAGAAGATTTGACGTAAAGAGCCTTTTCTCCAGTCAGCAGCTTTTCAAGTCCCGTTGCGACACCACTCGCAAAGTCGTAGAACGCAGAATTCCAGGGCCGTCGGGCGCGAAGCGCACGGGCCGCACACGAGCAGCGAAGCAGCAGCGTCTAGACCCCGTGCAATCGAGAAATGCCGTCAGTCCAGCAAACTGACCGCCATTTGCACAGCGCCAGCGTTAAGCCCCTGTCCCCC
>NZ_JAUNHK010000071.1:8090-14616 GCF_030523985.1 Deinococcus sp.
AGTCCAGCAAACTGACCGCCATTTGCACAGCGCCAGCGTTAAGCCCCTGTCCCCCCTGGGGAGAGGGGTTTGGGGTTGGGGCCAAAAGCTGAAGCTCTAGCCCCATAGCCCCTAAGCCTGCTCACCCCGCCGCACCAGCAGCCCCAGCACTTCCCGCGCCGAAGTCAAGATGGGCGTACCGGGGCCGAAGATGCCCGCCGCGCCCGCTTCCCGCAGTGCCGGGTAATCCTGCTGCGGGATCACGCCGCCCACGACCACCAGAATGTCGCCTGCACCCTCGGCCCGTAGCGCCTGAATCAGTTGCGGCACCAGCGTCTTGTGGCCCGCTGCCTGACTGCTCACGCCGACCACGTGCACGTCGTTTTCGATGGCCTGACGCGCCGCTTCCTCGGGGGTCTGGAACAGGGGGCCTACGTCCACGTCGAAGCCCAGGTCGGCAAAGCCCGTCGCAATCACCTTCGCGCCCCGGTCATGTCCGTCCTGACCCATCTTGACGACCAACATGCGGGGACGGCGGCCCTCGGCTTCGGCAAAGGCTTCAATTTCGTGTTGCAGGCTCTCGAAGCTCTCGTCGCCCGCGTAGCCCGCCGCGTACACGCCCGACAGCGTTTTGATTTCGGCGGCGTGACGGCCCCAGACTTTTTCCAGCGCGTCGGAGACTTCGCCCAGCGTGCAGCGCACTTTCATGGCGTCTACGCTGAGCGCCAGCAGGTTGCCTTCGCCCGTGCGGGCGCATTCGGTGAGGGCGTCCAATGCCTTTTGCACGGCGGCATTGTCGCGCTCGGCCTTGATTTTGTTCAGGCGGGCAATCTGCGACTCGCGCACGGCGGCATTGTCGATGTCCAGCACGTCAATCGGCGTTTCGGTGGTCGGGCGGTACTTGTTCACACCCACAATCACGTCCTCGCCCCGGTCAATCTTGGCCTGTTTGCGGGCCGCCGATTCCTCGATTCTCAGCTTGGGCACGCCCGATTCGATGGCCTTCGCCATGCCGCCCAAGCCTTCCACTTCCTTCATCAGTTCGCGGGCTTTGTCGGCCAGTTCAGCGGTGAGCGACTCCATCAGATAGCTGCCGCCCCAGGGGTCGATGACATTGGTGATGCCCGTTTCTTCCTGAATCACCAGTTGGGTATTGCGGGCAATGCGGGCGCTGAAGTCGGTGGGCAGGCCGATGGCTTCGTCAAAGGCGTTGGTGTGCAGGCTCTGGGTGCCGCCGAAGACTGCCGCCATCGCCTCGATGGTGGTGCGGACGACATTGTTGTAGGCGTCCTGCTCGGTGAGGCTCCAGCCCGAGGTCTGGCAGTGGGTTCGCAGCGCCTTGCTCATCGGCTTTTTGGGCGCGAACTCTTCCACCACTTCGCTCCACAGCAGGCGGGCGGCCCGCAGCTTGGCGACCTCGGTGTAGAAATTCATGCCGATGCCGAAGAAAAAGCTCAGGCGACCCGCGAAGTCGTCAATGTTCATGCCCTTGTTCAGCGCGGCCTGGATGTATTCCTTGCCGTCTGCGAGGGTGTAGGCCAGTTCCAGCGCGGCGTTGGCCCCAGCTTCCTGAATGTGGTAGCCGCTGATGGAAATGGAGTTGAAGCGCGGCATGTTTTTGGCGGTGTACTCAATGATGTCGGCAATGATCCGCATGGACGGCTCGGGCGGATAGATGTAGGTGTTGCGCACCATGAACTCTTTGAGAATGTCGTTCTGGATGGTGCCCGAGAGTTCCTCCAGCTTGGCGCCCTGCTCCAGCCCCGCCACGATGTACCCCGCCAGCACCGGCAGCACCGCGCCGTTCATGGTCATGGACACCGACATTTCGTTCAGCGGAATGCCATCGAAGAGGATTTTCATGTCCTCGACAGAGTCAATCGCCACGCCCGCCTTGCCCACGTCGCCCACCACGCGGGGATGGTCGGAGTCGTAGCCCCGGTGGGTCGCCAGGTCGAACGCCACCGAGAGGCCCTTTTGCCCAGCGGCGAGGTTGCGGCGGTAAAAAGCGTTGGATTCCTCGGCGGTCGAGAATCCCGCGTACTGCCGAATCGTCCAGGGGCGGGCGGCGTACATGGTGGCGCGGGGGCCACGGGTAAAGGGCGGCAGGCCCGGCAGGGTGTCGGCTGCGCCGTCAGCGGGCAGGTCGGCGCGGGTGTAGAGCGCCTTGAGCGTGATGCCTTCGGGGGTTTCGCGGTTGAGCGTTTCGGGGTCGCCGCCTTTCAGGTCTTTGCTGGCAAGGGCTTTCCACTGCGCGAGGTCAGGCTGGGAATGGGTCATGGTTGTGCCTCCGTGTGTGAATTCATGATGCCACGCGCCGCCCCGTGCCTCACCTGCTCAGGCCCGACGTGCCCCTGGGGGTAACAAAAATCCGGGCAGCGAGCACAAGGAAAAAGGCCAGAAACCCGTCCCCCAGGCTTCCGACCTCCTCCGTGATGCGCGGCTCAGTTCGATTCAATCAGGCCGTAGTGCCCGTCTTTGCGGCGGTAGACCACACCCGTCTGGCCCCCGTTGTCCTTGAACACGTAGAAGTCGTGTCCGAGGGCTTCCATCTGCACTACGGCGTCTTCCGCCGACATGGGGCGCAAGTCGAACTTCTTCTGGCGCACGATTTCGGGGTGGAACTCGGCCAGGTCGTCCTGCCCCTGCTGCACGGCAGCTTCGGCGGGGCCGGGCAGCGGTTCGGGGCGGCCCTCTTGCCGCTGCTTCATGTAGCGGGTCTTGAACTTGCGAAGCTGGCGCTCGAGGACGTCGCTCGCCTTGTCAATGGCGGCGTACATATCGGCGTGGTGTTCTTCGGCGCGGATAATGCCGTGCGGCACGTTAATCTGCACTTCGACCCGATTGCGCCGCTCGGCGCTGCGAACGTCACGGACCGTCAGGGTCACGCGGGCGTCGGTAATCTGGTCACTGTAGCGCTCAAGTCGGGTGAGCTTTTCCTCGACATAGTCACGCAAGGCTTCGGTCACTTCGACGTTGCGTCCCGAGAGCTGGTAGATATGCACAGTTCACGCTCCTTCGTGCCGCGAAAGCTCGCAGGCTGGTGACTTCGGCTTTCTCGGCTGACCCCACTCTAGCCTTTTGTCTGCCCGGTGTCAGGGAAAAGGCTCACAGCGGCCCGGCAAATTGGGCGCTATACTTTGGGAAAAGTGACTTGACACTGATTGTCTGGGCACTGATTTTCCGGGGGCCAAACTGGAGTCCGAGTGTCTGACGCCCTGTTCCCTCAGCTCCCTCAGCGCGGGGCGAAGCAGACAGTTGTGTTCGGGCAAATCCTCTAAACTGCCTGCTGTCATGAAAGTGGACCGTCAGGAGCAGGACGAAGCGCGGCGGATACGCATTGCCCGCGCTGCTTTCGAATTGTTCGCCCGGACGGGCCTCGACAGCGTGAGTGCCCAGGACATCGCCCACGCCGCTTTCGTGAGCCGCACCAACCTGTACCGCTACTTTCCCAGCAAAACCCACATGCTGCTGGCCCACTTCGAGCGCACGGTGGGCGAAACCCGCGCCGAGGCGCTGCGCCGCCTGAGCAGTGGCGCGACGCCGCAGGCCGTCTGGCAGCAGGTCACGGCGCGGATGGCTGACCTGGGCGTGCGCTACCGCCACTTGGTCGGCGCGGTCGGTCAAGCGGTTCTCAGCCGCCGTGTGGGAGAAGGTGCGGGAGGAGCGCTGGCACAGGAATTGCAGACCGCACAGACGCTGGTCGGGCTGGTCGAACCCGTGCTGAGCGCCATGAAAGCCCAGGGCAAACTGCGGGCCGACGCCGATACCCGTTTTCTGGCGGCGCTGCTGGTGGATTCCTGCTTGATGTCTCTCATCCACGGCGGACACCGCACCCAGCGCGAGGTGCTGACCGACTGGCAAGACCGATTCTCGCTGCTGATGCACGGGGCGCTGGTCAGTCCCCTCCCTGCTCCACATGCAGGCGAGGACGCGCCCGAACTGGAAGCGCGAAAAAGCAAGGCGCAGCACTGAGTCGCTGCACCGCCCTCCATCGCCCACTCTCGATCGCCTGCGTCGTCATCGCTTAGCATAGAAAGCAGATGACCTCAGGCCAGTTCCTTTCGTCTCCCGAAGTCTCCGCGCCTCTCACCGCGTCCTCGGTGGCGGTGGTCATTCCGGCCTACAACGAGGAAGACACGGTGGGCGAAGTGGTGCGCGCCGCCCTGACCCTCACGCCCGACGTGGTGGTCGCCTCCGATGGCAGCGCCGACGCCACCGCCCAGGCAGCGCGGGAAGCCGGGGCCAAGGTGGTCGAACTGCGGGACAACCAGGGCAAAGGCCCGGCGCTCTACGCCGCCTTGCAAGCCACCGACGCCGAATACGTGGTGATGCTCGACGCCGACTTGCAGGGGCTGACCCGTCATCACCTCGACCTGCTGCTGCGCCCGGTCCTGGCTGGCACGCAGGACATGACCATTGGGGTGTTCGAGGGGGGCGGCTTCGCGTCCGACTTCGGTAACAAGATGACGCCGCACCTCAGCGGACAGCGGGCTTGCCGCCGCGACTGGCTGCTGGGCGTGCCGCACCTCGCCACCGAGCGCTGGCCCGAACCCGCCATCACCGCGCACCTCAAGGCCACGCAGGCCCGCTGGGACTATGTCGAACTGCCGCAGGTGGGGCAGGTGCTCAAGGAGAAGAAGCGCGGCTTCTGGGCCGGAATCCGGGCGCGGGGGCAGATGTACGGCGAACTGCTGACCTTCTGGGCACGCAAGGGCAGAAGCTGAACAAAGGCACCCAGACGACGGAAAACGCCCGCACTCTGCCCTAATGTCGGGCCATGCAACTTCGAGACGACAGGGGCGCTCAGGTCACGCTCGACCTTTCCCGCGACGAACTGACGGTGCTGGCGGGCGGGCTGCTCACGGCGCTGGACCTGCTCAGCCGCGCCGACCCGGAAGAAGACCTGCGCCTACATCTGGAAGCCGAATTTCATGGTCGGGTCGGGGTCAGCCGGGCCTCGGCCACCGCGCTACTAACCCAATTGGTCGGCATCATTCAGGCAGGAGAAGAATCGGCCCGCGCCTGAAAGACCATGACTTCGCTGGCTTCGGAGAGTGGCCCGCCCTGAAAACTGCCCGTCACACGCGGCGTTTCAAAGCCCGCGCAGCGCAGCAGCCATACCATCTCGAAGCGGCTGAAATACCGCTGCGTCAGCGTGTGGTGGGCGCGGCGCAGGCCACCGTCCGGTGCGGTGGTGTCGGCAAAATACTCGGTGGTGATGACCTGCCGGGGCGCGTCGTGGCGCTGGAGGAGGAAGAGGTCGGTGCGCGACCCGTCCGGCGCGTGAAAGGTTTCGCCCTCGTGCCGCAGCGTGTTCATGGCCCCAAAACGTGGCACATACAGGTCGAAAACGAACTGCCCCCCTTCCCTGAGGTGGGCACGGATGTTTTGCAGCGCCGCCAGTTGTTCGGCGGGCGTGTAGAGATGCATCAGCGCATTGAACGGCGCGACAATCAGGCCAAAGCGTTCGTCGCTGCGAAAAGTCTGGGCACTGCCCTCCACGATGTCGAGGGTGACGCCTTCCCGCGCGGCCCGTGCCTGTGCCCTGGCCCGCATTTCGCTGCTCGGCTCGACGCCCAGCACCTGCACGCCGCGCCGCGTCAGAAAAGACGTGACCCGCCCGCTGCCCGCGCCGATTTCCAGCACCCGGCCCCCGACGCGTTCGCACAGGCCCGCGTAGAAATGTAGGTCGTCGCGGTAGGTGTCGTACTGCTGGTCATAAATGGACGCGAGGTCGTCGTAGTTCATGGTTGTCCCTCTCTTTCATTCCCTCAATCGCGGGCGAACAGTTCTTCGAAGCGCTGACGGCTCAGGATGCTCAGTTTGGGCTCCTGGGCCCCCTGGGCACTGCCGTAGGCGCGGCGCAACACCTCGGCCCAGCCCCGCAAGCGCCGGGCATCCTGTGCGGGCAGAGGGTGGGTCTCAAAGCCGACCAGCGCCAGCAGCGGGGCCAGCGATGAAAGGCAGAAAATATACTCGGTATCACGCAGTTCGGGGCGGTCAAGCAGGTCGCGGGCCAGCGCCCCAAAGTCGGTCGGCCCCTGACGCACCGCCCGGCGCGGCCCGATGTCCACGATCAGGGCATTGTTGACATGAAATTCGGCGGCGGGCGCACCGTGCGGTACAGGGGTCCCGTCGTTCAGCCGGATGCCGTGCAGGGGGAAGCGGGCTGGTCCCACCCGGAAGAGGTTGTCGGCCCGCCCACCCGAATAGCGGATATGACCCAGACGGTCAAAGACAGTGTCCAGAGTGGTAAAAGCCCGCCGCTTGAGTTCCGGCCCGCCCTGCGCCCCTGCCCCGTCCAGCGCGTCCAGCCGCACCGAGCGGTAGCCCCGCGCCCGAAGGTCGGAGAGCAAGTCGGGTAAGAGCGGCACCGTGACCCGCGCCCCTGGCCCCGCGTCGTGCAGCACCACCACCGCGCCGGGAACGAGCCGAGCGCTGAGGCGTTCGCGCACCGTTTCGGGCGTGGAAGCCCCGTGCCAGTCGCGTCCCTCCATGCTCCAGTGGGCACCGCGCACCCCCGCCAGCCGTTGCCCCAGCAGCG
>NZ_JAUNHK010000201.1 GCF_030523985.1 Deinococcus sp.
AGTTGTTCAGCTTGCGCGAAACGCCGCGCACGGTGTTGAACGGCACGCGCCACCAAAAGCCCGGCTCGATCCACGTGCCGTTGTAGCGCCCGAACAGGTTGTAGACGCGGGCATCGTTGGGGGCGACGGTCATGAATCCGGACAGGACGAACAGCCCGAGAAGAATCAGCGGCGCTCCGGCCAGGAAGGCCAGCACCGTGCTGTTGCGGACGAAAAAGAGCACGGCGGCAGCGAGCAGGAAAAACAGCACCAGCATCACGAACCCGTTGACGGCCCACGCAGGGCGGTCCTGAATCTCGACACTGGGGGTCATGACTGGGGGAGCTGGCGGCATGGGGAGGGGGGGAGGTGTTTGGGTCATGGCATTTTCTCCTTGCTTCTGAATACGCGCCCAATGTCAGCAGAGTTGCCGCAACGTTCCCACTCCCAAAACCGCCCCGCTCCCAAAAACGCAAGCCGTCAGCGGTATAGACTCATGGACGTGAGCTTCAATTCAGCCTCTCGCCCGGTCAAACTCGCCCCCAGCCTGCTCTCCTGCGATTTCTCGCGTCTGGGCGAAGAACTTCAGGCCATCCAGAGCGCCGACTGGGCGCATGTGGACGTGATGGACGGCGCTTTCGTGCCCAACATTTCCTTCGGGATGCCCATTCTGGCCGCCGCCCGCCGCGCCTCGGACCTCTACATGGACGTTCACCTGATGATCGAGCGCCCCGAGCGGTATCTGCGCGACTTTGCCGAAGCCGGGGCCGACGGCATCACGGTGCATGTGGAGGCCACCGCGCACGTTCACCGCGCCGTGCAGCAAATCCGGGAACTCGGCAAGAAGGCGGGCGTGACCCTCAACCCCGGCACGCCTCTCGAAGCCGTGCGCCCGGTGCTGGCCGACGTGGACCTCGTGCTGGTCATGAGCGTGAATCCCGGTTTCGGCGGGCAGAAGTTCATCGCGGCGAGTACCGAACGGGTGCGCACGCTGCGCCGGTGGCTGGACGAGGTCAACCCGCAGGCCGAATTGCAGGTGGACGGCGGCGTGACGCCCGCCAACGCCCGCGAACTGGCCGAAGCCGGGGCGACCTGCCTGGTGGCGGGCAGCGCCGTGTACGGCCCGGACGGGGCACAGGCGGGCCTGTCGCGCCTGCGGGACGCCCTGGCCTGACCGCCCTTTCCTCCCTCCTTTCCGATTTGCGAGGCCCAGCATGAAACTGCGTGTAGACCTGCTCCCCGACAGCCATTACCCAGACGTGGCCCTGGTCATTGACGTGCTGCGGGCCACCACCACGGCCGTCACGCTGCTCGAACACGGCGCGGCGCAACTGCTGCTGATGAGGACCCCCGAGGAAGTGCTGGCCCTGCGCCCCGCTTACCCCGACCTGCTGCTGGCCGGGGAGCGCGGCGGCCTGATGGTGCCGGGATTCGACCTGGGCAACAGTCCGCTGGAGGTGCCGGGGCAGGCGGTGGCCGGGCGTAGCGTGGTCATGACCACCACCAACGGCACCGGGGCAGCCTGGCAAGCGGCACAGACCGCCCGGCACGTCTTTCTGGCGGCGCTGGTGAACGCCCACGCCGTCGCCCGGCACGCCCTGGCCGTAGCGAACGAGGAAATCGCCATTGTCTGCGCGGGCACCGACGGGCGGGTGGGCCTGGACGACGTGTACACCGCCGGAGTCATTGCCGAGTACCTGCTGGCGCTGGGTGACTTTCAGGTGGACGACGGTGCCAGAATCGCGCTGACCATGCGCCGGGGCGGGGGCGACCCGCGTGAAGCCCTGCTGAACAGTGGACACGGCCTGACCCTGCAACGGCTGGGCCTGGGGGCCGACATAGAGCATGCCGCGCAGCTCAGCACCAGCCGCCTGATTCCGACGCTGGT
>NZ_JAUNHK010000202.1 GCF_030523985.1 Deinococcus sp.
CGCTCCTGACGCCCTACCGCCGCACCGTGGCGCTCGGGCTGCTGCTTTTGCTGGGCAGTGTGGCGGCCGAACTGTACCCGCCTCTGGTCTGGATTCGGGTGGTCGACCAGGGACTCAAAAGTGGGGACTGGAGCTTTATCGGCGGGCAACTCGCCTTGCTGGTCGCCGTGTTCGCCTTGCAGCAGCTCCTCAGTGCTTACCGGGGCGTATTGCTGGAAAAGGCCGGGCAGCAATTCACGCTGGACCTCCGCACCGCCGTGTACGAGAAAGTGCAGTCGCAATCGGCAGCGTACTTCGAGACCCAGCGCACCGGAGACCTGCTGGCGCGGGTCACGGGTGATGTGGACATCTTGCAGGACGTGCTCGTTCGGGGGACCGATTCGGTCATCGCCAACGGGCTGCGGCTTTTCGGCGTCATCGCCATCTTCATCTGGTTGCAGCCTTTATTGGGCGTCCTCACCACGCTGCCTATGCTGGCCGTGGGGCTGATGCTGTGGCGCTACGGTCAGCGGGTGCGGCCTGCCTACCGCGCCGCCCGCACCCGACTGGGCGAACTTTCGGCCCTGATTGCTGACCGACTGGGAGGGATACGAGTAGTACAGGGGTTCGCCCGCGAACGCGACGAAGTGGCGCAGGTGCACGCACTGGGTCAGGAGCTGTACCGCGAACAGGTCAAAGCTGTCATGCTTCGCAACCGGGCCTTTCCGGTGGCCCGTTTCGTAGGAAACCTGGGCAACGTGATTATGCTCGGGGGCGGTGCGTGGCTGATTTTGGCCGGACAGTTCACGCTGGGTGGCCTGCTGGCCTACCGAGGCTATGGCCGCTATTTTTACGGCCCTATCGACGATTTGGTCGGCATCAGCGACCTGCTTCAGCGGGCTGAGGCGGCGGGGCGCCGAGTCTTCGCAGTGCTCGACGCTCCTATAGAAGTCACCGATGCTCCAGACGCCTTTCCCCTCCCCCAGCCGATACGGGGCGAAGTCCGGCTGGAGAATGTCACGTTCGGGTACGACCCGGCCCGGCCCATTTTGCAGGGGGTCAACCTGACCATCCCCGCCGGGCAGCGGGTCGCCATTCTGGGCGAGTCGGGCGCAGGCAAAAGCACGCTGCTGGGCTTGGTCACCCGGCAGTTTGACCCACAGTCAGGCGTGGTCCGGTTGGACGGGCACGACGTTCGGTCGCTCACGCTGAGCAGTCTTCGGCGGGCCGCCGCGTTCATGCCGCAAGACACCTACCTGTTTCACGGGACGGTGCTGGACAACGTCCGTTATGCCCGCCCCGACGCCAGCCCGCAGGAAGTGGAGGAGGCGCTGCGGGCCGCTCACGCTCTGGACTTCGTCGAGTCGCTGCCGGAAGGTCTGGATACCCTGGTCGGGGAGCGCGGTGTGCGCCTCTCCGGGGGTCAGCGCCAACGGCTCGCCATTGCCCGGACGCTGCTGGCCCAACCCGCCATCCTGCTGCTGGACGAGCCGACCAGCGCCGTGGACGCCGAATCCGAAGCCCAAGTTGTCGCCGCCCTGAGCCGCCTGATGCAGGGGCGCACGTCGCTGACCGTCACCCACCGCCTGAGTCTGGCCCGCGCCGCCGAGCGGGTGCTGGTGGTGCAAGGGGGCCAAATCGTGGAGGACGGCTCACCGCAGGACTTGCGGCGACTCGGCGGAGCCTATGCCCGACTGGAAAGTACTGCCGAGCGGCTGGAACGAGGGGAAGTCGTAGAACAAGCTTGACCTTGCATATTTGAAAGGTGTGTCCATTGTGCGCGGAGACTGGGGGGGCATCCGCCGAGAGAGTGAATCGGGGCGTCAACTGCTTAGAGCATTCGACGTAAGAGATGCTCGTGGGTTTCTGACCCTCTAC
>NZ_JAUNHK010000203.1 GCF_030523985.1 Deinococcus sp.
ACGCCCATACCCTCAACAACACCGGGATTGCCAGCCCGCGCATTCTGGTGCCGTTCCTCGAAAACCACCAGCAGGCCGACGGCACGGTGCGCGTTCCCGCTGCGCTGCGCCCCTACTTGGGCGGCAAGGAAGTTCTGGGCAAAGCAGTGCGTTGAACACGGTTCAGTCAGCGGGGCCGGGATTTGATGAAACCTGACTGAGTGTTGTATAAGGGTCGTGGAGGTTCCATGAAAAAGATTGCCCTGTTGACCGCCGTCGCTGCCCTGGCCCTCGCTTCCTGCGCTCCTAAGTACAACGCTTCGACCCAGAAGCCCGTGAACGAGCTGAGCTGCGTCCAGATCAAGGACGAACTGACCAAGCTGGCGAGCATCCGGAGCGAAGCCGAAAGCAAGTCGGGCGTGAGCAAGGAGAACGTGGCCTGGGCCATCCTGTTCTGGCCCGGCGCGGTCCTCAACGAAATGGACAACCGTGACGTCATCAAGAAAGTGGATGACCGCACGAAGGAACTCATGGACGGCGGACGCGCCAAGGGCTGCACGCTCTAAAGCTGCTCCGTCCCACAGGCCGCTCCTCCGGGGGCGGTTCTCATTTTCGTAACGGGCAAGGCAGAGGGCGCATATTCAGCTTTCCCTCTGCCTCACCTTCACCTCCTCAGCGCCGAACCAGACCAGCCAGGTCAGGCACGCGGCGAATGTACCCGGCTTCGACATTCAGGGCCGCATATTCCTGCAAGGCGGCGAGGTTGAGGGCCGTGGTGAAAGAGGTGCGGGTATACGCCCGCTGAAGCACCCGCAGGTCGAGCGCCGAGCCCGTCAGTTTGGTCAACTGGCGATTGATGGCCCCCTGCGCGGCGGCGGGCGATTTGTTCAGGAAGGCGACGGCGTTGTTGTGGGTGCCCAGAAAGGCCGTGACCAGGTCGGGGTGCGCCTGAGCGAATTTGGTGCTGACAATCAGGATGGCGCTGGGGTACTTGCCGCCGCGCCACACCGTCTTTTCATTTCCGATGACGCGGTGCCCCTGCGCTTCGAGGGCCGCGCCCCAGGGTTCGGGCACCAGCGCAGCGTCGGCCCGTTGCCCGGCAAAAGCCGCCACGATGTCGGCGGGTGGAATGGCGACCACGGTGACGTTGCCGCTCGCCGACCTGTCTTTCAGCTTGTTCTCGGCCAGCAGGTGCCGCAGCGTGATGTCCTGGGTGTTGCCCAGGCTCGGCACGGCGACCACCTTACCCGCCAGTCCAGACACCGACGAGACGCCGCTGCCTTTGCGGGCCACCAGAACGGCCCCGGCTTCGGCGGCCCCAGCCAGGAATTTCAGCGGAACACCCCGACTCGCGGCGCTGATGGCCGGGCCAGGGCCGATATACGCGAGGTCGAGCTGCCCGGCGGCGAACGCCTCGGACAGCGTGGTGCCGGAGGCGAAGGAGCGGGCATCGAGTTTGACGGGCTGCGCCCCCTTGCCGCCGTTGAGGGCTTTGAGGAAGGTGCCGCGTTCCAGGCCCACCAGTGCCGGGGCGTGGGTCAGGTTGGGAAAATAGCCCAGGCGCACGGTGACTCCGGGGCTGGCCTGTGCAGCGGCGGTGGGAAGAAGGCTCAGGGCAAGAGTGGTCAGCCAGAAACGGGACGAAGACATGCGTGCTCCTTGAAAAGAGGGAAGGGGAGAGGGGGTGGTGAATTATTGACCCAAAAGGTACACAAAGAAGTTTACAAAAAAGGTCAATTGTTTAGATGGGGGGTGCGGCTCTGTCGCTCGGCTCCTCTATCCCGACCTCTGGGCTGCGCCTTCTGCCTACGTCATACTCGCCTGCGATGAGAACGGTAACGGTAGGGGTACTCGGCAGCGGCACGGTGGGACAGAAC
>NZ_JAUNHK010000072.1 GCF_030523985.1 Deinococcus sp.
CATGCTGGCGGCCTTCTGGAACTGTGCCTTGGCACCAGCCTTGTCACCGATGGCGAGCAGGGCGTTGCCGTATTCGAGGCGGTGGGCCGGGGTGTTGGGGTCGAGCTTGACGGCCTTCTCGAAGTTGGGGACGACCTGGCTCTTGTTGGCTCCGGTAGCGGCGGTCGCGGCGAAGCCCTTGGCGGCGAGGTTAGCGTTCCACAGGCCCAGCGCGACGTAGGCCGAGGCCATGTTGGGGTTGAGCTTGATGGCGGTGTCGAGGTTCTTCTTCATGTCTTTCGCCATGCCGAGGCTCTGGAGGATGCCGCTGAACTGGGCGAGGCGGCCCTGCGCACGGGCGAGTTCGAAGTAGGCGTCGGCGTTGTTCTTGTCGGCGGCGATGGCCTGGGTGGCGTACTCCTGGGCCTTGGTGAACAGCGCCTTCTTCTGGGCGTCGGCCACGAGTCCGGCTCCGTTGGTGGTGGCTTCGGCGGCCAGGGCGTATCCGGCGCTGGTCTTCAGGGCGGCGGCGGCGTTAGCGGCTTCTTGCCACTTGCCCTGGTTGTAGAGGTCCTGGGCGGCCTGGAGCGACTGGGCGCTGGCGACGGGCAGAGCGAGGGCGAGGGCAAGGACGGCGGACAGTTTCAGGGTCTTGTTCATGGGATTCCTCCGGAGAAGCGGGCACAGAGCGGCGCGACACGTCGGCGCCTGGGCCAGGGTTAGGGGGGTTGGACAGAATGATGTTTTGGAAAACTGGACCGAGTATACACATTCGTGTCGCCCAAGTCTGACGGGTTCGTCAGGTACGTCTATCCCGGTCTGTTCTGAACTCGGTCCATGAGGTCAGGAACGCGGTGCTAGGCTGCCGACATGGACTGGAAAACGGCGCTCGCTCAGTTGCGCGCCCACCTACCCCCGCAGACCGGGTCGGGGCCGCAGCGGGGCAGTCTGCGCTGGCTTGAAGCCGAAATGAAGGCGCGGGGCGGCAACCCGGCGTCCCTGCGTAACATCGTCTACCGCGACGTGGGCACGGTGGCAGACAAGCGGCTGCTCTCGGAGGTGCTGCACGAACTCGCCGACGAAGCGGGAATCAGCCTGACCCTTCAGCTTCCGGGTCAGGCAGCGCCCCTTCCTGCCGAGATGGAACTGCTGGGCCGCAGCAAAAAGAGGGTCTACAAGCAGTTTCTGGCGGCGGTACGCAGTGGCCGTAGCCCCCGGCTGGCAGTGTCGGGCCGCGCCGGAGCAGGCAAAACCGTGCTGCTCGACCAGTTGGCGACGGCGCTGCGCGAGGCGGGCGTGCCCGTGCGCCGCCTGAACATTCAGGGCGACCTGCTGGGACAGACGCCGGAACTGCGGAAAATGCCGGACCGTTCGTTCGCTTCGCTGGCGGCCCGGCAGGTCGAGGCGCTGCGGGCCGTGTTGCCGCCCGCCGACCTGGGTGTGGGCAGTGTGCTGCTCGTGCGCGTGACCTCCAGCCTGCACTTCGCGGGCGACCCGCCCCGCCTGCCCGACGGCACGCCCACCACGCCTGCGGCCTGGACGGCTGAGGTGCTGGGGCGTCAGCTTCCGCCGGGGGTGGCGGCCCTCTTCGCGCTGGAAGATGTCCAGGGTTGGCCCGCGTGGGCGGGGGAGGTCACCGAGTTGCAGCTTCCCACCCTGACCGAGGCGCGGGCCTACCTGATGGCGCAGCTCGGCGTGCCGCGCTCGGTGGCCGACCAGCTCGCCCGCGAGACCGGACGCCACCTCGACCGTCTGGCGCTGCTCGCCGGTGCGGGCGGCGACTCGGCGCAGTTGCTGGCCGACCCCGACGTGCGGCGGCTGGCCTGCGCGGTTTCGGCCCTGACCGGCATGACGCCCCGGAGCCAGGGCAAGGACGGAGCGCAGCCCCCGGTTCTTCCGGCGGCAGTTCTGGAAGCGGCGCTGGGCGCACCTGTTTCGGCGCTGCCCCTGCATGCCCGCAGTCTGCTGCACGCGCCGGAGGGCGTCCCCGAGACGCAAAACGGGGGGGTCATGGGATGGCAGCCCAGTGCCGCGCTGTGGCAGGCGCTCCCGCTGCTGCCGCCCACAGAGGTGCAGGCGACGGCGCGGCGCTTCGTGCAACTGACGCAAAAGCAGACCGGTTTGCCCGAACTGGCGGCTTACCGACTCGCGGCCCTGACCGCGCTGGGCGACTGGGACGCTCTGGTGCGGCATCTGGAAGCTGCGCCGGACGACGCCCGCTTTTTGCCTCTGCTCTGGAAACGCATTCGTGACGGGGCCACCTCGCCTGCCCGCGAGACGCTGGCCCGCGCCGTGGTCACCCACCATTCCGGGCGCGGCGAATACCACGACCCCGCCGCCCGTGACGCCCTGTTCGTGCTGCTCGAATCGGAGGGCGCGGCCCACGCCTGGGCCAGGGTCAAGCTGGCCGAGAGCAGTCTGGACGCGGGCAATTTCGGGGCGGCTCAGATGCAACTCGACAAGGCGGGATTGCCGCAGCTCGCGGCGCTGACCCGGCCCGACGACTGGGCACTGGCGGCGCAGGCCGACGGGCTGCTGGTGCAGGCGGCGCTGGCCCGCTGGCAGGGAGACCTGAAGGGAGCCACCGCCGCCGTGAACGACCCGCGCACGGCCCGCTCCGGCCCGCGTGCGCGGCTGTGGCGCGGGCTGGTCGCCAAGGACGCCGGGCGCTGGGCAGAGGCGCTGGACGAGCTGGCAGCCGTGCCCCAAAGCAGCCCCCTGCTCTCGGCCCGCGCCCTTTACCAGGAAGGCGACCTGCGGCTGCGGCTGGGGCAACCGGGAGCGGCGCTGCTCTCGCTGACCGACGCGGCGCAGCGGCTGGCCCAGGCCGGGGCCAATGCCGAGGAACAGGCCCGCGTGCTGGCCCGCGCCGGAACCGCCCAGCGGCGGCTGGGTCGTCCGCAGGCCGCGCTGCACCTGTTCGGACAGGCCCTCGACCTGTTGCCGCCCGACCCTCGCCCGTCGGCAGACCTGGTGCCGCGTGCCCGCCTGCTGTCCGAGCGCCTGCCCGTGCTGCTGGCCCTGGGCCGAACGGACGAGGCGCTGGCCCAGGCCGCCGAAACCCTGCTGCTGCTGCGCCAGAGCGGGGGCCGCCGCGCCGAAATCGCCTACCGCGTGCGCCGCACCCACTACCGCGTCGCCCTGGCCTACCTGACGCGGGGGCGGGGGCGGCCCTACCTGCAACCGCTGGGCGGCCCGGAGCAGGACCACCCCGACCTCGCTCACGCCCGCGACCTGCTCAACCACTTGCTGCAAGCCGAAGTGGGCGACAGCGACCGTGAACAGGTGCTGACCTTCGATATGCAGCTTTCCTATGCGCTGGCGCAGCCCGACCCCCGGCAGGCGCTGGAGCGGCTGGAACGGGCGCTGGAGATGACCGACCACCCCTACACCGAGGCCCAGGCGCGGGCGCTGCGGGCCGAAGCCTACGTGCGCCTGGGGGACCCGGCGGCGGCGCTTGGCGAACTGGGGCGCACTTACGCACTGCTGCGGCGGGTGCGGCAGGGGCTGCCCGGTGTGGGTGAATCAGAGCCGGGGTTGGTGGCGCAGATTCTGGCGATTGAGGTCTGGGCCGAACTCACCGAGAACCCAGCCCGAGCCCCGGAGGTGCTGACCGGACTGCGGCAGGCGCTGGACGACCCGGCGCTGCACCCCTTCCGGCGGGGCATCTGGTACGAGGCCGGGCGGGCACTGGAAAGCCGACACCCGGCTCCGCGTGAGGTTCTGCTGGCGCTGCATCCGCTCGCCGGGGAACTGCCGCTGCGCGTCACCGACGCCCTGGCCGTGCTGGAAGTGCCGCCCGAACTGTCAGGAAGCGACACCCTCAGCGCGGGTAAGTAATCAGCAATTCGGCCCGCTCGCCGGGCACGCCGCGCAGCATGTTGGTGCGGTCATAACTCAGCAGCACCTGACCGTTGCCGAGCTGGTACAGGCTGAGCTGCCCACGAATCCCGTTCTGGCTGATGGGGTCGTAGCCGCGCATGTTCCACTGCACGCCGCCGCGCAGGTCGATGCTGCGGTCCTTGGCGGTGCTGGCGGGCAGCGCGGTGGGCCGGAAGGTAAAGCCCTCGGGCACCTCCACCTCGCCGGTTTTAAGGTCGAAAACCAGCCCGCGCAGCACCGCCGGATTGCTGGCCTGGTCAAGCAGGGTGACGCGCTGCCCGGTTCGCAGGAGCGAAAGTTTCAGCGTCTTGCCGGTGGGCAGCAGCACCGGCTGGAACGCCAGATAGCGCCCGAATTCCTCGCGGCTGATGCCGAGCCGGGCGTCGTAGGTCGGCACCTGCCCCCGCGCCGCCGAGGCCAACACGGTCTTGAGCGCCGCCGGGCTGCCGCCCATGCTGGTCACGCGCTGCTGAAGGTTGAGCGTCGCAATCTGTGACCCCAGTTTCATCACCTGCGCGTGCGTATCGGAAGCAGGCAGCAGCGCCGCCATCCGCGCTGCGATGGTGCCGGGCAGAGTCGGCTCGCTGACCCCCGCCGTATTGCCCTGCCCGGCACTGCCCAGGCCCAACAACAGCAGCAGAGGAAGGAGGGCGCGGCGAGACGACATAGCACCGACGAGCATAGGGGGGCAAGGTGAGAACTCTGCGCGGCCTGCCCTCATCCGGTGCAGGAGGAGGGGGGGAGTGCGGTTCTCGGCTCAGTCCAGATAAGCCTGCGCCCGCAGGTGGCTGGCCCGCAGGTTGAAGCGCTCGGCCTCGGCGGCGCCGCACAGCCGCCCCACCTGCGCCCGCGCCGCCCGGAACTGTTCCGGGGTCCAGGCCCAGCCGTAGAACGCCTGATAAAAAGCCATCACCTCGGCGGCAACGTCAGCCGTGTCGCTGGTGTCCACGAAAACTTCGGGATAGGGGCTGGCAGGGGCGTGGTACTGGTAAAAGCGCACCGGTTCGCGCCACGCGTCCAGCCGCTGGAGGTCTTCACCGCTGCTGATGGCCGCCGCTCCGCCTAGGTCGGGTGCCGGGGCCACAGTCCGCTCTACCCCTGCTTCGTTGATGATTTTGGGAATACGGGCCAGGGTGATGGCATCGAAAGCGATTTTGGCGGTCATGCGGTGGTCGGGGTGCGGGTGGTCGTCGCTCCAGGTGAGGACGGCGTGCGGGCGAAAGGTGGCGTAGAGGCGGGCAAGTTGCAGGGCTTCGGCCCGCCCGCCCGTCATCCGGCTGTCGCCCATGTCGAAAAAGTGATAGTTCGCCCCGATGGTCCGGGCGACCCAGGCCCCGTGTTCACGCCGCACCCGCCGCACCTCCTCATGCGGGGTGTCCCCGAACTGGCTGGCGAGTTCGCCCAGGGTCGTCCAGACCAGCAGCACCTCGTCGCCGCGCCGGGCGTGTTTGGCGAGCGTGCCGATACAGCCGATTTCGTCGTCGGGGTGGGCGAAGACCGCCATGAGGCGCTGGGGAGTGTGTTCCGTTTGCATATTCAGAGTCTAGAACTGCCAGCTCCAGCACTTTGGGCCGCGTCCTACGCTGAGGACATGTCGCAGGAAATGTTCGAGCAGGGGCTGAGCAAACGCCGCACCGTCATGGGTGCCGAGTTCGTGGAGCGGGCTTTTGCGGGGGGCGAGGACGCGTTCGGGGCTGACTTTCAGCGCTTTATGACCGAGTACGCCTGGGGCGCGGTCTGGGGCCGTGAGGGACTGACCGACCGTGAGCGCCACATGATTACCATCGGCATTCTGGCCGCGCTGGGCCGCGAGCGCGAACTCGAAGGCCATCTACGGGCCACCGCGAACACGGGCGTCAGCGAGGGGGACCTCAGCAACGTCTTTCATCAGGTGGCGATTTATGCCGGAGTTCCAGCAGCCCTGAGTGCCGTCAACGCCGCCAAGAGGATGCTGGAGGCGCGGGCGCAGTCGGCGGAGAAGGAGGGGAGCACTGAAGCCCAACCCTGAACTCGCTACATTTCTTTTTATATGAAAAAAGGGGAGTTGAGGCACGACCTTTTCGGCTCTGCCCGCCAAAGCCAAAGCGGGCTAAACTCCCCTCATGAACCTCGCCCCCTACATTGACCACACGCTGCTCAAGGCCACCGCTACCCCCGCCGACATCCAGACGCTTTGCCAGGAGGCCGCCACCCACGGCTTCTATGCCGTCTGCGTCAACCCGGCTTACGTGGCCCAGGCCAAAGCGATGCTGGGGGAGAGCGGCGTCAAGGTGGCGACGGTCTGCGGCTTTCCGCTGGGTGCCCTCACGCCCGACCAGAAGGCCGTCGAAGCGCGGCTGAGCGCCGAAGCCGGAGCCGACGAGATTGACATGGTCATTCACATCGGCGCGGCGCTGGCTGGCGACTGGGACACGGTCGAGGCCGACATTCGCGCCGTGCGTCAGGCCGTGCCGGAACAGGTGCTCAAAGTCATTATCGAAACCTGTTACCTCAACGACGACCAGAAACGCCACGCCACCCGCGCCGCCGTGCGGGCGGGGGCCGACTTCGTCAAGACGAGCACCGGGTTCGGCACAGGCGGAGCGACGCCGCAGGACGTGGCCCTGATGGCCGAGGTCATCGCCGCGTGCGCCCCGCAGCGGCAGGTGCAGATCAAGGCGGCGGGCGGCGTCCGAACCCCCGCCGACGCCGAAGCCATGATCGCGGCAGGCGCGACCCGACTGGGCACGTCGGGCGGCGTGGGCCTGGTGTCGGGGCAAAGCAACGGGGCCGGATACTGATGTCTGCGCCGCAACATATGCCCAAGGTGATTCTGGCGTCGGGCAGCCCGCGCCGCCGCGAACTGCTCCGTAACCTGGGCGTCGAGTTCGAGGTGGTCGTCAGCGGTGAGGCCGAGGACAGCCATGAAACCGACCCGGCAGCCCTGGCCCTTGAACTGGGGCAACTCAAGGCCCGCGCCGTCGCTGCCGCCCACCCGGACGCGGTGGTCATCGCCGCCGACACGGTGGTGGCCCTGGGTGACACCCTGCTCGCCAAACCCGCCGACGCCGCCCAGAATGCCGATTTCCTGCGCCAGCAGTCGGGCCGCACCCAGCAGGTCTACACCGGAGTGTGCGTCGTGGCGCCTGCCGGGGAAAGCAGCGATGTCGAGCGCACCGACGTGACCTTCCGGCAGCTCAGCGAGGGAGAAGTGCAGTTCTACGCCCGCAGCGGCGAGGGGCTGGACAAGGCAGGCGGCTACGGCATTCAGGGCGTCGGCATGGCGCTGATCGAGCGGGTTGAGGGCGACTATTCCAACATCGTCGGCTTTCCGCTGGCGCTGGTGCTGCGGCTGCTGCGCGAAGCTGGAGTTTCGGCCTTCGGGGAGTGAGGGAGGTTGGGGGAAAGGCGGATGGCTCGACCCCCGTTCACGGCTCATGGCCTCCCTGCCTCACCTGCCTGAACACGTCCCGCAGCAGCCGCGCCGCCTCGCCTGCCCGCACGCCGCGCTGCACCTGCGGACGCCAGCCCCAGTGCTGGGCGAGGAGGTCGGTGACGCCCCCAAGGGCGCCCGCTTTGGGATTGTCGGCCCCATAGACGACCCGCCCGATACGGGCTTCCAGGGCCGCGCCCAGACACATCGGGCAGGGTTCGAGCGTCACGACCAGCGTGCAGTCGGTCAGGTAGGGCCCGACCGTCCGTGACGCTTCGCGCAGCGCGGCGAGTTCGGCGTGGCGGGTCATGTCACCGCCCCGGCGCGAGGTGTTGCGCCCCCGTCCGACGATTTGCCCGTCGGCGCTGACCACCACCGCTCCCACCGGAACTTCGAGTTCGGCGGCGGCTTCGCGGGCCAGCGCGAGTGCTTCGCCCATCGCTGCGTAGAGCGGGTCAGGCGCGGCGTCGGTCTGTTCCCGTGCGCCTACCGCCCACAGCGGGGGCGACGTGCCCACCCACTGCACTGCGCCAGCGGCGTCCACCAGCAGCGGCACCCGGTCACGCTCGGCGCGGGGCAGATGCAGGTCGGTCAGCACGTCGCTCAGCTTGCGCCGACCTCCCGAAAGCCAGATGCGGTCGCCGGGCTGCCGGGTGCGCCGCTGCCACCCCTGAGGAAAAGAAAAATCGGGTTCGGGCCAATCCTGTGTCTCAGACCGGCGTGATTGGGTCCAGAGGCGGCCCCCCGTCACCGACACGTCCGCGCCGCCTGGCAGGGTCAGATGCCGGGTCTGGCCCGAGCGCAGCGCCCCGGCGAGGTCGGCCAGATGTTCGCTGCCGAAGTCCAGCCCCGCCGCCCGCAGTTCTTCGGCCAGCCAGCGCCGCAGCACGGCGGGCGGTTGCCGTTCCAGCGGCGTGTGCGGGTTCAATTGCGCGGCTTGCCGAGTCAGCGCCTCGTCGTCCTCGGCCCAGAACCGGGCCACCCGGCTCAGGGTCACCTCGGCGGCAGGAAAGCGGGCGAGCAGGACAGGCATCACCTCGCGCCGCAGCCAGGCGCGGGCGAAGTGGGGGTCGTCGTTCGTCGCGTCCTCGCGCCAGTCCTGGCCCAGTGTTCGCAGGTACGCTTCGAGGTCGGCCCGCGCTGCGTCCAGCCAGGGCCGCTCCACCCGGCCCCGCACCGGGGCGATGCCGCGCAGCCGCCCCTCGCCGCGCAGCAGTTCCAGCAGCACCGTCTCGGCCTGGTCGCGCCGGGTGTGGGCGGTCAGGATGACTTCGCTGCCGCTTTGCCGCGCTGCCCGGTGCAAAAAGTCGTAACGCAGCCGCCGCGCCGCGTCCTCCAGATTCCAGCCCTTCTGGGCGGCGATGCGGCCCACGTCTATGCGGGCCACCTGCACGGGCACGCCCAGCCCCGCGCCCAGTTCGCGTACCCAGGCCGCGTCCTGCGCCGAGTCGGGCCGCAGGGCGTGGTCGAGATGGGCGGCGGTCGGCTGCGCCCCCACCTCCAGCAGCGCCCGCAGCAGCGCCACCGAGTCGGCCCCCCCGGACACACCCACCAGCACGGCCCGCCCGCTGTAGACGCGTAGCGGGGTCAGCAAATCGTTCAAGCCCCGGCCTCCCCGACTTTCAGGCGCAGAGTCTCCAGCACGGCCCCGGCGTGTTCCCTGGCCTCGATTCGCCCCCAGTGGTGACTCACCTGCCCCTCTGGAGTGATGAGGAAGGTCTGCTGTCGCCGCGCTCGGGGCATCAGCCGCGTCCCCAGCCCGCCCAGTCCGAAGGCCCGCGCCACTGCGCCGTCACCGTCGGGAATCAGCGCGAAGGTGAGACCCAGCCGCTCGCGCCATCTGGCCTGCTCCGCCTCGGTGCCCGCGCCGATGCCCACGACCCTCGCCCCCAGCCGCTCTAATTCGGGCTGGGCGGCTTCAAAGTCCTGAAGCGGCCCGCTGGCCTCCTCGGGCTTGCCATAGAAGTGCAGCACCGCCCAGTGGCCCCGCAGGGTGGCCGGACCCAGCGCCTCGCCCTGGTCACTGCGGGCCTGAAACGGGGGAACGGGCTGACCGACGTGGAGGCGCATGGCCCGAGTGTACAGGGGCGGGCGGCAACCCTTAGACTCCCTCCCATGCTGCTGTCGGTGGACTGGGACGCCTTTTCGGGCACCCGTGAACTGGTGTTCGACGCGCCCATCTGGGGCACTCCTGACCGTGAGGCCGACCGGCTGGCCCTCTGGCACGAGCGGCGGCGGCGGCGCGGTGGTACAGCGTGGGCCGATCTGGAACCCGATTTTCCGCTCTACGACGGCTGGCAAAAGCTGCTGGACTACGCGGGCGTGCCCACCTTTATCACCCTCAGCCACGCCGACGCCTGGGCCTGGTTGCAAAATTTTCCCGGTCAGGACGTGCTGAATGTGGATTCCCACCACGACCTGGTGAGTTTCAGCGGTGACGCGGCGCGGCTGCGTCCCGGCAACTGGGCCGGACTGGGGCTGGCGGCGGGACTGGTGCGGCGCTACACCTGCCTCTATCCCTGGTGGCACGCGGGCCTCCCGGTGGCCGAGGGGTACGACCTGCCGCGCACCAGGGAGGAAATCGCGCCCCGCCTGCTCCCCGAACTGGCCGGGCGGGTGACACTGACCCGGCAGGAACAACCCGGTGCAGGCTGGCCCCCAGTGCAGGACGTGACCTCGCTCCTCCTGGTGCAGTCGCCCGCATGGTGCAGCCCGGCCCACGACGGGGCGCTGTTCGAGCTGGCCGAGCGGCTGTCGGCGGTGCCTCTATGCCCCCCGCTGCGACGGCCCCTTCCGGAAGAGAGGTAGTCGGCCCATGAATCGCTATATCCTGCACGGAAGCTGCGGGCCAGCCCTGGCCCCCGGATTGGAGTAGGACTGCATGAACACTGTGGATGGAACTCAGCTCCCGGTTCCCACCTATCAGGTGGGCGTCTTCGCCTTGGTGCGCCGTCACGCCGACATTCTGCTGGTGCGGCCCCACCGCCTGCTGCTGCCCGGCGGCCCCCAGAGCTTGCCCGGCACGCTGCTCGACATTCGTCAGAGCGGTATGGGCGTGGTCGAAAGTACCCTGCGTCGGCTGCTGCTTTCGCAGGTCGGTATCTCGGTGGGTGACCTGTGTCTGGCGGGCAGCCACACCACACGCGGCGACGACTCGCCCCTGCCGCGCCTCAACCTGATTTTCGGCACCGAGTACTGCTCGGGCATTCTCAATCCCCAGCCCGCCGACCTCAAATCGGCCATCTGGGTGCCCCAGGGCCACCTCACCGAGCGGGTGCCCGAATGGCTCAGTGCCGCCCTGTTCGAGATGGGTAAATTCGGCAGCCTGACCCAGAACGACGAGGGCAGCGGCCTCTTCTCGCGGCGGCGCTGAGCGGTGCGGCTAGGGCAGCAAAACTCCCCTTCAGCACCGGGCCGAAGGGGAGACGGGTAGAACAATCTTGAGGTCAGCTTCCGGGAACGAGCATCACGTCCAGACGCTCCTCACCCCGCTTGGTCTTGTCGTAGGTGCAGCGCAGATTGGCCGGGGCCAGCGGAGTCACCACGCCAGTGTTGCGGTCTTTGAGCTGAATCATGACCGGCAGCGCGAGTTGCAGGCCCTGCTCGGGGTCGGCCACCAGCCCCGAATCGATGTCCTGCGGTTTGGCAGCCGTTTCGACCTGAAGGTCCTGGCTGGCCTTCTTGGCCCCCGTGCCCTTGACGGCCTCGTCCAGCGGCGTCATCTGGCCCATGCCCGTCATCAGCGGCAGGGTGCCGGGCGTATGCAGGCGCTCACGGCATTCCTCAATGAAACGGTACTTGCTGATACCGTAGGCCTCGCGGTCACTGTAGATGGGATTGTTGCGAATGGCGGTCGCCGTGACCAGAGACAGCAGAACCAGCGTCAGGGCCAGGACAACCCACAGCAGGAGGCGTCCGCGCCCGGCACCGCCGGAAGAACCGGTAGAAGAAGCGTTACTCATGTCGTGTTCAGCATACCCCAGCCCGCCGCTCCGGTGCGGTCGTCGGCATGTTCCCGCCCCGGTTTCATGACATTTTGTCTTGCGCTACGACAGACATGTGTGACATTGAACTGCGTACACTCGCTTGTGGGAGAGAAAAAAGTGAAGCCAGCCCTGACCCTCAAAGATTTTCGTCTCTCCCGCTCTATCGGGCGGGGGAACACTTCCGACGTGCGCCTCGCCACCGGCCCCGACGGGAAAGAGGTGGCGGTCAAGCTGCCGCTGCCCTCCACCCTCAAGCAGCACGACTCGGCCGAGCGGTTCGGCAATGAAGTGCGTCTGACCCTGCGCTTTCACCACCCCCATGTGGTGAGGGGCTACGCGGGCACGCCGTTTGGCCCGCAGGCGTTTCTGGCGCTCCAGTACTATCCCGGCGGCCCGCTCAGCGACCATCTTCAGACCCGCCTGCCGACCCCCGAGGCGCTGCGGATTCTTGCCGACATCGCCTCGGCGCTGACCTACCTGCACCGTCTGGGGGCCGTGCATCAGGACGTCAAGCCGCAAAACGTCTATGTGGCCGAGGGCCGCGCCGCGCTGGGCGACCTGGGCAGCGCCTATTTCGTCGCGCAGGGGTCCAAGACCAGCGGCAGCCCCTACTACATGGCGCCCGAGGTCTACCACGGCGAGTCGACAAGCAGCGCCAGTGACGTCTACAGCCTGGGCGTCATGGCGCACGAACTGCTGACCGGGCAGCGGCCCTTTGCAGGAAATAGCTACGAGGAATTGATGGTCGCGCATCTCACACGCTTTCCGCCGCCGCTGTCCTCACTGTGTCCCGACTTGCCGCGCCCGCTGACGCGTCTGCTCGACCGCACCTTCGCCAAGCGCCCCCACGAGCGCCCCAGCGCCGACCTGCTGCGCCGCGCCCTGCTCGAAGCTCTGGGCGAGAGTCCCAAAGAAGAGCAGTTCGAGGACGAAGAAGAGGACTCTGGCGTGACCCGGCAAAGTGGGCGTCATGCCTCAGTGACCAGCCCACCGCCCAGCCCGGTGCCTGTCCCCAGCGAGGCGACCCGTAGCGCTGCCCCCCCACGCTGGAACTGGAATCCCTTCAAGCGCCGAAGGTAGGCAGGCGAGTAGTCGGACCCTGCACAAGCGAATCTGGCGAGTCCAATGCAGGAAGGGGGTTAAGGTTCGCGCCGAAAGCTCAAGCCTTCATCCCCCAACCCCAAGCCCCGATCAGTTCAATGGATTAGCGTTCCTCGTAGGTTCCCAGCGAGCGGAAACGGGCCGCCCGCTGCTCACGCAACTCGTCAGGAGAAAGGCGGGCGAGTTCGTCAAGGTGACGGCTGACCACCGAACCAAGTTGTTCGGCAGCGAGGTTCATGTCGAGGTGTGCCCCGCCGACGGGTTCGGGAATGACTTCTTCCACGATGCCGAGGTCGAGCAGGTCGCCAGCGGTCACCCGCAGCGCCTCCGCCGCGTGGGGGGCCTGGGCCGCGTCGCGCCACAGGATGCTGGCGGCACCTTCCGGGGAAATGACCGAATACCAGGCGTTTTCCTGAATCAGCACCCGGTTGCCGACCCCGATGGCGAGCGCCCCGCCCGAACCGCCTTCACCGATGACGGCGCAGACGGCAGGCACGCGCAGCCGCACCATACGCTGGATGCTCTCCGCGATGGCCCAGCCCTGCCCGCGTTCCTCGGCTTCCAGGCCAGGGTAAGCCCCCTGGGTGTCAATCAGCGACACGACAGGGAGGCCGAAGCGGTCGGCGAGGTCCATCAGGCGAATGGCCTTGCGGTAGCCTTCGGGGTTGGCACTGCCGAATCGGCGCTTGATTTTGGTCTTGGTGTCGCGGCCCTTTTGCTGAAGCAGCAGCATCACCGGGCGACCCTGCCAGCGGGCCGGGCCACCGATGAGCGCCGGGTCGTCACCAAATTTACGGTCGCCGTGCAGTTCGGTCCAGTCTTCGCACAGCCGCTCCACATAGTCCAGCGCGGTGGGGCGTCCGGGGGTGCGGGCCAGTTGCACGCGGTCCCAGCGGGTCAGCCGCTCGGCGTGCTGGCGGCGCAGGGTGTCGATTTGCTGGCGCAGCGGGGCCAGGGCCGCGTCCAGGTTCTGCCCGGTGCTCTGAGCCGTCTGTTCGAGGTCGCGCACGCGGGCTTCGAGTTGTCGCAGGGTGGCGGCGGTGTCGCTGCTGGTCATGCGCCCACCTCCCGGCGGGTCAGCACGCCCAGCAAACGGGCGAGGTAGCGGCGGTGTTCGCGGCGGTCCACCACATCGTCCACCATGCCGTGTTCCAGCAGGAATTCGGCCCGCTGGAAGCCTTCGGGAAGGCTCTGGCGAATGGTCTGCTGAATGACGCGGGGGCCAGCGAAACCGATCAATGCGCCCGGCTCGGCCACGATCACGTCGGCAATGGTGGCGAAACTGGCCGTGACGCCCCCGGTGGTCGGGTCGGTCAGGATGCTGACATAAGGCACGCCCCGGTCGGTCAGGCCTTCTAAGGCCACGGTGGTTTTTGCCATCTGCATCAGCGAGAGCGCACTTTCCTGCATTCTGGCCCCCCCGCTGGCCGCCACCAGCACCAGCGGCGTGCGGGTCTGGGCCGCATGTTCGGCGGCGCGGGCGATTTCCTCACCGACCACGCTGCCCATACTGCCGCCGGAAAAGGCGAAGTCCATGACCGCCAGCGTGACGGGCAACCCGTGAATGGTGGCGCTGCCGGTCAGGATGGCGTCGGGCCGCCCGGTCTTTTTCTGGGCGCGGCGCAGGCGCTCGACATACGGCTCGGTGTCGGTGAATTCAAGGGGGTCTACCGGAAACACCCGGCCCGACAGTTGCCGGAAACTGTCCGGGTCGGCCAGCACTTCGACCCGCCGCCCGGCGTCGAGCCGCAGGTGGTGGCCGCACTTGGGGCAGACATAGGCTTCCTGTTCGAGTTCGCGGTTGTAGAGTCCTTCTTTGCACGCAGGACACTGCGTCCACAGGTCAGGCAGGTCCGCCGCCGTCTGCTGCTGGGGCTTGCGCCTGCGGAAAAAACGGTCCAAGGCCATAGGGCTGCATTCTAGAGAGGCGGTCGCCCGGCGGCATGAACCCGGTGCAAATGGCGGGGGAAGTCGGGACGCGGTTCAAGTGGA
>NZ_JAUNHK010000073.1 GCF_030523985.1 Deinococcus sp.
TCGCGTCAGACCGAGTACGAGATTCGGCGCGACGTGTTCGCCCACCTGCAAACGCTGGACAAAAATTACTATGACCGCGCCCGCACGGGCGACCTGATGAACCGCCTGACGGGTGACCTGGGGGCCGTGCGCGAAATGCTGGGCTTCGGGGCATGGCAGATCGTCAACATCATTTCGGGCTTTATTACGGCCTTCGCCGTCATGTTTCGCCTGAGTTGGCAACTGACCCTGATCGTGGTGGCGGTCATTCCTGTCATCGTGGCGCTGCTGGCGTACATGGCCCGCCTGATCAACGCCCGTCACAAGGCCGCGCAGGAGCAGAACAGCCTGATTGCCGCCAAAGCGCAGGAAAACTTCAGCGGGGCGCGGGTGGTCAAGGGCTACGCCATAGAAGACCGCGAGATTGAGGACTACCGCGCCATGAACCTGGAACTGCTGCGGCGCAACATCGCCCTGATCAAGGTGGACGGCCCGCTGAGGTCGTTCAGCAACCTGCTGATTGGGATTGCCTTCGGGTTGATTCTGCTGGTGGCGGGGCGGCTGATTCTGCGGCCCGACGCGACCTTTACGGTGGGCATGCTGACGCAGTTTCTGCTGTACATAGAGCGCCTGGCCTGGCCCATGCTGATGGTCGGCTGGATTACGGGCGTGACCCAGCGCGGGCTGGCGTCGTGGCTGCGGCTGCGGGAAGTGCTGGACGCGGCCCCGCTGGTGCATGACGAACCTGGGCGCACCGACCCCACGCTGAAACCCCAGCGCGGCGACCTGAGTTTCGAACACGTCTCGCTGAGCTACGGCAACACCGAGGTGCTGCGCGACATCGACCTGCACATTCCCGCAGGTACGTTCCTGGGTATTACCGGGCCGACGGGCAGCGGCAAAACGGTGCTGGGCCAACTGATTACCCGCAGCATGGACCCCACCAGCGGCGTGATTCGGCTGGACGGGCACGACCTTCGCAGCTACTCGGTGGACAACCTGCGCTCGGCGATTGCGGTGGTGCCGCAAGAACCCTTCCTGTTCAGCGACACCATCGCCAACAACATAGGCTTCGGGCTGGACAATGCCGAATTGCCCGCCGTGCCCACGGGCGTCAGCGTGGTGGGGCTGCCCAAAATGCCCGACATCCCACAGCACCCCGACCCCGAACGGGTGCGCGAGGCGGCGCGGCTGGCGGGGCTGGCGGGCGACGTGGAACAGTTCCCCAACGGCTACGACACCATGCTGGGCGAGCGCGGCGTGACCCTTTCGGGCGGGCAACGGCAGCGCACCGCCATCGCCCGCGCCATCGTGCGCGAACCCAAGATTCTGATTCTAGACGATTCGCTGAGTGCTGTGGACACCGAAACCGAGCGGCGCATCATCGACGGGCTGCGGCAGGTGGCCCAGGGCCGCACGGTCATTCTGATGGCCCACCGCATCAGCACCCTGCGCCACGCCGACCAGATTGTGGTGCTGGAAGAAGGCCGCATCACCGAGCAGGGCACCCACGACGACCTGATTGCGCTGGGCGGTCACTACGCCGAACTCGAACGCCTGCAACGCCTCGCCAGCGATCTGGACAATGAAGGTGAAGGCGAAAACACCAGCAATCAGACCAACAGTTCCACCCTTCCGCAGGAGGTGAAGGCATGACCCAGGGTTCGGATTACGACAAGGGCTTCGACATGAACCTGACGCGCCGCATCATCAGCTATCTCGGGCCGTACAAGGCGCTGGCGACGGGCGGCGTGCTGCTGGCCCTGCTGACGGCGGCGCTTCAGCCGTTGCCCACGCTGCTGCAACGCTACGCGATTGACCACTATCTGGTGCCGTACACCAAGGGCACCAACCTGGACGCCGCCGCGCTGTACCAGGGGCTGACGCTGGTGGTGGCGGGCTACATCGGGCTGCGGGTGCTGGAATTCGGCCTGACTTACCTCTCGACCCTGGCGGTCGGCTACCTGGGCCAGAACGTGCTGCGTGACATCCGCGCCGACGTGTTCGGCAAGCTGCAACGCCTGCAACTGCGGTACTTTGACCAAAACCCCGTGGGCCGCCTGATTACCCGCGTGACCAGCGACGTGGACGCCATCAACCAGTTCATCACGGGCGGGCTGATTTCCATGCTGACCAGCACCTTCCTGATTCTGGTGTTCATGACGGTGATGCTCACGATTAACTGGCAGCTGGCGCTGATTGCCTTTTCGGTGCTGCCTTTCCTGTTTTTCGCCACCAACTTCTTTCGCGGCAAACTGCGCGAAGCCTTCCGCGAAACACGTACCCAGCAGGCCATCGTCAACTCCAAGCTGAACGAAAACATCACGGGGATGCTGACGGTGCAACTGTTCGGGCGCGAACGCCGCAGCGCCCTGGACTTCGAGCATTCCAACCGCGCCCTGCTGGGTTCGCTGGAAAATTCGGTCAAATGGTTCTCGCTGTTTATGCCCACGGTGGCCGTGCTGGGTCAACTCGCCATCGCGCTGGTGCTGTATTTCGCGGCGCGGCAAATCCTGGGAGCCGACGCGGTAGGCGCGGGAGCCGCCGCCGCCATCTCGGTCGGGACGCTGTTTGCCTTCGTGCAGTGGACGCAGCAACTGTTTCAGCCGATTCAGGACTTGGCGGACGTGTTCAACAACCTGCAAGCCGCCACCGCCAGCAGCGAGCGCATTTTTGGCGTGCTGGACACCGAAGAGGAAATCACCGACAAGCCGAATGCCCAGCGCTTGGAAAACTTCCGGGGTCAGGTGGACTTTGACCGCGTGTGGTTCGCCTACAACGAGGGGGTCAGCGCCGAGACGCCCGACACCGACGACCGCTGGATTCTGCGCGACTTCGACCTGCACATCCGCCCTGGCGAAAGCGTGGCGCTGGTCGGCGCGACGGGCGCGGGCAAAACCAGCGTGACCTCACTCGTCAGCCGCTTTTACGACGTGCAGCGTGGCGCGGTGCGGGTCGACGGTGTGGACGTGCGCGACCTTGCCCAGCACGACCTGCGGCGACATGTGGGCGTGGTGCTGCAAGACGTGTTTCTATTCGCGGGCACCATCGAGAGCAACCTGACGCTGAACAACCCTGACATTCCCCACGAGCGGGTGGTGGAAGCCTGCCAGTACGTCGGCGTGCACGACTACATCCTCTCGCTGGAACACGGCTACCAGACCGAAGTGCGTGAGCGCGGCGCGACCCTCAGCACGGGCCAAAAGCAACTGCTGGCCTTTGCCCGCGCCCTGATTCAGAACCCCGACATTCTGCTGGTGCTGGACGAAGCCACCGCCAACGTGGACACCGAAACCGAACTTCGCATTCAGGACGCGCTGCAAAAAGTGATGCAGGGGCGCACCAGCATCATCATCGCCCACCGCCTCAGCACCATCGAGCACTGCGACCGAATTATCGTGATGCGCCGGGGCCGAATCATCGAGCAGGGCAGCCACGCCGAACTGCTCGCCAAGGGCGGCTACTACGCCAAACTGAACCAGTTGCAGTACGCGGGCAGCGAAGCGGCAGATTGAGACGACACCGCGAAAACGCAGGCGCTCCGGCTTCTCGGCTGGGGCGCTTTTCGCCGTTCAAGATGAGGGAACTGAGCACAAACTGACGCGTCCGTGAGCATCCTGACGCGGGGCTTGAGCGTCGGCCGGTATGACAAGCCCATGACAAACCAGTGACGCCCGGCTGACACAGCCCCCACACACTGGCAGCCATGAAGAAGACCCTTCTGGGCCTCAGCGCCCTTCTGACCATCGGCACCGCCTCCGCCCAAGGCGCCATCACGGGCGCGGGTGCAAGCTTCCCCTACCCCCTCTATTCCAAGATGTTCGCCGAGTACAAAGGCGCCAACGTCAACTACCAGTCCGTCGGCTCGGGCAGCGGCCAGAAGCAGATTCTGGAGCGCACCGTGGACTTCGCGGGCAGCGACAACCCCATGACCGACGCCCAGCTCAAGGATGCTCCCGGCAAGCTGCTGCACATCCCCACCGCCATCGGCGCCGTGGTGCCTGCCTACAACCTGCCCGGCGTGAGCAAGCCCCTGAACTTCGACGGCCCTACCCTCGCCAACATCTACCTGGGCAAGATCAAGACCTGGGGCGACCCCGCCATCAAGAAGCTCAACCCCGGCGTGACCATTCCCCCCCTGCCCATCACCGTCGCCCGCCGCTCTGACGGCTCCGGCACCACCTTCGTCTTCTCCGACTACCTGAGCAAGGTCAGCAGCGAGTGGAAGAGCAAGGTCGGCGCGGGCAACAGCCTCCAGTGGCCCGTCGGCACCGGCGCCAAGGGCAACGACGGCGTGGCTGGCGTGGTCAAGTCCACCCCCGGCGCGATCGGCTACGTCGAACTGGTTTACGCCAAGCAGAACAAGCTGGCCTACGGCGCAGTCAAGAACCGCGCTGGCAAGTTCATCGTGGCTGACAACGGCCCCGCTTCCAAGGCCGCTGAAGGCGTGGTCATCCCCGCCGACACCCGCGTGAGCATCACCAACAGCGCCAACGCCGCTGCTTACCCCATCGCCAGCTTCACCTACGTCATCTTCTACCAGGATCAGAAGTACGGCAGCCGCACCGAAGCTCAGGCCAAGGCCCTCAAGAACCTGCTGACCTACATGGTCACCACCGGCCAGCAGTACAACGAAGGTCTGGACTACGCCAAGCTGCCCGCTGGCGTGGCGAACAAGGCCAAGAACATCATCAACAGCATGAACTACGGTGGCAAGAAGCTCTAAACCACGCTGACTTTCCCGGCCCGGATGTTCCCTCCAGGTGACGGGAAGCCCAAAACTGAGCATGTACCTGAGGGCAGTTTCTCCGAAGTGAGGGCTGCCCTTCTTTTACGGAACCACCTTTTCAGACCACTCTGTATTCATGCTCCGGCTGATCAACCTCACCACCGACCCCAGAAAGGCCGGGTCAGTTGGTGAGCAACTTCACGCCCTGACGTGAGGCTGACTTTGGGCTTGTCAACTGTCACGCAGCCTATGGAGGACGTTTCCGACCATGATTGAACCCGTCAAGCCACCGCCCAAGCTGTCCAGCCGCCTGTCGAGCAGCAGTGACCGAGTCTTCGAGATCGTCATTCTGCTGCTCGCTTCTATCATTGCCCTGATTTTCGTCCTGAGCATCTATCAGCTCGCCAAGGAGTCTTGGCCCGCCCTCCAAAAGTTCGGCCTGAGCTTCTTCACCACCCGCACCTGGAACCCCGTCGAAAGTCAGTTCGGCGCAGTTTCCATGATTGTAGGGACCCTGCTGACCAGTGTGGTGGCCCTTGCTATCAGCGTGCCGCTGGCGATTGCGAGTGCGCTGTTCGTGGCCGAATACGCTCCCAAGTGGCTCGCCAACCCCGTCGGCTACCTCATCGAACTGCTGGCCGCCGTGCCCAGCGTGGTGTACGGTCTGTTCGCCCTGTTCGCCATCGCGCCGATTCTCTCCAGGTGGCAGCAGACTTTCTTCGACCAGGAGAACTACCCCGAGCGCTTCGCGCAGTTCACCCGTTGCTCGGAACTGTGGGCCAACGGACAGACGCCGATGCAGTGCTTCTTCGTGCCCGACGGGGGCGCGGGGCGCGGTCTGGCCCTCGCCATCATCATCCTGACCATCATGATTCTGCCCTACACCGCTTCCGTCGCCCGTGACGTGATTCGTCTGGTGCCGCAAGACCAGCGCGAGGCGATGTACGCCCTGGGCGCGACCAAGTGGGAAGTCATCAGCCGCGCCATCTTGCCCTATGCCCGCGCAGGCATCATGGGTGGCGTGATTCTGGCCCTGGGCCGCGCCCTCGGTGAAACGCTGGCGGTGGCGATGGTGATCGGCGACAGCCAGGATCTCCTCAAAAGCTTCTGGGGCAACTCGGCTACCATGGCCTCGGTGATCGCCAACCAGTTCGGTGACGCGCAGGAAACCCTGCACCGTTCCAGCGTGGTGACGCTCGGCCTGACGCTCTTTATCCTCAGCGTGCTGGTCAACTACGTCGCCCGTATCATCATCACGCGCCTCACGCCCAAAGGGATTCAGCTGTGAGCAGCATGACCACGACCAACACTGTCAAACGTACCGAGAACCTCAGCGCGGGCCGCAAGACCACCAATCTGGTCATGAGCATCCTGATCGGTCTGGCGACCCTGGTGGTCGTCGCCCCGCTGATCCTGATTTTCGCCTACCTGCTCAAGGAAGGCTTCACCGCCATGTTCGGCATTCAGAACGGCGACCTCAGCACCGCCAACCTCAATTTCTTCACCAAGGTTCCCGCTCCTGAAGGCGAGACGGGCGGCGGCATGCTCAACGCGATTCTGGGCACGCTGGAAATGCTGGCGCTGGCCTCGGTCATCGGCGTGACCGTGGGCGTGGCGGGCGGCATTTTCCTCTCGGAGTACCCGCGCCACAAACTGATGCCCACCATCCGGATGCTCAGCGACGTGCTGGCCGGGATTCCCGCCATCGTGATGGGTCTGGTGGCTTACGGCCTGATGGTGCTTACGATGGGCCACTTCAGTGGCTTGGCGGGTTCGCTGGCGCTGGGCTTCCTGATGATTCCGATCGTGGTGCGCACCACCGAAGAAGTGCTGAAACTGGTACCGACCACCGTGCGCGAAGCGGGCCTGGGCCTGGGTCTGCCCAAGTGGCTGGTTACCATGAAAATCGTGCTGCCTGCCGCCGCCGGGGGCATCATCACCGGGGTCATGCTGGCTCTTGCCCGCGTGGCTGGCGAAGCGGCGCCACTGCTCTTTACGGCGTTCGGCAACAACCTGGTCAACACCAACCCCCTCAAGCCCATGAGTGCGCTGCCGCTGGAAATCTACCGTGGAGCCACCTCGGCCTACGACGAAAACCAGCGGCTCGCCAAAGCCGGAGCCTTGCTGCTGATTCTGATGATTTTCGTGACCAGCATGCTCGCCCGCCGCTTCGGCTCGCGCAAGTAACTTCACCCGTCCTCTTCCTGCCCCAGTCATTTTCAAGGAGCTTTATGACCAGTCCTTATCTTCTGAGTGCCAAAGACGTGAGCATCTACTACGGCGAAAAGCAGGCCGTCAAAGGCGTGAATCTGGATGTGCGGCGCGGCACCGTCAACGCGTTCATCGGGCCGTCGGGTTGCGGCAAAACCACCTTCCTGCGGGCCATCAACCGCATGCACGACCTGACGCCCGGTGCGCGGGTCACGGGCAGCATTCTGCTTGACGGCGAAGACATCTACGGTGCCAACGTTGATCCGGTCGCCATGCGCCGCCGTGTGGGCATGGTGTTCCAGAAGCCCAACCCCTTCCCCACCATGAGCGTGTTCGACAACGTGGTGTCGGGCCTCAAGCTTGCGGGCATCAAGAACCGTGACCACCTGATGCAGGTGGCCGAGCGTTCGCTGCGTGGCGCGGCCCTCTGGGACGAAGTCCATGACCGCCTCAACACCCCGGCGACGGGTCTGTCGGGGGGGCAGCAGCAGCGCCTATGCATCGCCCGCGCCCTGGCCGTCGAACCCGAGATTCTGCTGATGGACGAGCCGACCTCGGCGCTCGACCCCGCCAGCACCGCCAAAATCGAAGACCTGATGGGCGACCTCAAGAAGATGACCACCATCATCATCGTGACCCACAACATGCACCAGGCCGCCCGCGTGAGCGACACCACCAGTTTCTTCCTGGTCGGTGACCTGGTCGAGCACGGCCCCACCGAGCAGATTTTCCAGTCCCCCAAGGACGAGCGCACCGAGTCCTACATTTCGGGCCGTTTCGGCTGAAGTCTTCTTCTTTGCAGCGGGAGTCTGGCGTGGTCCAGGCTCCCCTTTTTCGTTGTAGGGCCACTCTCCTGACCCCGGCATCACATCCCGCTGGGATACTTCGGCTATGCCTGAGCGTTTTCACCCCACCCAGACGGTGACAGCCCGCTTTCTGCGGATGCTGAGCATCATCCTGGAAATGCTCGGCGCCATCCGCGACGCCGACGAACGGGCCGAATTCGCGGGCCTGACGGCGCGGGCCAGGATTCTGGAAGCCGAGACCAATGCCCTTGAACACGAAATCGAAGATGCTTGCCTCGCCGCCTTCGCTGCCGGATTGAGTGAATCGGAGCTGGCCTTTCACCTGATGGTCTTCCGCAGCCTCGGCAATCTGGAACGGGTCGGTGACTACGCTTTCAGCGTGGCCCGCGATATGGAAACCTACGCCCCCCGCGCCCGCAGCGCCACCCTGCAAGACCTGCTGCCCCTGATTCGGCTGCTCTCCGAAATGGTCGAGCGCCTCGCCTACGCCTTTGCCGAGCGCGACCTGAGCGCCGCCCGCGAGGTCATGCAAATCGACTTCGAGCAGGTGGACTCGCTCTACGAGCAGATGCACCGCGCCAGCCTGACCCGCCTGATGGAGCGCCCCGAAGACAACGAGGTGGCCTTGACCGCCGGACGCATGGCCCGCAACCTGGAGCGGCTGGGCGACCATCTGGTGAATGTGGCCGAGCGGCTGGAAACATTGATGACGACCCAGAACCGACGCGCGAACCTGCCCCTGCACTGACGCCCTGTCCTCTCCCCTACGCGATTTGGCAGAGGCCGGATTTTCCCCGGCGCTCTAGACTTGAGCCAATGACACCATTGACCGAGATGCCGCGCTGGAGAACCGACGACCTCTACGCCGGACTGGACGACGTCCGCTTCGAGAGCGACCTTCAAGCCCTGAGCACCGACGTGGGCGAACTGGAAAGGCTGTTCGACCGCCTGGACATTCGCCAGGACGGGGCCGCCGTGACCGCTGGGGCGCTGGCGCAGACCCTTGACCAGCTCAACGACCTGACCCGGCGACTGGGGCAAATACGGGCATATATCAACGCCTTTACGTCCACCGACAGCCGCGACACCCTGGCCCAGCAGAAGATGGGTCAACTGACCACGTTGGCGCTGCCGCTGGGGCCGCTGCACTCGCGCCTGACCGCCTGGGTGGGCGACCTGAGCGACCCCGAACTTCAGGCCCTGCTGGACGGTTCGGAGACGCTGCGGGGCCACGAGCATTTCCTGCGGCTGTCTGTGCGCTACGCCCGGCACCAGATGTCGCCCGCCGAGGAAGAACTGGCCGCCCTGCTGCGTCCGAGCGGCGCGGGCGGCTGGGCCAAGCTGCACGGCAACTTCACCAGCCAGTTGCGCGGCGAGTACAGGGGCGAAAGCCTGCCCGTCACGGCGCTGCGGGCCCTCGCCACCGACCCCGACGAAGCGGTGCGCCGCGACGCCTACCACGCCGAGCTGAAGGTCTGGCAGGAGAGCGACACCGTCACCGCCGCCTGCATGAACGGGGTCAAGGGCGAGAGCGGCACGCTGGCCCGCCGCCGGGGATTCGCGGAGCCGCTGGAAGTCAGTCTGCTCGGCAACGGCATAGACCGGGCCACGCTGGACGCCATGCAGGGCGCGGTGGTGCGGTCGCTACCGGACTTCCGCCGCTACTTCGCGGCCAAGGCGCGTGCACTGGGCAAGGAGCGGTTGGACTGGTGGGACCTGTTCGCGCCGCTGGGCGAATCGCAGACCGAGTGGACCTACCAGGCCGGAGCGAAGTTCGTGGAGCAGCAGTTCCGGGGTTACTCGGCCAAGCTGGGCGACTTCGCTGCCCGCGCCTTTGCCGAGGACTGGGTGGACGCCGGGCCGCGTGACGGCAAGCGCGGCGGAGCCTTCTGCATGGGGTGGCAGGGCGACGCCAGCCGCATCCTGATGAACCACAGCCCCAGCCTGGACAGCGTGTCCACCCTGGCCCACGAACTCGGGCACGGCTACCACAACTTGGTCAAGGCCGAGCGCACGCCCCTGCAAAAGCAGACCCCGATGACGCTGGCCGAAACCGCCTCCATCTTCTGCGAAACGATTGTGCAGAACGCGGCGCTGGCACAGGCGACGGGACCGGAGAAGCTGTACGTCCTCGAAACGCAACTGCTGGGACACGCGCAGGTCGTGGTGGACATCCACAGCCGTTTCCTGTTCGAGCGGGCCGTGTTCGAGAAACGGGCCGAGCGCGACCTGACCGCCCAGGAACTCTGCGACCTGATGACCGGAGCGCAGCGCGAAAGCTACGGCGACGTGCTGGCGACGCTGCACCCCTACATGTGGGCCGTCAAGCCGCACTACTACGGCTCCACCTTCTACAACTACCCCTATACCTTCGGGTTGCTGTTCGGGCTGGGCCTCTACGCGCAGTACGAGCAGGCCCGCGCCCAGGGTCAGGAAGCCGAGTTTCAGCGCCGCTACGACGACCTGCTCAGCCGCACCGGACTCGCCGACGCCCGCACGCTGGCGCAGGATTTCGGCATCGACCTGCACGCGCCGGACTTCTGGGAAGGCAGCCTGAACCTGATTCGCCGCCAGATTGACGACTACGAGCGGGCCGTGCGCGGCTGAGCCGCCGGGGGCGCGACGGTCCTGGCTAGACGCCTCTCAGGACCGCTGCGCCCACACTTGCACGATTCGGGGGGCCATGCTACTATCCCTCTCGCGCCGGAAACGGCCCGCCACCACAGGTATTCGGCAGTAGCTCAGTGGCAGAGCATCCGACTGTTAATCGGACGGTCGTTGGTTCGACCCCAACCTGCCGAGCCAGACAGAAAGTCCCCGTCAGATGGCGGGGATTTTTCTTTGCTTATCGGCGACGCAGGCCGCGCAAATCCGCAATTCCGTATAAAGACACCCTGCGCCGCGTGAATGGGCGGGCGCTATACACTCCATTCATGCTGCCCCCACTCGTCAAACAGGTGCTCGACAACTTCAATTTCGATGTGGACTCCGACCTCAGCCCCGAGGAAAACGTCGAACAAGTCGTCAAGAGTGCCGCGCTGCTCTCCGGCGCGATTGCCGCCGAACCGATTCCCTTCGCCGACACGCTCCTGATTACGCCTGTGCAGGCCAAGATGGTGCTGCACATCGGCAAGATTTACGGTTTCGACGTCACCCCTGAGCGTGCCCGCGAGATTGCCCAGGAACTCGGCGCGACCCTCGCTTACGGCATGGTGGCCCGGCAGGTCATGCGCGGCGTCGCCAAGATGGCCCTTCCGCTGATTGGCGGCCTGATCACTGCCCCTGCCGTCTACGGCTGGACTTTTGCGCTTGGCCGCATCGCCCAGAACCACTTCGAGCGCCGCGCCCTCGGCCTGCCCCCAGCCAACCGCAAGGAGCAGACCCAGGTGATTCAGGAGTCCAAGGCCCAGTCGCGCCGGGTGCTGCCCAGCCCGCAAGACTTCAGCGACCTCGCCTCCGAGCTGCGCCGCCGCGCCGAGGAAAAGAGCAAGAGCCTCGAAGAAGGCAACCGCGACAGCAACCGCTCCTCCTGAGCGCCATACTTCTCCCCACCTGGCCGACCTCCTCCTGGTCGGCTTTTTGCTTTTTTCTCCCGGCCTTCACGTCTGCGGCCCCATTTCGTACTACCCTGAGCCATGCCAAGAATTTCACTCTTTTGTCTAGGTCTGGGCCTCTTACTGACAGCTTGTGGAAATTCTCCCTCGGAAGGAGTCAAGCCAGACACGGCCACCATCGCCCTGCTGAGCGAGAAAGAGCGCGGCGAGGTCATTCTCAACGACGAACTTCTGGAGCTGAGTGTCGACCTCAAGGGACTGACCGACGTGCAAAAGGTCGTGTTCTACCGCAACAGTCAGGTGCTGGGCGAAGACACGACCGCTCCCTACACCTGGCGCGACGAGGTCAACGACAACAGTAAGGCCATCTACCAGGCCGTGGCCTACACCAAGAATGGGCGTGATTTCAGCAACACGCTGGAGCTGACCCCCAACCTCAAGCCCCGACTGACGCGACTGAGCGGCACCCTGTACGACGCCGACAGCCTGGACTACCCCTTGCAGACGGCCCTCTGGAAAGGGGGTCAGGGCGAGATGCTGCTCAAGGTGGGCGGCACGGTGGTGGCGCGTGGGCCGCTGGCTGCCGACGGCAAATTCGATATGACGCTGCTCAACCCGGCAAACGGCCTGCTGACCGCCGCGACTCCGGAGAACCTGTATGCCTTCACGGGACTCCAGGGCTGCACGGGCAAAGTCGTGGCGAACGCCGCCACCGCCAACACGTCCCCCCGACTCGCACTCGCCCATGCCGAGGTCGCGGCCACCCGGAGCGGGGTCGCTGCGCCGGTCGACGTGCTGCCGCCCACCCCTGTGGATATCGGCGGGCAGGTCAAGCAAATCTCCTATCTGTACACCGGTGCGCTGGTCTACGCGACGAACGCAGTCAACATGGAAGGAAGCCTGTCCTGTCCCCGGACGACCAACGTGAACACCACGCTCGACTTCCGCCTGTCGCTCGCCAAGGGCTGGAACAAGATCACCCAGCAGTACACCCTCAACCCCAATGACCCACGTCTGGGCAAGCTCATCTTCTCGACCGGCTTTCCCAAGGAAGAAAAATGGGTGGTGCTGCCCACCAACCTGGGCCTGCCCCTCGTGCGCTGAGACAGGCTTGCCTGCCTGACTGCCTTGACCCTCTGCCCCGCGACACGCCACAATAGGCGCAGGCGTTGAACCGCAGGAGTACCGCGAACATCACCCACGAGCGAGCCTGAGACGGTGAGAGTCAGGCGGGGTTAGAGACGCGGGAAGGGCAGCGGGGAGCCAGAACAGGTCTGAAAGGTGCTGGCGAGGGCCAGAACTGGGGTGGAACCGCGCATGTCCCGTGCGTCCCCGGATAGGTCGGCAACGACTTGTCCGGGACGTTTTTTTTGATGATGGTCGATGGTTGATAGAAAAATCCTTTCCCCATCAACCATTGACCATCATCAGCGACTGAAAGGAGCCAAGATGCCCGCAACCTCAATGGAAGAACTCGTCAGCTTGTGCAAACGCCGGGGCTTTATTTTTCAGGGCAGCGAAATTTACGGTGGCCTGCAAGGGTTTTATGACTACGGCCCGCTGGGTGTGGAACTGAAGAACAACATCAAGGCCGCGTGGTGGCGCTCCAACGTGTACGAGCGCGACGACATGGAAGGGCTGGACGCCTCCATCATCATGCACCGCATGGTGCTGCGCCACTCGGGCCACGAGGCGACCTTCAGCGACCCGATGATCGACAACAAGAAGAACAACAAGCGGTATCGCCTTGATCACCTGCTGAAAGACCAGAAGGCCGACGTGCAGAAGAAAGTGGCCGAAATCATGGGTGAGGACGCCGACAACTTCGCCGCGCTGGTGGCTGCGCTGAACGCCAAACCTGCCGAGGCTTCGGCGGCGTTCAAGGAAGCGGGTGTGCGTGACCCCTTCAGCGGCGAAGTGGGCGACTGGACGGAACCCAAGCCCTTCAACATGATGTTCAAGACGACCATCGGCCCGGTGGCGGATGATGAATCCTATGGCTACCTGCGCCCCGAAACCGCGCAGGGCATCTTCACCAACTTCAAGAACGTGGTGGACTCGACCAGCCGCCGCCTGCCTTTCGGCATCGCGCAGATCGGCAAGGCATTCCGCAACGAAATCACGCCGCGCAACTTCATCTTCCGCGTGCGTGAGCTGGAGCAGATGGAAATCGAGTTCTTCGTCGTGCCCGGCACCGACGAGGAGTGGCACGAGCACTGGCTGGAAAAACGCCTGAAATGGTGGGAAGACCAGGGCGTGCCGCGGGGCAAAATCGAGATTCTGGATGTGCCCAAAGAAGACCTGGCGCACTACTCCAAGCGCACCTACGACCTGATGTACGACTACCCCACGCTGGGCCATGAGGAAATTGAGGGCATCGCCAACCGCAGCGACTACGACCTGGGAAGCCACACCAAATCGCAGAGCGAGCTGGGCCTCGTCGCCAAGGTCGAGGAAAACAACGACTCCATCGCCAAGCTGACCATTCCCCACCCCGAAACCAACAAGCCTGTAGTGCCGTTCGTCATCGAGCCTTCGGCGGGCGTGGACCGCGCCATGCTCGCCGTGCTGAGCGAAGCGTTTACCAAGGAGACGCTGGAGAATGGCAACGAGCGCATCGTGCTGAAGCTCAGACCCCACCTCGCCCCTATCAAGGTCGCCGTGATTCCGCTGGCCCGCAACAAGCCCGAACTGGTGGACACCGCCCGCCAGATTAAAAACACCCTGCAGGGGCTGGGGCTGGGGCGCATCCTGTTCGAGGACAGCGGCAACATCGGCAAGGCGTACCGCCGCCATGACGAAATCGGCACGCCCTACTGCGTTACCGTGGACTTCGACACCGTAGGCTTGGGCGAAAACACCGACGAGAGCCTCAAGGGAACCGTCACCGTCCGCCACCGCGACACGCTGGAGCAAGACCGCGTGAAAATTAGCGAGCTGGCAGGCTGGAT
>NZ_JAUNHK010000204.1 GCF_030523985.1 Deinococcus sp.
GGCCAGCCGGTGACGCGGCCCACGGTGTCGGTGCCGTTCATGATGTTGCCCAGGCGTCCGCCGATGATGCCGAAGGCCACCCCCGGCACGGCGAGGTCGGCGTACTGGTAGAAGTTGAGCCTGTACTTGCGGGCAAAGTAGATCAGCGTCAGCACGCCACCGATCAGGCCGCCGTGAATGGAGATGCCGCCGTTGCGGAGGTTGACGATGTCGAACAGCACGCGGGGAAAGGGAATGTTCTCGAAGACGTGCCAGGAGGTCAGCACGAACACGAGCCGCGCCCCGACGAAGCCCCACAGCAGCATCCAGAGAATCATGCGCTCGAAGAGGTCGGCGTCTAGGCCGCGCTCACGGGCCAGCTTGACGCCGAGCCAGTAGCCCGCCGCGATTCCGGCCATCATCAGCACGCCGTACCAGGCAATCGTGAAGTTGCCGATTTGTAAGAAGACTGGGTCCATAGGTCGCCCCGCAGTGTAGGGCCTACGGGCGCAGCATGAACCCCCTCCGGCCACAGGGACGAAGGGGGCACAGGAAGGAGGCACAGGCGAGGCAGAAGCTCCCTCAGGATGAAATGACGGGTTTTTCGACCTGCTCCTCGGGCGGAACCACCCGGAAGACCCGCGAGAGAATCACGCCGAGTTCGTAGAGCGCGTAGAGCGGCACCACCACCAGCGCCATGTTGCCGGGGTCGGGCGTAGGCGTAATCACGGCGGCCAGCACCATGATGCCCACCAGGGCAAAGCGCCAGCCGGCGCGGAGCATGGTGTGGTTGACAATCCCCAGCCGCGTCAGAATGACCGCCAGGATCGGCAACTCGAAGGCCACGCCGAACGCCACCAGAAAAGTCACCACCGTGCCGATGTATTCCTGAAGGTCCTGCATCTGCTCGACAGTGCCTGCCAGAAATTCGATCAGGAAGGGCACCATCGTCGGCAGCACCAGCTTGTAGCCGAACAGGATGCCCCCAGCGAAGGCCAGCCCCGCCCCCAGGATGAAGGGGATGCCCCAGCGCCGCTCGTGGGGATACAGCCCCGGCGCGATGAACCCCCAGATTTGCCACACGATGAGCGGCAGGGCCAGGGCCAGTCCCGCCCAGAACGACAGGTTGAAACTCAGCAGGAGCTGCGAGGCCAACTTGGTGGTGACCAGTTTGACCTTGCCCTGGGTGTAGAGCTCGGAGTAGGTCAGCGGCACCTTGACCAGTTCGATGAGCTGGATGCGGTAGGTGAAGGCCACCGCCATGCCGATCGCCAGAAAAATGACGCTGACGATGATGCGCCGCCGCAACTCTTCGAGATGGTCGAACAGCGGCGCACTGGGCAGTTCGGGGGGCGTAGGGGGCAAGGGCTGGGTCATGGTGTGGAACCTGCGGCGCCCTTAGCGGCGTTCGCCGGGGGTCTGCACGACAGGTTCGTTGACGACAGGGGCACCCGTCACCGGGTCAATCCGAACGGGGTCGAGCTGGCGCGAGGCCACGTCCACCACGGGGGTCACCGGAGCGGCAGGCTGGGCACTGACGACCGTTTGGGTCGGCTGACCGGGCGCGGGGGCAGCGGGGTCTTTGACCTCGTTCTTGAATTCACGGATGCCTTGGCCCATGCCTTTCATCAGCTCGGGGAGCTTTTTGGCTCCAAACAGCAGGGCGATTACGACCAGAATCAGGATAATTTCAAATGGGCCGAATGTCATAGCAGGGTCCTCCAGGGAGAGCAGGGTGTAGGGGAAGCGGCCAGCAGAAACAGGAGCCGCGCTGCTGGGCATTGTGACACCCTGACCCGCCTCACATATTGCACTGCGTTCCGGTTGAT
>NZ_JAUNHK010000074.1:0-1512 GCF_030523985.1 Deinococcus sp.
GCCCTGTCGAGCGGCTGGCAGCACGTCGCAGACGACTACTCCTTTCCTGGTGACACCTCCTCCAATTGGGCCGATGAAGGGGCTTTCCCCTACGACGAGCAGTTCGCGCTGGCCCTCGAAGCAGCCATCGTCCGTCTGATGGAGCAGGACGCCCAGACCGAAGCGCGAGCCTGATCATGGCCTCCCACGTGGCACTGCCGGAGGGTTTTCACCTTTCGGCAGCTTCATTCTGGGTTCCTGTGTCCAAAAGGTTAGGACGTGACCCATGAGAACCGGAAGGCCGGGCTGTACACTCCGCCCCAACTGTCACTGCCGCTCGCCTTTTTCCGCTGCCTGACCCCAAGGAGTGTCCCCGACCGTGACCCTGGAAGAACTGATGAACGCCCCCGCCCCGGCCTCGCACTGGGTTCTGGAACAAGACTGCGCCGAAACGGGCCTGAACCCCGAGGACATCCGCGCCGAAATGCTGCGCCGCATCGGTGAAATGAGAAGCAGCATCGAGCGTGGCCTGAAAACCGACGCCCAGAGCATCACGGGCATGGTGGGTTGGAACGCCAAGGGGCTGTGGGACGCGCCCGACGTACTCGGTGCCCCGCTGCTGCGCCGGGTGCAGGCCTACGCGATGGCGGTCAACGAGGAAAACGCTCGCATGGGCCGCATCGTCGCCGCGCCGACGGCGGGCAGCGCGGGCACCATTCCCGGCGCACTGATTGGCGTGGCTGACCATCTCAGCCTTCCCGATGAGAAGCTCGTAGACCCCATGATTCTGGCGGCAGGTGTGGGCAAGGCCATCAGCAAGCGCATGTTCATTTCCGGCGCGGCGGGCGGCTGTCAGGCCGAAATCGGCTCCAGCGCGGCGATGGCGGCGGCAGCGGTGGTGGAACTGCTGGGCGGCTCCCCCCGCGCCGCCGTCCACGCGGCCAGCCTCGCGCTGATGAACACCATTGGGCTGGTGTGCGACCCGGTGGGCGGCTACGTGGAAGTGCCCTGCGTGAGCCGCAACGCCTTTTTTGCCGTCCACGCCGTCAGCGCCGCGCAACTGGCCCTGGCGCAACTGGAATCTTTCATTCCACCTGACGAAGTGCTGGGCGCGATGGCCTCGGTGGGCCGCATGATGCCCGCCGCCCTGCGCGAAACCGCCGACGGTGGACTGGCCCAGACGCCCACGGGCCTCGCCGTGACCGCCCGGATGCAGGGCAAGGAAGGGCAGGCGGAAGGTGACCTGCCAGGGGGCATGACCTCGCTGCCGATGGTGTGAAGCTCGGGTGATGGGTTCGCTGCGCTGATGGAGGATGGAAAAAGAGGCTGGAGTGCATAGGCTCCAGCCTTTTTCGTTTGTGTTCCTTAGAGCTTGACCCAGTGGCCCTGCTGCTTGTGTCTGAAGAACCGACCGACGGAAGCGGCATTGGCTGCCAGTACGACCAGGACCACGCTTCCCATGTCGTCTATCCCCGGCAGGAAGGGCGCGGAGTGAGGCGCGAGCCACTGCCACAGCACCACCGTCAGCCACGC
>NZ_JAUNHK010000074.1:1612-4841 GCF_030523985.1 Deinococcus sp.
GGAAGGGCGCGGAGTGAGGCGCGAGCCACTGCCACAGCACCACCGTCAGCCACGCCGCCGGGAAGTAAGCCAGCGCACCCGCGCCAGCAGCGAAAGGATGGACGCCGCGCCAGCCCAGGCCAGCAGAGCACGCCGCCACGACCAGCATGATGCTCAGCCACAGTTGCGCGGGCGGATGCGAGGCGAAGAGAAGCACCTGAGCGACGGCCAGAGACGTGAAAAGGCACAGCGGCAGGGGCAAGTCGTCCCACCGACGCTGCGCGGCCTGGCGGGTTTCCTTTGCCCAATGGCCGTCCTTCACACTCTCCGCTTCGTTTTCCATAGCCTGTTGCCACTCGTCACGATTCATAACAGTGCCCCCTTTAGATGGAGTTGCTTATGTTCTTCACGCCGCTCCCGCGCCAGCCGCAGCCCTTCTTCGGTCAGGCGGTAGACGTGGCGCGGCGGTTTGCCCGCGTGCGGCGACGGCTCCCACTCGGCGTCCAGATAGCCCTGCTCGTGCAACCGCTGCAAGATGGGATAGAGCGTGCCGCTTTTCAGGTCGGTGGCTTTGCTGAGGTCGTAGCCGTAAGTCTGCGCTGGATACGCCGAAAGCAGCGCCGACAAGACAGAGCGGGTATGCGGACTGGTATGAGGTCGGCGTGGCACGGAGGAATTATCTAGTTATGTAGAGTTTTGTGTCAAGGAGAAGGCCGGGGGGATTCCGGCCCCCTTTCCTTAACCCTCGCTCTCCTGCTCTGCGCCTGCCTGCCCCCCCTCGGGCTTGAGCAGCGGGAACAGCAGCACGTCGCGGATAGAGTCGCGGTCGGTCAAAATCATCGCGAGCCTGTCCATGCCCATGCCCATGCCTGCGGTGGGCGGCATCCCGTATTCCAGCGCCAGCAAAAAGTCTTCGTCCTGCTGGTGCGCTTCGTCGTCGCCAGCATCACGGCGGGCAGTCTGGTTCTCGAAGCGGGCGCGTTGGTCCAGGGCGTCGTTCAGCTCGGAGTAAATCGGGGCCAGCTCAAAGCCCGCCACGTACAGGTCGGCTCGTTCGGCCAGCCCTTCGCGTTCGCGGTGGCCCTTGACCAACGGGCTGATGACCAGCGGCATGTCCACCAGGAAGGTCGGATTGACGCACAGCGGCTCCACATACTCGCCGCCCAGCTTGTCCAGCAGCTTGTAATCGGGGGTTTTGCGGTGTTCGGGATGGTGAATGTCCGACCATTCGCGCAGCTTGGCGAGGTCGAGGGGGTCAAAGTCCATTTTCGCCTGTTCCTTGAGCGTGCTGACGAAATCCAGCCGCTTGAAAGGCAGCGAGAAATCAAGCTCCTTGCCCTGATAGGTCAGCTTCGGCTCGCCCCTCAGTTCCACCACCAGGTCATGCAGAAGCTGTTCCACCAACTCCATCATGTCGTTGTAGTCGCCGTAGGCAAAATACGCCTCCAGCATGGTGAATTCGGGGTTGTGGGTGCGGTCGATGCCCTCGTTGCGGTAGTTGCGCCCGATTTCGTAGACCTTTTCAAAGCCGCCCACCAGCAGGCGCTTGAGGTAAAGCTCCAGGCTAATGCGGAGGCTGAACTCGTGGCCCAGCGCGTTGTGGAAGGTCTTGAAGGGCTTGGCCTCGGTGCCGCCGGGGACGACTTGCAGGGTGGGGCCTTCCACTTCCATGAAGTCGCGGCGGTCGAGGAAGTTGCGGATAAAGCGAATCATGCGCGAGCGGGTGCGGTACACTTCGCGGCTTTCCTGATTCACCATCAAGTCCACGTAGCGGCGGCGGGCGCGGAGTTCCTCGTCTTGCAGGCCGTGAAACTTGCTGGGCAGCGGGTGCAGGCTCTTGACCAGCGGCTGCCACTCGGTGACGTGCAGCGTGAGTTGGCCTGTCTTGGTCACGAAGGGGTGGCCCCTGACGCCGATGATGTCGCCCAGGTCAATTTTCTTGGTGGGGTCGAACTGCGCGGTGTCGGCCTTGGAAAAAAACAGTTGCAGCGTACCGTGTTCGTCGCTGAGGTCGGCAAACGCGGCTTTGCCCATGTGCCGCATCAGGGTGACGCGGCCCGCCAGCGCGTAGGTTTCGCCCTCCCACTTGTCGCCGGGGGTCAGTTCGCCCGCATGTGCCGCCAGCACTTCGCGGGTGTGGTGGGTCTTGGGATAGCTGTAGGGATGAGAGAGAAAGCCCGCCTCGCGCTGGGCGTCCAGGTTGTTGAGGCGGCTGATGGTCTGTTCGTGCAGCCCTTCGGGGCGGGGAGCGGGAGAATCCGACATAAGGGACAGTTTAAGGGTCCTTCAGGAGTAGAGCACCCAGGCGTCTGTCGGAAATGCCTGTATCAGCCAGGGATAGCGGCGGCTCAGCAGGCGACGGGCGGCTTCGGTGAGGTCAGTCGTGACGCCCCCATTGGCATGAATACGCCGCCCCTGCGTGCAAAACACCACCTGGAACAGACCGTCGGGCCGCTGCCAGATAAAACCTCCCGAGTCCTCCCTGATGTGCAGGCTGACCTGCCGCGCACTCCAGCCTGTCGCCGTAGCGAATTCGGCCAGTTGCTGGTCACTGATGGGAAAAGCCGCCCGTCTTTCTGGCGGGATCACATCGTTTTCAGTCAGGTAGCTGCCTTCAGAGAGTTTGAGACCATACAGACGGCATAACGTGGCTTCTTCCTCGTCGTTCAACAAGGCCGGAGCCGCCTGCTCCAGTGTCAGGGGTGGCTGCTGCAAGGGCCGCAACGCAGACAGAAGTAGCGGAGGCAGAACAAAGTGGTCCTCATCGAAGCTGATTTTCCAGCCCCAGTCAGGCAACCAGCGGGGAATATTGAACCGGACGCGGAAGCGGGCCTGATGTACAGAGCCGGACGGCACCCTCACAAGTGGCGAAGCGATGAAAGGTTCATTGTCGGCGGTCAACAACCAGCACCAGTAAGGCGGCGCAGCCTCCGAGCCTTCGAGTGGCCCCATGAGATAGCCCTCAAGGGGCGCTCCTGCCTCAAAAGGAAACCTGATGTCCTGCTCGAAGGTGGGATGCCAACCACAAGAAGGAAGCCGCGACGACATAGACGAAGTTTAAGCGGTCTCTGGGCGAGGAATTACAGCCCCGCCCCGAACTCCAACTCTGCGTGGCCCGGCACGGCGAGGTCGGCAAATTCGTTTAGGCCCAACCTGTCCGCTTCTTCCAGGTGGTAGCGAAAATTCCAGAGGTAGTGCTGCACCACGTCTGCGGGCAGCCCCAGCTTTTGCGCGTGCCGCCGCGAAACCT
>NZ_JAUNHK010000074.1:4941-13915 GCF_030523985.1 Deinococcus sp.
TGCTGCACCACGTCTGCGGGCAGCCCCAGCTTTTGCGCGTGCCGCCGCGAAACCTCCGCCAGATGCCCAATGCCCTGCCGCCGCGCCGCCCGCATCGCCAGCAGCAGGGCCTGGGGCGGCGGGTTGTCCTTGCGGTAGGCCCACACCGCGAAGGTGAACGGATGGCCCGTCAGGTGAAACCACTCCTCCGCCAGGTCGGTGACGGTCACGCCATGACCCGACACGGGAAATTCGGGGACGGTCACGCCCTCATCAAACGGCCCGACGGTGGCGTACCACTCGCGCAGGGCGTCGTCCCCAATCCGCAGAACGCCATCAAACCCCGCCGCCAGCAGGTCTTCGGCCTTGCCCTCGGCCCGCTCCAGCACAGGCGTCAGGCCCTTTTGCCGCAGCAGCACTTCCAGCAGGGCCACGCTCATGGCGCTCTGGCTGGTCAGGGCGATGCGGCGCAGCGCGGGCAGCGGCTCACGGTGAAACAGGTTGACGCTGTACACGGGCCCAAGCACCGCCACGCTGAAATCGGGCAGCGCCGCCAGCGTATCGGCATGGCGGATAAATTCCACCGCGCTGATGTTGGCGATGTCCACCTCGCCCGAGAGCAGCGCGGCGTTCATCTGGGTCGGGACGCCCGTGATGACGCTGACGCCTTCGGGGACAGTCAAATAGTCCAGAATCGGCGCGACGTTGGTGAAATGAATCCAGCCTGCACGGTACAAGGGGGAAGGGTGGAGGGCAGAGGGCAGAGAGGAGTCAGCGGTCATCATCGTTTGTTTCGGCGTTGGGGAGTGAAGGAAAGGGCGGCGAGGCCAAACGCAAGCAGGGCCAGCCACAACAACACGCGGCCCAGAAGAAGGGTCACGGGGTCAGGAAAGTTGCCAGCGATGGCGTCTTGCGGCCTCACCAGTCGCAGCAAGAACGGGAGGCCGTAAGGCGGAAAGCCCGAGCCGAACCAGTAGGCCAGCAGGCTTCCCAGCAGGAATGCGCCGCCCGCTCCAAGACATCCTAGCCGCCAATACATTCACCGAGTCTAGCCCCGCCACGCTCTAGCCTGTGGCTATGCCTGTTTCTGCGCCCGTCACCGTTCGCCGCATCACCGACCCGCAAGACCCCGCGCTGGCGGCCTTTGGGCGCATTCAGGAGGCCAGCTACTACGCCCCCGACATGCTGATTCCGCCCGAATATTTCCCCCGTCTGGTCGTCGGATTTGGCGAGAGACAAGACCGCCTGTTGGTGGCGGAGGACGAGGCGGGCACCGTGCTGGGCGGCACCATTTACAGCCTGTTGCCAGCGGCGTGCTTCAACTCGTTTATGGGCGTGGCGCGGGAGGCACAGGGCCAGGGCATAGGCCGAGGGCTACACCAGGCCAGTCTGGAAGACGTGCGCGGCGCGGGCCTGAGCGGCATGTTTGCCGACAGTGTCCACGCCAGCCGCCAGAGCGCGAGCGAGCAGGCGGGCGAGCGGCGCGTCGGCACCGACCCGGTGGTGCGCCGTCGGCAACTCCACGCGCTGGGCTTTCGAACCGTTGACCTCCCCTACTGGCAACCCGTCGGCGGGCCAGGGGGCGGCCCCCTCAAAGATTTGGATTTGCTGTATTGCGCCTTGGACGGCAGCGATGCGGTGTCCCTGTCCCTCGTCACCCAGACCATGCAGAGCTACTGGCACGACTGGCTGGGACCAGAGCGGGCCGCCGCCGAAGCGAAGGCACTGGCGCAGCGGGCCGGGGCTGTCGAGGACGTGGCCCTGCTGCCCGCCACGCAAACGCCGGGATACTGGGCCCAGCAGCACTGAGCGCCTGACCTCAGTCTGCCGCGTCAGCCCCGCTGCGCCCGAAGATTTCCAGTTCGTTGTAGTAGGCGTCACGCAGCACGGGCACGCGGCCTGCCGCCTGAATCATCTTGACCATGCCCGCCTGCGAAAGCGCCATAGGCGAAGTCGCCCCCGCCGCGTGCGCGATGTGCTCCTCCTGAATGGTGCCGTCAATGTCCGACACGCCCCAGTCGAGCGACACCTGGGTCAGTTCGCTGCCAATCATCACCCAGTAGCCCTTGATGTGGGGGAAGTTATCGAGGTAGATGCGGGCCACCGCGAGGTTGCGCAGGTCGTCGAGGCCCGTGGTGAAGTCAGTCTTTCCGAGGTTCTGCGCCAGCGTGTTGCCGAGCGGCTGAAAGGCCAGCGGAATGAAGGCGTGGAAGCCGCCCGTCTCGTCCTGCAACTCGCGCAGGCGGTGCATGTGGTCGAGGCGTTCTTCCAGCGTTTCGATGTGGCCGTAGAGCATGGTCGCGTTCGTTCGCATGCCCAGCTCGTGGGCTTCGCGGTGAATCTGGAGCCACTTCTCGGCCTTGACCTTGTTTTTGGCGACCTGCCGCCGTACCCGGTCCGCAAAGATTTCCGCGCCGCCCCCTGGCATCGCCGCCAGCCCCGCCGCCTGAAGTTCGGCCAGCACCTCGCGGGTGGGCTTTTTGCTGATTTTGGACAGGTGCTCGATTTCGGCAGCGGTAAAGGCCTTCACCTGAAGGTCGGGGTACGCCTCGCGCAGTTTCTGCACCATCGCGGGGTAGTACTCCCACTTGTGGTTGGGGTGATGCCCGCTGCTCATGTGCAGTTCGGTGATGCCGGGCAGGTAGCGGCGGCCCACCTGCCGCACCACCTCGTCGGGGTCGTAGTCCCAGGCCCGCTCCTCGCCTTTGCGGGCGGCGAAGGCGCAAAAAGTGCAGCCCACGTAACAGATGTTGGTGAATTCCAGCCGCATGGAGTGGACGAAATACACCTTATCGCCGTGCAGCCGCCGCTTTTGCAGGTCGGCCAAACGCATCAGCGCGTTCAGGTCGCGGGTGTGGAAAAGCTGCATCCCTTCGTCGAAGGTCAGGCGCTGTCCGGCCTCCACTTTTTCCACAATCGGCGCGAGGGCAGGGTCACGAAGCCACTTCATAAGGGGCAGGATACGCCCGCACCGCCGGATGTATAGCCTTCAGCGCCGGGGCGAGGCGCCAAAACCGGGAAACAAAACGGCCAGCGTGGAATAAGCGTCCACAGCCCTGCCCTTCGCATCATGGAGGGCAAGCCGCTCGGAGTCCTCGGGGAAGAACTCGGGTTGCTGCACGCTCACCCGTCCCGCTTCCAGCCGCGCCACATACTCGGCCAGGAAAGCTTGCAGGCTGTCGGCCAGCACATATTTGTCCCGCTCGTCGCGCCCAAAGGTGATGACCTGCCCGCTAACGCCCCCCGGCCCTGGCGCGAGGTCTATGCCGACGCTGTTGCCCCCCCAGTCTTTCAGGAAGGGAATCCAGCCCAGGTTGATGTACTGCGGCGTGATGGCCCCGGCCGGGTGCGAGGTGTGGCCCTGCATTTCCTGAAACTCGGCTTCCAGTTGCTGCCAGACCAGCCATTCGTGCAGCACGTGGCCCAGCGGGACATGGTCAAGCGGGAAAGTTTGCCCCCAGTACAGATGGCGGCGGTAGAGCGCACGGTAGGCGGCGGGGAGCTTGTGCCCGGTGGCGACTTCCAGCGCGTCCAGGTCGGCGTCGCTGGCGCCTTCCTCCAGCTCGGCATGAATGCGCGGCGCGTGGGCAGCCAGCCAGTTTTCCAGCCGCTCAAAAATGGGGGTGAGGTCAGCCGTCATACGCCACTCTAACCAAAAGAAGGCTCCCCCAGTCGCAGCCGGGGGAGCCATTCCTTATCCATCATCCATCAGGCCGCAAGGCCGCAACCATCAACCATCAACGCCTCAGCGCGTCTTGGGGTCAAGCGCGTCGCGCAGGCCGTCACCGAACAGGTTGAACGCCAGGCTGAACAGCACGATGAAGATGGCGGGGTAGGCCAGCACGTACCAGTAGTCCGGCTTGAGCCACGCACGAGCAAAGTCGATCAGCTGGCCCCATTCGCTGTAGCCGGGTTCAAAGCCCAGGCCCAGGAAGGACAGCGCCGCCACACCCAGCGGCACGGTGGCGAGGGCCAGCACCGCCAGGGTAAAGACGGTGGTCAGCGAGTTGGGCACGACGTGGCGCAGAATCATCCGCATGTCACGCGCCCCCAGCGCACGGGCGGCGTCCACGTATTCGAGTTGGCGGGTCTTGAGGATGTCGCCGCGAATCACTTTGGCGTAGCTAGACCAGCCAGTCACGCAGTACGCGAAGATAATCGGCCCCGTCGGGTCGCCCCCTGGGTTTTTGGCCCGCAGGATGGTCAGAATCACCACCGTCAGCACCAGACCGGGCAGCGCCTGAATCACGTCGATAAAGCGCTGAATCAGGTTGTCTACCCAGCCGCCGTAAAAGCCGCTGATCGAGCCGATCAGGATGCCAATCGCCAGCGTGATCGAAACGATGATGAACGACATTTTCAGGGCGGTGCGGGTGCCCCACACCAGACCGTAGAAGATGTTGTAGCCGTTGACGGTGCCGAAAGGAGCGAAGGTGTCTTTGATGCTGCTGGCGGGCGAAGGCTCCTGCGCGAAGCTCACGCGCTCCATCTTGTAGCACTCGGCGGGCGGCGCAAAGATGGCCCTCAGCGCGAACCGCGGTTGGTAGATCTGGCTTTGGGACTCCATGCCCAGGTCACGCAGGCAGTTGCCCGTCGGCTTGGCAATCAGCGGGGCAAACAGCGCCAGCAGGAAAAACAGCACCACGATGACAAAGCCCGTGACCGCCAGAGGGTTGCGCCGGAGCTTGCGCATACCGGGCGAAGTCCAGAACGTCTGCGAGTTGCGAACTTTGGTGGGAACAGCAGCAGAAGCGGAGCCAGCCATCAGTCAAACCTCACACGGGGGTCGACGACTCCATACAGGATGTCGACCAGGGTACTCATGACCACCACAATCAGGGCGGAGAGAAGCGCGAAGCCCAGCACGCCTGCCAGGTCGATCCGCAGCGCCGACTGCACGACCCACTGCCCGATACCGGGGTAGGCGAAGATGGTTTCGGTAATCAGCGAACCGCCCAGCAGACCGATAATCAGGAAGCCGCCCAGCGTAATCACGGGCAGCAGGGCGTTGCGGCGGGCGTGCTTGCTGTTGACCACGCGGGGAGAAAGGCCCTTGGCGCGGGCGGTGCGCACGTAGTCGCTGCTCAGCACTTCCAGCATGGAGTTACGCATCACCTTGATGATGTCGGCGCTGGTCACAATGGCGAGGGTGGTGGCAGGCAAAATCAGGTGGCGCAGCGCGTCCTTGGCGACCTCCCATTTGCCGTTCAGCATGGCGTCAATGGTCATCATGCCCGTGTAGCGCTTCATGCCAGCGGTCTGGAACTGGTTGATCACTTCCAGTTGTCCCGCCCCCGGCAGCCAGCCCAGGTAGGCGTAAAACACGGCCAGCAGCACAATGCCCAGCACGAAGCTCGGCAGGCTGTAGCCCAGGATGGTCAGCACGCGCAGCACCTGGTCGATGAACTTGTCCTTGTGCAGCGCACTCAGCGAACCGAGCCACACGCTGAGCAGCAGCACCGGAATCGCCGTAAAGAGCGTCAGCTCGATGGTGTTGGGCAGGCGTTCCTTGATCGTGTCAATCACGTCTTTGCCGCTGGCGGTGGAGTAGCCTAGGTCGCCCCTGAGCGTGCTGGCGGCCCACTTGCCGTACTGCACGGGGAAAGGCTGGTCTAGGCCACGCTCGCGGATGATTTGCTCGACGCGGGACGCTTGGTTGTCACTTTTGATGTACGGGGCGGCCCGCTGCTCTGGCGTCAGGAGTTGGGTGATCCCGACCAAAAGCAGCGACAGCACCAACATCACCAGTGGTATCTGGAGGAGTCGTCTGGCGATAAAATTAATCATGAAAGCCTCAAGTTGCCCAGTCTAAGCCAAACGGCCTAGGGGAGGGTGAGCCGCGTCTGGCAAAAACAGACCGGGTCAAAAGATGAGGGGGAACAGGGCCAAAGGCAGCCCCATTCCCCTCACTCGGAGACAGCCGAAATTACTTCTTGCTGAGGTCCTTCCAGGGCACGCCCACACCCGAGTTCATGGGGTTGAAGGTCTTGGCGCTCAGACCCACCAGGTTGCTGCGGAAGGTCAGGTAGCCGATGCCACCAGGAATCAGGATGTAGGGAGCCTGCTCATAGCCACGGTTCCCGACCAGGCTGTAGAGGCGGGTACGCTCGGCGGTGTTGACGGTGGCGCGGGCCTGCTTGACCCACTTGTCCACGCTGGCGTCCTTGAAGTTGCTGCGGGGCGCGTAGTAGCCGTCCGAGGCGTAGAAGGTGTAGATGAAGTTGTCCGGGTCGGCGTAGTCGGGTGCCCAGCCGATCATGACCATCGCTTCTTCGCCCTTCTTGGACGCGGCGAGCATTTCGCTCCACTGCTTGGGCTGGATGTTGATGCGGAACTTGGGGTTGATGGCTTCGACGTTGCGCTTGAGGATTTCCATCGCCGTCTGCGCGGGCACGTTGCCAGCACGGTAGTTGACAGTCATGGTAAAGCCGTTCTTCCAGACGTTGCCGCCCCAGGCCTGCTTGAAGTACTGCGTGGCCTTGGCCTTGTCGTAGGTGTAGGTCTTGACCTTGGGGTCATAGCCCAGGAACGAGTCGGGGAGGGCCATGGTGCGCTGCTTGCCCTTGCCCTTCAGCACGTCTTGGATGTACTGCTGGTAGTTGAAGGAGTAAGAGAAGGCGCGGCGCAGGTTGGCGTCCTTGAAGAAGTTGGAGGGAATGCCCTTGCCGTCGAGCTTGCCGCTGCCCAGCAGGTTCGTCGCCTTGATGTTCTGGTTCATGAAGATGACGGTAGAAGTCGTGTTGGGGAGGTTGTCCACCCAGGTCACGCCGGGCTTGCCCTTGATCTGGGCTTCGTCCACGCTGCGCCCGCCGCCTTCGATGATGTCGGCGTCACCGCGCAGGAACGCCTGCTGACGGGCCGCGAGTTCGGGCACCTTCTGGCGAATCACGTTCTTGATGGCAGGTGCCTTGCCCCAGTAGCCGGGGAACGCCTTGAACAGCAGGTTGTTGGCGTCTTTTTGCACGAGCTGGTAGGGGCCGGTGCCGTTGGGCTTTTGCGACAGGTTGGAGCCGGTCAGGTCTTTGCCGACCCAGCTCTTCCAGTCCTTCTCGGTGCCGCTCCACTCGCCGATGCCCGCGCTGTATTTTTTCTCGACGATGCTCTGACCGCTATAGGCGAGCTTGGCGAGGAAGGCGGGGTCGACTTTGGGCAGCGTGAAGACCAGTTGGCCCTTGCTGTTGCACTCCACAGCCTTGTCGATACGGGCCCAGGTGACGGTCTTGTCGTCGTTGGCGTTGCTCTGGGTGCCCAGCAGCGACTCGGCAATAAACCAGTTGCCCGACTCGGCAGAGTTGGTGACGAGGTTGCGCTCGAAGGTGTACTCGGCGTCGGCGCAGGTCATGGTCGCGCCGGAGTGGAATTTGACGTTCTTGCGCAGGTCGAAGGTGTAGGTCTTGCCACCGTTGCCGACCGTCCACTTGGTCGCCAGCAGGGGTTCGAGTTCCTTGATGGAGCTGCCCTTGTAGCTCACCAGGGTCTCGTACATGTTCTCGATCATTTCGCCCGAAGCGGTGTCATAGGACACGCCGGGGTCGAGGGTGGGCACGTCCGAGCCGTACTGAAGAACGAGGGTGTCTTTGGGAGCGGCGGCGAGGGCAGCCCCGGTCAGGAGCAGCGTGCTGAGCAGTGCAAATTTTTTCATAAGCCTCCAGAGAAAAAGCGAGTTGTGATGCAAGAAGATACAGCGTTCAACCACGGGAGGCAAAGGGCAAACGAATGCACCTTTTCTTCCCGTTCCAGCCCGCTCAGGAAAAGAGAGAAACGCACAAGAAGTGGCCTGAAGCATGGGTGGGCCTGCCTATGGTGTTGAACGCTAGACATGATAGCCGAAACCGCCAGGAGCAACCAGACGCCCGCCAGCCCAGGCCGCGCAACCATGCCGGACAGACGCAGCACCGGGGTGCAGGCATCTTCTCTCTTCGCCGCCTTTCCAGGCGACTGACAAGCAGACCTGCCATACTGCCCCGCGATGAAACGACGCATTTTGCTGCTGGCCGGTGGTCAGTCCGGTGAACACGAAGTCAGTCTTCGCAGCGCCCAGAGCGTGCTGGCGGCCCTGCCCCGCGACCAGTTCGACGTGACCCCGGTGGTGATCAGCAAGCAGGGGCGCTGGCTGCCGCCCACCGAAACCCAGAAGGCACTGGAAAGCGGCACCTCGGCCCACGGCGGCGACTTGGTGCTGCACCGCGCCGCCAGTGCCGAGGGCTACGACGCCGTCTTCCCGCTGCTGCACGGGCCGATGGGCGAGGACGGCACCATCCAGGGCCTGCTGACCCTTGCCGGAATTCCTTTCGTGGGCAGCGGCGTACTGGGCAGCGCGGTCAGCATGGACAAGGTGATGACCAAGCAGGTGCTGGAATCGGCGGGCATTCCGCAGGTGGCGTGGCGGCTGGCGGTGCGGCGCGAGTGGCAGCAGACTCCCGACGAGGTGCGGGCGCGGGCCGCCGAACTGGGCTTTCCGCTGTTCGTCAAGCCTGCCAACCTGGGCAGCAGCGTGGGCATCAGCAAGGTGCATGACGCCGCTGAACTGGACGCCGCGCTGCAACTGGCCTTCAGCCTTGACCGCCGCGTGATTCTGGAAGCGATGACCAGCCACAAGCCCCGCGAGGTCGAGGTGGGCATTCTGGGGAACGACGCACCGGTGGCGAGTCCGGTGGGCGAACTGAGCTTCGACGCCGACTTCTACGACTACGAAACCAAATACACCGAGGGCCGCGCCGAGATGCACATTCCGGCCCGTATTCCTGCCGAGACTGCCGAGAAAATCCGTGCCGAGGCGCTGCGGGCGTTCAAGGCGCTCGACTGCGCGGGGCTGGCCCGGGTGGACTTCTTTTATGTGGAAGAAACGGGCGAACTGTTCCTCAACGAGGTCAACACCATGCCCGGCTTTACCACCACCAGCATGTATCCCAAGCTGTTCGAGGCGGCGGGCCTGAGCTACAGCGAACTGGTCACGCGTCTGGTGGAGTTGGCGCTCGAAGAACGGTAAAGGGCC
>NZ_JAUNHK010000075.1:0-8331 GCF_030523985.1 Deinococcus sp.
CCAGGGCCGAGGGAGGTGGAAAGGTGGCGACCAAAGAAGATGTCCGCGCACGGCTGAATATTGCCGATGTGGTGGGAGAATATGTCCACCTTTCCCCTGCCGGGAAGGGGCGGCTCAAGGGGCTGTGTCCCTTTCACAAGGAAAAAACCCCCTCCTTTCAGGTAGACACCGAGAAAGGCTATTACCACTGCTTTGGGTGCAAGGCCAGCGGCGACGTGTTCAGCTTCGTGCAGCAGGTGGAAAACCTCAGCTTCGGGGACGCGCTTCGCAAGCTGGCCGACCGGGCCGGGCTGGAAATCGAGGTCAAGTACGGCGAGAAGACCAGCCGCGACATTTATGAGGTCAATGCTTTTGCGCTGGACTATTTCCGCTCTCACCTTTCGGGCGCGGCGCTGGACTACCTGCGCGGGCGAGGGCTGACCGACGAAACGATTTCCGCCTTCGAACTCGGCTACGCGCCTGAGGGTTGGGACGGCTTGCTCAAACTCGCCCGCACCAAGGGGCTGAGCGAGCGGCAACTGCTGGAAGCGGGCCTGCTGATTGAAAACCCCGAAAACGGGCGCGTCTATGACCGCTTTCGGGGCCGTGTCATGTTTCCCATCCGTGACCATCTGGGGCGGCTGGTGGGCTTCGGCGGGCGCGTGCTGGACGATTCCAAGCCCAAATATCTGAACACGCCCGAAACCGACGCCTTCAAAAAGGGCGAACTGCTCTACGGGCTGGACAAGGCCCGCCTGGGTCTGAGCAGCGGCGCGGAACTGGTGGTTGTCGAAGGGTACATGGACGTGATCGCCATGCACCAGCACGGCTTTACGGGCGCGGTGGCGAGTCTGGGCACGGCGCTGACCGCCGAACATGCCACGCTGCTCGAACGCCTGGGTGCACAAAGCATCGTGCTGATGTTCGACCAGGACGCGGCGGGCCTCAAGGCGACGCTGGCGGGACTCGACCAGGTCATCGGGGCCAAATTCCGGGTGCGGGCGACCAGTGTTCCCAGCGGCAAAGACCCCGCCGACGCGCTGCTGGCGGGCGACGAGGCCCAGGTACAAGGGGCGCTGGCGGGCGGGCTGGACGAAGTGCGCTACCGCGTGCAGGCCGCCACCGAGAAATACGGCACGGCGACCAACCAGGGCAAACGCAACATTCTGATGGAGCTGCTGCCGCGCATGCAGAACCTCGACCCGCTCGACAGCATCGCCCAGGACATGCGGGCGGCGGCCTGCGAACTGCTGGGCATTCGGCCTGAAGGGCTGCTGGACTGGATAGGGTCCAGGGCCAAAAAGCGCACCCTGACCGACACCCATCTGGCGGGCATGAGCCAGGGTGGGGGCGAGGAAGAGCATGAGCTGGCACTGCTGCGGCAACTGCTGGTGGACCCCTCGCTGCTCGCCAAGCTGGACGGCTCGATGCCCTGGCGCAACGAGGCGGTCAGAAAGGTGATGCTGGCCGCCCGTGACGCCCAGAGTCCCGACGAGATTCTGGACATTTTCCGGGGGCAGCCCGAGGAACAACTGCTGATTCGCCTGATGTTCGAGGCCCGCGACCCGCGCACCCTGTCCCGCGCTTCCTCGCAGGAATACGAGCAGAAGGTGGTCGCCTACGCGGCTACGGCGGTGGATGAGATTCAGGTCACGCTCAACATAGACGCGCTGAGGGCCGAGGTCGCCCTGCTCAAGCAACAGGTCGTCACCGCCCCGCCCGCCGAGCAGATCGCCATTCTGGGCCAAATCAGCGAGTTGCAACGGGCGATAGAGGCCGAAAAACGCGGACGGCGCGGCAACTGATATCGATTCCGATTGAAGTCCCCCAGTTTGGGGGATGAAATCCGACTGGAAGGAGTAGGAACAGCTAAGGATTTCGTGGAATGGAGCCATAGGCGGTGTAGTTGCGACTATGGCGGAATGGAGCGGAATCCGTATTACTCCGGCAAGTGCGGCGCGAGGTTCACGCCCGTCAGCATCACCGTGTGGGACGTGCGGCTGAGGTGCAGGGTGGCGAAACGGGTGTCCTCGAAGGCAAACCAGCCGTGCTGCACGCCGAGCAGTTCACGCAGCATGGAATTGAGGAAGCCGCCGTGCGACACCACCAGAATGTCTTCGCCGCCGCCTTGCCAGACCAGCTCCAGCGCTTGCAGGGCGCGGACGCGAATGGCGGCCTGACTCTCGCCACCGTCCTGAGTAAAGGGGTCAAGGTCGTGGCGGAAGGCCGGAATGGGGTACTTTGCCAGCGCTTCCTCACGGTTCATGCCAGCGAGCGGGCCATTGTCCCATTCGCGCAGAAGGTCGCTGGGCGTCAGCGGAAGGGCCAGCGCCTCGGCCATGACCTGCGCGGTTTGCTGCGCCCGCTTCAGGGTCGAGCAGTAGGCCCGGTCGAATCCCGGTGGGTTGGCCTGCCAGTACGCCGCCAGTCGGCGGGCCTGTTCGCAGCCTACGTCGGTCAGCGGCGAGTCGTAACGGCCCTCATGCACGCCTTCGTCGTCGGCGCGGCTGCGGCCATGTCGCAGAAGAGTGAGTTTCATTCTGACCTCCGGGTCGCCAGGATGACCCTTTCCTTGCGCCCCACCTGAAGCTCGCTGCACGCCAGCCGCGGATGGGCGAACAGGGCGTCCCGCTGGGCGTCGCCACTGTGCAATTCGGCAGGCAGGTACATCGGCGGCGAGAAGTTGTCCACGACCAGCAGTCCGCCGGGACAGAGCGCGTCCACAAGGCGGTCAAGGTGGGCAGTTTCCTGCTTGGCGGGCGCACAATCGCTGAAGATGAGGTAGAACGGCCCGTCCGATAGGGCGTCAGCCCAGTCGCCTGCCTGTACTCGCGCCCGCTCGTCCTGCCGCAGCACCTCCGCCGCTTTCGTGGCCCGCTCCGGGTCGTTTTCTATCGTGAGCAGCGTACTGTCGGCGCTCATGCCCGCCAGCAGCCACGCCGCACCTGCGCCCAGGCCGGTGCCGAGTTCCAGCAGTCGCCCGCCCGGTTTGCCCGCCGCCAGCGTTCGCAGCAGCCGCCCGGTTTCCTCGCTGCACGAGCGGTCGAAGCCCGACGCGAGGGCCAGCGCATACGCCTGAGCGACTAGAGGCGGCAGGCGCAGCGGTTCCGGCGTCTGACCGCGTGCCGCCAGGATTTGCCGCAGTTGTTCGTCCAGTGCCCAGGGCAGCGCGTGGGGGTTGACCCAGATGCAGGATTTTCCTTCGGGGCTGCTTTCCTGTGCCAGCACCCGCAAAGGCACGCAGACCGACCCCGCACCGTCGTCCAGCGTCCAGCCCTCGCCCGCCACTTCGCCGCGCACGCCCGCTTCTTCCCAGGCTTCGCGCACGGCGGCCTGTTGCGGCGTTTCGCCCCTCTCTATGCCGCCGCCCGGCAGTGTCCAGCCCATTCGCGCCTCGGTCATCAGTACCCGTCCGTCCTCCCGCTCTATCCAGGCGCAGGCGCGGCCCGTGCGCTCCAGGCCGGGGGAGAGGTTGGGCGCGAAAGTCTGCGGGCGTGGGGGTGCGGTTCCTTGCAAAAGTTCCAGCCACGCCGCCGGAACGGGCTTGCCCAGCAGTTCAGTGAGCGCGTCGGTGAGTGTCGCCCCGCCCGAGCGCAGGCGGGAGAGCGTGCCGGAGTCGTGAAGTTCGCGGGCGGCCCTGAACTCGGCTTTGTGGGACGCGAAACTTTGCAGAAAACGGTCTTCGGGGCGGTGGCCTTCCTCCAGAAAACCGACCAGGGTCAGCCGCAGCGCCGCCCGCGTGAGGTCCTCCGGCGCACGTCCGACGCGCATCTGTCCCCAGCGGCTCATGTAAGGGTCGTCGCGCAGCAGATGGACGCAGCCGCCCCAGGGGTCAGCCGCCGCGTAACTCACCCCACGAATACCGCTCATGGCGATGGCTCCAGCGCACTGCGGGCAGGGCTCCACCGTCGTCAGCACCGTCCACGACAGGCAATCGGGGCGGCGCATGTCGGGCACGTTCAGCAGCGCATTGATTTCGGCGTGGGCGAGGTCGTGCCCGCCAATCACGCCCGCGTGTGCCCGCCTCGGTTCGCCCAGGCGGTTGCGCCCGCGTGCCACGACCTGCCCCTGGGCGTCCACGATGCACGCGCCGATGGGATAGGAGCCGTAGAGGTAGCCGTCCCAGGCTTCTTGCATGGCGGTGAGCCAGCCGGGGAGAAAGGGGTCGGTGGTCATTCCATCCCACCCAGCCGCGCTTTGACCCCCTCCCACTCCGGGCGCGTGACCGAATACATCACCGTGTCGCGCATCGTTCCGTCGGCGCGGCGCATGTGCGAACGCAGGACGCCTTCGCGCACGCCGCCGATACCCTCAATGGCCCGTTGGGAACGCGTATTCAGGATGTCGGTCTTGAGCTGTACCCGTTCCATCTTCATTTCCTCGAAGGCGTGGGCCAGCAGCAGGCGTTTCATCCGGCGGTTGACCCCCGTGCGCCAGTGCTGCGGCGTGAGCCACGTCCAGCCGATTTCCAGCCCCGAGTGCGCGGCGCGAATATCGCCGTAGCGCGTGCTGCCTGCCAGTTGCCCGCCCACCTCGACCACGAAGGCCAGTTGCATGGGGTCGGTCAGTGCGCCCCGGTAGTAGTCGGGTGTATTCGGCGGCGTGCCCATCAGCCGCAGCGCCTCGGCGTGGGCGGTGGCGAGGTCGCACAGCGGCCCAATGTCGGCTTCGGTGAGGGGGCGCAGGGTCAGGTCGCCGTCTTGCAGGGTGGTCGTATGGTTCACAGTTCTCCCCGGTTCCTTTCAATCAGGTCGTCCAGCGCCTCACGCAGCAGGCTGGCCTCGGTGCGGCCCAGGGCGCCGGACAGCTTGCTCAGGCGTTCCAGTTGGCTCTTGGGGTAGTAGTTGGACTTGAGGACCATCTTGGATTCCACGTAGATGCAGGCCCGCGCCCGGCCCTCGCGTTTGGCCCGCACCATCGCTTCGTCAGCGGCCCGCTTGAGGTCGGCGTACTCGCTGGCGTGGGCTGGGCGAGCGGCGAGGCCCACGCTCAGGCCCAGGGTCTTGGGCCACTGCGGGTCGCGGTGAATGTGAAAGTGCTTGATGACCTCATCGAACAGAATCAGGGCGGTTTCGGCGGCGGTTTCGGGCAACATCACCGCGTACTCGTCGCCGCCGATGCGCCCCACGACGCTGCCCGTCGGCAGACTCCCCGACAGCAGGCGCTCCACGACTTTCAGCACGCGGTCGCCCTCGCTGTGGCCCAGCGTGTCGTTCAGCAGCTTGAAATGGTCGAGGTCAAGCACGGCAAGGGTCAGCGGCGCGTCTCCTAGAGCGGAAAAGGCTTCTTCAAAGGGCATACGGGACAGGATTTCGGGGCGAGCCACTCTTCTGCCTCCTGAATATAGTGGGATGACATATATATATCAAAGCTATAGCCCAAAGAGTCAATACCTGCTTTGCGCGTCCTGGCGCACCTTGAGCGTGTCAGACTCAGATTGTCAGCTAAGGGTGTTTGACATTTTTCGTAGCACCGTACTACCATCAGCTTTGGATAAGCCGTCTGGGTACGGAAAAAACCGCGCCTGGACATCATCCGCCACTCATTTCACTTTCTGGAGGTATACCCATGTTGAAACCATTAGGCGACCGCGTGCTGGTTGAAATTGTCGAAGAAGCCGAGCAGAAGACCGCTGGCGGCCTGTACGTTCCCGATACCGCCAAGGAAAAGTCCCAGCGCGGCAAGGTTGTCGCTGTCGGTAACGGCAAGCTGCTCGACAACGGCACCCGCGTGGCCCTGGACGTGAAAGAAGGCGACACCGTGTACTTCGCCAAGTACGGCGGCACCGAAGTGAGCTTGGAGGGCAAGAACTACAGCATCCTCTCCGAGCGCGACATTCTCGCCATCGTCGAGTAATACCCCTCACCCCCACCCCTTGCTTCGCAAGGCCCTCCCCCATGAAGGGAGAGGGTCAACAGCAAAAAGCCTCCCTCTCATCTTTTAGCGTTTAGACGTTTTGACGTTTAGACGCTCCGTAAGGAGCAACCATCATGGCTAAACAGCTCGTATTCGACGAACAAGCCCGCCGTAGCCTGGAGCGCGGTGTCAACGCCGTCGCCAACGCTGTCAAAGTGACCCTTGGCCCCCGTGGTCGCAACGTGGTCATCGAGAAGAAGTTCGGCAGCCCCACCATCACCAAGGACGGCGTGACCGTCGCCAAGGAAGTGGAGCTGGAGGACAAGCTGGAAAACATCGGCGCCCAGCTGCTCAAGGAAGTCGCCAGCAAGACCAACGACATCACGGGTGACGGCACCACCACCGCCACCGTGCTGGGTCAGGCCATCGTCAAAGAAGGTCTGCGGAACGTGGCGGCGGGCGCTAACCCCCTGGCCCTGAAGCGCGGCATTGAGAAGGCCGTGGCTGTCGCCATCGAAGAAATCAAGAAGCAGGCCCAGCCCGTCGAAGACAGCGAAGCCATCAAGAAGGTCGCGGGCATCAGCGCCAACGACGAAACCGTGGGCGAAGAAATCGCCAGCGCGATGGACAAGGTGGGCAAGGAAGGCGTCATCACCATCGAGGAAAGCAAGGGCTTCGACACCGAAGTGGACGTGGTGGAAGGGATGCAGTTCGACAAGGGCTTCATCAACCCTTACTTCATCACCAACCCCGAGAAGATGGAAGCCGTGCTGGACGACGCCTACATCCTCATCAACGAAAAGAAGATCAGCAACCTCAAGGACATGCTGCCCATCCTGGAAAAGGTCGCCCAGACCGGCAAGCCCCTGCTGATCATCGCGGAAGACGTGGAAGGCGAAGCCCTCGCCACCCTGGTCGTCAACAAGCTGCGCGGCACCCTGAACATCGCCGCCGTGAAGGCCCCCGGCTTCGGTGACCGCCGCAAGGAAATGCTGCGCGACATTGCCGCCGTGACCGGTGGCGAAGTGGTCAGCGAAGACCTGGGTCACAAGCTGGAAAACGTGACCATGGAGATGCTGGGCCGCGCCGCCCGCATCCAGATCACCAAGGACGAAACCACCATCGTGGACGGCAAGGGCGAGCAGAGCGCCATCGACGCCCGCGTGAACGCCATCAAGGGCGAGCTGGACAACACCGACAGCGACTATGCCCGCGAAAAACTCCAAGAGCGCCTCGCCAAGCTGAGCGGCGGCGTGGCCGTGATTCGCGTGGGCGCTGCTACCGAAACCGAACTGAAGGAAAAGAAGCACCGCTACGAGGACGCCCTGAGCACCGCCCGCAGCGCTGTGGAAGAAGGCATCGTCTCGGGCGGCGGCACCACCCTGCTGCGCGTGATTCCCGCCGTCAAGAAGGCCGCTGAAGGGCTGCACGGCGACGAAGCCACTGGTGCGCGCATCCTGGTTCGTGCGCTGGAAGAACCCGCCCGCCAGATCGCTGCCAACGCGGGTGAAGAAGGCAGCGTCATCGTGAACGCCGTCATCAACAGCGACAAGCCCCGCTACGGCTACAACGCCGCCACTGGTGAGTACGTGGACGACATGGTCGCCGCTGGCATCGTCGACCCCGCCAAGGTGACCCGCACCGCGCTGCAAAACGCCGCCAGCATCGCTTCTCTCATCCTGACCACCGAAGCCATCGTCAGCGACAAGCCCGAGAAGGCCGCGCCTGCTGCGCCCGCTGCCCCTGACATGGGCGGAATGGACTTCTAAGACCGTTGATGGTCGATGGTTAATAGTCGATAGAAAAAGGGCCGGAGCCATGTGCTTCGGCTTTTTTGGTGCTTTGAAGCTAGCTTCAGGGTTGCGGCCAGACCACCTCAAAGGTTTCGCATTGCACGGCTTCTTTGTCTGTAAAGGGGTGTTCTGTCTGCTGGCGCAGAAAAAAGTGGCGGTGAGCTTCGCGCCACCAGTCCAGGGTCAGGTCGCCCTCGCCTTCAGCCGCAGCAAAGGCAGCGGAAACTTCAAGGAAAGGCACCTGCTCTACCTGCACGGTGCGGATAATGGCCCTGGGCTGGTTCCGTCCGTCCAGCACGATAGAGAGCATGCCCTCATAAACACTCGGGTCAGCAGGCCATCCTGTCGTGGCTGTTTTTTTGCCGCTCAGTACCAGAGCAAGCAGGCGGTCAGCCATCTCGGGTGAGTCTCCAAATTGGAAGGCTTCGGGGGCTTCGGTCAGGGCGGGGTCGTAAGCCTGTGCAAAGGCCAGGAGCCGTTTTTGCTGTTGTTCATCGGGGGTCATCTTGCTGCAAGTTTAGCGGCTGCCATCCTGTCGCTCCCAAATTTTCTTTCTAAAATAAATCGCTTTACTTTTCAAACCGATTTTGATAATCTCTTGCCATGAAGAAGATTGGTTTCCTTTCGTTCGGGCATTGGAACCCCCACCCGCAGGCCAAAACCCGCTCGGCGCGTGACGTGCTGCTGCAATCTATTGACCTCG